>CAYUGC010000006.1:0-41751 GCA_964444085.1 uncultured Bifidobacteriaceae bacterium | reverse complement strand
AGCCCGCTTCAACGTGGATTTGCAAGGCGATGCTGAAGCGGCGTAAACGCCGCGCTACAGGATTTATGGAAATGCTCTAAAAGCCAACGGCGCGGTGACCTCACCGCGCCGTTTTTGTTTTTCAAAATGGAATCAAATCCGCCGGGTCAGCTTTTCAAAATCGTCGCGCCCGCCGCCGGACGTGAACTGAAAATGGTGGCGTCAATGCCGGTCTTCTTCTTGTATTCCGCCGCGATGGTTTTGGAAATGCTTTCCACGCAATCCGCCTTCACCAGCGCCACGCAGCAGCCGCCGAAGCCGCCGCCGGTCATGCGGCAGCCGTAGATGCCGCCTTTGTAGCCGATGTCCTCGGCGATCTCCACCACCGCGTCGAGTTCGGCGCAGCTCACTTCGTAATCATCGCGCAGCGCGGCGTGGCTGGCATACATGAACTGGCCGACGGTCGGCCAGTTGTTCTGGCGGACGCCTTCGGCGGCGTGCGTGGTGCGTTCGATTTCGCCGATGACGTGGCGGGCGCGGCGGAAAACCAGCTCGGACAATTTGCCTTTGTTATTCTCCAGTTGTTCCGCCGTGACATCGCGCAGCGACTTCACGCCGAGCTTGGCGGCGGCTTCCTCGCATTGCGCGCGGCGTTCGGCGTATTCGCCACCGCTCAATTCATGCTTCACGTTCGTGTTGATGATGAGCAGCGCCACGGACGGGTCGCTCATCGGCACGAGTTCGGTCTTGCGTGTGCGGCAGTCGAGCAGGAGCAAATGGCCTTCGCGGCCGAGTGCGGAAATGAACTGATCCATGATGCCGCAGGGCACGCCGGCGAAATCGTGTTCCGCCTTCTGCGCGAGCAACGCTTTTTCCACCGGGTCAATCGTCTTGCCGGTGACGGCTTCAAGCAGCGTCGCCGTGGCGACTTCCAGCGCGGCGCTGCTGCTCAAACCGCTGCCCAGCGGCACGGTCGAATGCACCAGCACGTCCAGTCCGACAAGATGCGCCCCATGCGCCAGGAAGCCGGCGACGACGCCGCGCGGATAATTGCCCCACTTCGGCGCGGCGGGTTTGACGGGCGCGGACAGGTCCACCGTTGCGGCGTCCGGCTGCGAGGTGCTGCGGAAGGTGATAACGTTGATGCCGTCGGGCCGTTTGTCTGCCGCCATGATGGTGTAGAACTCGATGGCCATCGGCAGCACGAAGCCGTCGTTGTAATCGGTGTGTTCGCCGATCACGTTGACGCGGCCGGGCGCGGCGGCGATCCAGCGCGGCGCGCGGCCGTAGGTCTTTTGAAATTCAGCGGTGATGTGGGCGGTCAGTTCTTTGAGCGTCATAAATTTTCAGTTTGTCGGTGGATAATAAAAATGGCGGCGGCGATAAGCCAGCCGCCATTTGTCAATTGTTTGCCGCGCCGCCAATCAGGCCGACGGCGGATTCTTTTTGCCCTTGATGGCGCCGGCCAGCATGAACACCCCGAACGCCAGCAGCACGATGCCCCAGATCAGGTTGATGTTGATTCCGAGCGACATCGAGTCGGCGGCTTTCACCGCGCCGTAGCCGGTGAGCAGCAGGCCGATGAGTGTGAACATAAGGCCGATTGGCCAGCGGATATCTAGTCCCATAAATTTAGTCTTTCAGTTGGGGGTTGAGGTTGGTTCACCAGAAATACCAGTTCAGGATCACGCACACGATGAGCAGCACCACGCCGACGACGGCGGGCCGCTGCCAGACCGGCTGGTTGTGATCCACGGTCTTGGGCGTGAGCGAATAGACCAGGCCCTTCAAATCCGCGTCCGTCTTCGTCCGCGCGGTCGCCAGCGAGATCACCAGCGTCAGCACGAGGCAGACGGTGAAGGCGAACGACGCCAGCCAGAAGTTCTGCGCCATCTCGCTCGGGAACGTCGAGACGACAGAAATGTAACCGCCCTTCACGCCGGGCAAATTGCCCTTGGCGATCGTCAGCGCATGGAACACCGCCGAGCTGGCGATGCCGCCGAACAGGCCGAAGAACGCGCCCGTCGCCGTGGTGCGCGCCCAGAACATGCCCAACAGGAACGTCGCGAACAGCGGCGCGTTCACGAAGCCGAACACCAATTGGATGATGTCCATCGCATTGTTATATTGCTTGGCGAAATACGCGCAGGCGATGCTCAGCAGAATGCCGGCGATCGTCGTGACCTTGCCGGCCCAGAAATAATGCGTGTCGCTCTTGCCCTTGACGAAGAACGCCTGGTAAAGATTGTAGGTCCAGACCGTGTTGAACGCCGTGACGTTGCCCGCCATGCCGGACATGAACGAGGCAAGCAGGGCGGTGAGCGCCAGACCGAGCAGGCCCGCCGGGCAATACTTCTTCACCAGCGAGAAGATCACGCCGTCATAATCGTTTTCCGCGATGCTGTTGTAGATGCCCGTCTTGATCTGCGCGTCGGACAATTTGCTCTTGGCATTGTCCGTGATGAGGCTGGTGAGCTTGCCCGCATCCACCTTCGCGCCGAGCGTGGTGCCGATGCCCGTGATGGCGGTGGCCGCGTTTTCCGGCGTGGCGGCCTTCACTTCATCAATCGCCTGCGCATATTTCGCCTGCGCAATCGGCGGCGGTGGAATGCGATAATTCTTGTCCGGCAGCGTGGCCAGCACCACGGCGATCATGCCGGGCACAATCACGAGGAACGGGAAAAACATCTTCGGGATGGACGCCACGATCGGCGTGTTGCGGGCGGCCGTCATGTTCTTGGCCGCCATCGCGCGCTGCACCACGAGGAAATTCGTGCACCAGTAGCCGAAGCTCAGCACGAAGCCGAGGCCGAACACCATCGCAAAGATATCCACGCCCATCGGATTGTGCGACGGCCCGCCGATCAGCGGCTGCCACGCGCTCGACCAGGCGTTGTCGGCGAAACCATTGTTCGTCGCGACCGTCTTCAACGAAGTATTCATCGCTTTCCACCCGCCGATGTCCTTGAGGCCGAGATAAACCACCGGCGCGAAGCCGAGGACGATCATGAAGAACTGCAGCACCTCGGTGTAAATGGCCGAGGTCAAACCGCCCTTCAAAACGTAGAGCAGCACCACGGCGGAGCAGATCCACAAGGCGAAATCATAATTCCAGCCCAGCAACTGGTTCAGCAGCTTCGCCAGCGCATTCATCGAGATGCCCGAGGCGAACAGTGTCATCACCGCGAACGCGATGGCGTTCAGCCCCATCACGCGGTTGTCGAAGCGCATCTGCAGGTATTCCGGCACCGACCGCGCCTTGGAGCCGTAATAGAACGGCATCATGAACACCGCCAGGAAGATCATCGCCGGAATCGCGCCCACCCAGTAGAAATGCGCCGTGCTGATGCCGTATTTCGCGCCGCTCGCCGCCATGCCCACGAGTTCCAGCGCGCCGAGGTTCGCCGAGATGAACGCCAGGCCCGTCACCCACGTCGGGATGGACCGGGCGGACGTGAGGAAGTCCGCCGACGTTTTCATGTAGCGCGAGAGCGCCCAGCCGATGCCGAGCACAAAGCCCACGTAAGCGATCAGGATGGTATAATCAATCCACTGGAGTTGGATGGGTTGCATAAGTAAGGGCGAATGATTAACGGTTTTCGCAAAGCGTGTCAATTTGATTGGCGGGAAAAGCCACTATCTTTTGGGTGAAAAACGGCTGCGTCTTCCCCAACCCTCGGAGGAGGGCCCGGGTGAGAATTCTCCCAACCAAAGTTCGCGCTTTGAACCCCTGAACCACCCGCATCCGTCTTGCGGACACTTACCCCACCACCGGAGGTTCACTTCGCTCCCACTGGGAGAGGGAAATAGTCGGTGGCCGTTGGCTGCTTTCGTAGGGCCACAGAATTACTTAAACCGCCCTAAATCTCCGGTGTTTGATAAAGTGTCACGCAGGGTTGTTCGACAAAGACGCGCGGGTGGATTGCGAAGTCATCATAAAGCTGCAGAAAAGTTTGCGCGCCGCAGCCGGGAACGGTGCACTCCGGCTTGCCTTTCGGGCATTGGCCGAAGCTGCACAGCCGGCCATGGTAGCGGTTGGTGCCCGGCGCGAAGATAAAGACGTCCACTTGATGATGGGCCACGCCGGGGGGAGCAATTCACGGAAATGTTGTCGCCCGCCGGCAAACTTTGGCAGGATTGGGCATGGCTTTCCGACTTCATGACAGCGTTGTGCGCGGCGAGATTGATAACCGCGTCAAGGGCATCGTGCACGGCCAAATCTGGGTGGAGGGCCGCTCCGCGCCGGTCGTGCTGGAACTCAAGGGCAACGCGTGGCCCGATCTCGCGGGCTGTCTGCTGACGTTCACCAATCCGCTGCCGCGCGTGGCGCATCCGCACCTCGATTCGCTAAATCCTATTCAGAGAGGAATGATCGGCGACCTCTCGGCGTCGCGCAAGGTGCGGGTGCCATCGGTGCCGATGGAGGAATTTTTGAATTGGCCGAAGGGCAAGGGCAAGCCGCCGTCGCATTGGGCCAACTGCCTTTATCTTGAATGGTTCAACGCGCTGAACGGCCGCGTGGTCATCGAGAGCGCGGATTATGAACTCCAGATTTCCACGCCGGAATGGCGGTTGACGCCGGACGAGGAGGCGCAGCGCGCGAAGGACGCCGCCAACGGCATGAGTTGGTTCATGCAGACGCTGACCGATGCCATTGAAAAACAAAAGCGCGGCCAGAAAGACCCGGAGGCGGAATGGGACGAGCACGATTACGAGAAGCTGATGAAGGAGTCGGACGCACGCACGGACAAATACATGGAACTGCTCGAAAAATACGGCGACGCGGACGACGCGGCGGAAAAAATCGCGAAGGAGATGGGCTGGGGCAAGGCCGAGGAGCTGTCGCCGGAAGTTCAACGCGAGCAGAAAGAGTGGATCGAGGAGATGAACCGCATTACCGAGGAGGCGTTGAACGCGCCGCCGCCCGAACCTGATTCGCATCGCGAGGGTATTGACTGGATTCGCACCGAGGAGGGCGACATCGCGCATCCGCTCCAGCATCGGTGCTCCAAAAGCGCGATGAATTATTGGAAAATGACCGACGAATTGGGGCTGGAAAAGACGGAGGACAAGGATTTGTGGCAGTTTATCTTTGAATTTCAAACCACCGGGGCGAAGCTGGCAGGCGCGTTGAGCGGCCTTGCCGAAGACCGTGGCATGGCTGATCTGGCGTTCACAGTGGCCTGCCTGAAACGCGCGCTGGATCACCTGCACAAATCGCAGGCCGGCCTCGAAGCCGTCGCCCCCAAAAAACTCCTGCCCGACGCGATGGTGGCCGGGGCGCGGAAGGAATTGTTTGAGATCCGCGAGGGCATCCTGAATCTGATGACTGAATTGCGGCGGCGCAAGTGAATCCAGATGTTCCCGTTGAAATCCTGCCCGCCGCCGAAGACCACCTGTCCGCGCTGGTCTTTCCTGTTTTTCACGGCAGCACGCGCAGGCGGAAGAACCGCCGGGTGGATTCGTCCAGCACGTTGGTGAAGACCTGCGGGTCACCGGTGCCGGTCAGGATCCCACCGATGGGCGTCCAGTTCGCGTCGCTTAAGTCGTCCTTGATTTCCACCTGGAATTGTTGTCCCGCGACCGTGTTCCAACTGAAGGTGAACTGGTTTCCGTTCAGCGCCTGGCTGCCGGGCATGGGCACCGGGATTGGCGCGGTGACGACCGTGAAGCTTCGCGTGGCACCCAGGTTCGGCGTGCCGTTGTCGGCGACGACGACAGTGAAGGAGTTTGTGGCCGGCGCGGTCGTGGGCGTCCAGGTGAATGCGCCGCTGGTCGCGCCGATTTGCGCGCCAACAGGCGCGTTGGTCAGGGTGAAGGTGAGGGTCTGGGGCGGTTGGTCGGTGTCGGTGGCGCTCACGATGAAACTCAACGTCTGGCCGAGCGTGACGACGCGGTTGGTGATGGGCGCGAGCGTGGGCGCGGTGTTGGGCACGAGGTTGGCCGCGCCGGGCGTGGGCGTGGGCATGAAGAAACGGTTCGCCGCGCCGTCAGGGAAGCGGCCTTCGGACACGTCGGTTGATTGCGCGCCGAAAGTGACGGCGTCAATCGTCGTGCCGTCGGCGGCGAAGATGCCGATGGCCTCGCCGGATTTTTTCAACGCGAAGTTGACATGCAATTCCGGGCGGTTGGTGCTGTTCTGGCTGTTGTTGTTGTCGGCCCAGACGACCAGGAATCCGTTGGCCGGGACGACGTAACGCGCTCCGGTGGGAATATGGAATTTTGTTTTGTTCGTCAGCGTGCCCGTCAAATAGTAGCCGCCAAGGTCAACGGAATTCGTGCCGGGATTGTAAAGCTCGAACCAGTCGTCAGGCGCGCTGCCGTAGGGATTGGCGAGGGTGTGCGAGTTGTCGGCCATCCATTCGTTGATGAAAATGGTGATGGGTGCGGACGCGCCATTGTTGTTGGTGCCGGGTGTGACGTAGGACATTTTGCCGCGGTAAAACGGCTGGCCGTCCGGCACGTCGCCGTAGCTCCAGTTGGCGGGCAGGCCGGAATAATTCAGGTAGTCCACAATCTGATTGGTGCCATTGACGACGCGGCTGAGCGCCAGCCTGCCGCCACCGGAAGCGAGCGTGAACGCGGCGTGAATGGAATTGGTCGCGTTTTGGTTCGTCTGGTTGTCGCACCACACCAGCGTGAAGCCGTTGGACGAAACGGCGGCATTGGTGGGGAACGCCCACTTCGTCAGGTTGGTGTAGGTGTCGGTGAGGTAATAACCGGCGAGGCTGAAATTGGTTGTCGCGCCGTTGAAAATCTCCGCCCATGGATCGTGCTGGCTGTTGTTGTCGAGCGGGCCGGTGACGTTGTCGGCCTGAAGTTCATTGAGCCACACCGGTGGAAACACCGGCAGATTGGCGGCGACAGAGTTGATCGCTCCCGGCGTGTAAAGCGCGGAACTCGCCACCGAGAGCGTGTTGGTATAGACCGCAGTCAACGACATTCCGAACACGATATCGCTGCTGGTGGTGGCGCTTTGATGCACTTCAACAGCCAGATAATTCGTTCCCAACCCAAAGGCCGTGGCCGGAATCGAGAAGGTGTCATCGGCGATGGCATCGCTGCTGGGCGGCTGGCCGGTGGTGAGGGAACTATTGGTGATGGTGACGGCCGCCGCCATGCGCACGCGCTGGACTTCCACACCGTTGACGTAGAACACCGCGCCGTCGTCCACCCGCGCGCCGACGGTGAACTGATAGCCGGCTGGGTTATTCGAGAGCACCAGCGAAGTGCGGAAATAATAGCCGTGGCCGGCCGCCATGCCGTTGGTGGGAATCCGGGGGTCGTTGAGCACGGTGTTGATGAAGGGGGTGATGGAACTGTTGTTCTCGAACGCCAGCAGCCCGGGGCCGGTGGGCCAGGCGGAGTCGTTGTAATTCGTGGCGATCCAGTTGATGCCGTCGAGGTTGTTGGTCTGGGTGTAACGCCAGCCATAGCTGTAGGCCATGAGCGCCAGCGGCGAGGGCGGTTGCACCGGACTGACGGTGTTGGTGCTGCCCAGCGTCCAGTTGGCCACGCGGCGGTTGTCCTGCGTGGCGTCGATCAACTGTAAAGACGCGCCATTCGTGATGACGGGCCACGGCGCGGCGGCCTCGTAACGGACGCGGTTCACGACAATCTGATTTGTGCCCGTGCCGGGGCGGAAGAGCGTGAGCGTCTCGCCGTCGGTATCCAGTGAGCCGCTGAACTGGTCAAAGGCGTAAGTTCCGTAGGTGCGGCTGAAGATGACTGAATCCGCCGCCAGCACCAGATAACTGCGCGGGGCAATCGTGCTGCCGGGTGGGAACGTATAGCCCAGCCCGTTGATGCTCCAGCCGGAGAGGTCGAACGTGTAATTCGTGTGCGCGTTGAACAGTTCGACATACTCGCCGCCGTTGGTGGCCGGCCGGTATTGAATTTCGTTGAACACCACGAAGCCTTCGGGCGCGACGGTGCTGTCGGTGTAATTGGCCGTCACGCTGCCGGTGGCATTGGTGATAATGCTGCCGTTGCGGTCGGTGGCGGCAATGTTCAGCACATTCGTTCCGCCGGCCAGCGGCACGGTGACGCTCCAGTTGGTGAGGCTCGTCCACGTCACGACGTAGGCGTTGCTGTTGACGAGGATGTTTTCGACGTTGAGCGGGCCGGTGCCGGTGATGATGATGGTGTTACTGCCGGTGATGACCTGGTAGCTGGCGTTGCTCACGGCGAACGTGACGTTCGGCAGAATCGAAAGCAGGTAGGCCCGGCGCGCGGTCAGGAAATTTTCAATCGTGGCCGGCGAATTCACGCCGACGTTGTTCTGCTGCAGGTTCGCGTAGCGTTCATCGAGGATTGTGTTGGCCACGCCCGGCAGGAGCGCCGTGTCCACCGCTTCTTGGAAGCCGCGCAGGTATTCGCGGTGGATGGCGGGAGTGCTCGTGATGAGCGTCAGCAGCGTTGGATCAAGAATGTCGTAGATGCTGTCGGTCGCCGGCTTGCTCGAAGAGCAGCCGAGGCCTAGTTCGATGTCCCATAACATCAGTCGCCAGCCTTGGTTATCCGGCTTGTAGGCGAACATGTTCTTGCCGCGCTCGTAACCGTAGCTGTCCCAGTCGCCGCAGACGTGGTGGGTGATGATGGGCCGGAGAAAATTCGGCACATCCATCCAGGTGCGGACCTGTTTGAGGTAAGCGGGTGACGTGGTGTTGGTGGCGTTGACGGCGGCGATGAGGCTGGTGAGGTCCGCCCAGTCGTTGGGATTGTCCGTCGCGCGCGGCATCCAGTTCCAGCGGTAGCGCTTGGCGTCAATATCGCCGGTGGACTGGTTGTAACGCGTGAGGGTGGCGGTGACGTAGCTGAACGTCTGGGCGTCGTCCGCAAACTCAAACCAGTCCTCGATCTTGCGGATCTGGCCATTGGCGTCGTTGGCATGATATTCCGCCCGCATCTCGCTGTTGGGCTGTTGGGCGTCGTCGTAGATCGTGCCGCGATGCTGGCCGTTCACCACCGCGTGGATGTGGCGGCGGTAATTGTATTGCTGGCCCAACTTGCGCGCGATCCATTCGCCGGTGAGGTCGGCCTGGCCGGTCTGCTCGCTCAGAAAAAAATTCCCCGAAGACACGTCAAACGCGGTGAGGACAAACGGCTCGCTGCCGAGGAACTTGTCGTCCGGCTGGAAATTCACCTCGTAATCGCACGCAAACGAGCCGAGCGGGCCGTTGTCGTTGGGCGCATGGAACGGGCTGCCGCTATACATCGTGTCCGCGTTGTAAATCACGCGGCAGTTGTTATAGACGAACGTCGCGTCCAGCGTGTCGTTGGCGTTCACCTCGCGGTTCGCCCAGAACGTGAGGTTGGACGACGTGACCCAGAGCCGGTAAGTGCCGAGGCTGCCCGCGTAGGCCGGCTCGCCCCAGCGCACGAGACATTCGCGCGTCGGCGCTTCGGCGGGAAACCGGCTCGCCGCCGCCAGCGTGTCCGTGGCGGAAATATAAAACGTCACCAGCGCGCCGCTGCCCTGGCCGGGAATCGTCGCGGAATAAATTCCGTCGCCGGCCACCGCGTCGCCGCCCGTGCCGTTGTCGAGCATCGTGACGGACGTGTAACTCGTCGCCGGATCAACACGGTAATTCAACGTGACCGCGCCCGCGCCGTCGGCATCAATCGCCCGTGCGGTGACCACCACGGCCTGGTTCGCCGCCGGCAGCACCGGTGAATGGGCAACGTCCACGATGGCCGGGCCGGCATTGGTGACGTAACGCGAGTTCGGCAAGCCGGGCGTGCCGCAGTTCGCCGGCACGTTCAACTTCTGCACTGCTTCCATCCAATGCCCGCGCGGACGGAGCATGATCCAGGGCGATCCCTTGAGCCAGCGCACCGAGGCGCGGATCGTGCCGGTGTTGGGCGAGCCGGTCGCGGCGGCGGATGTCAGGGTGCTGACGACCTTGTTCGGGCCGGTGTCGCCGCGGCCGACGGAAACAACGTGGAGCGCCTGGCTGCCGCCGACACCCCCGCCGCTTTGAACATAGGAGTTTCGCAGCACGCCTTCGAACGTCCAGCCGCTCGTGCCGCTCTCAAAGTTGCCATTGGAAACCAGCGAGCCGCCGCCGTTGCTCAAGAAAGCCAAGTTGTCCACCAGAACTTCGCCGGAATCTTGCAGATAGAATTCCAACCGGTTGGCGTCGCCCTGACCGGCGCTGTGGCCATTCTCCATGATGTTCGTCACGTCAATCGTCGTCCACGCGGCCTTGGACGATTCGTCGCTGTCAGCCCAGTTGGCGGCGAGGCGCGTGTCCGAATTGGGATCAATCAGCTCCAGCGAACTGCCGCCGCCGGCGCTCCATTTGCCCCAGCGTCCGCCGTTCACGTAGGTGACTCCGTTCACCACGATGTAAAAAATATTCGTCACTCCGTCGTTGACGATGTCGTCCGGCATCGCCAGCGCGAGCCGTTCGCCGCTGTTGGAAAGTTTGCCGCTGAAGCCGCCGCAGGTGTTGGTGGCGTTGAGCTGCGAATACTTTGCCAGCAGGTTGGTCACGCTCTTGCCGACGACAACGTAGCCGCCCGCCGTGATGACCGTGTTGGACGGGAACGTGTAGCCGATGCCGTCCTGCAACTGCCAGCCGCCGAGGTTTATGGTGTTGGTGCTGCGGTTGTAAAGCTCCACATACTCGTCGTTGTCATCCCCGGAAATCGGGGCATACATAATTTCGTTGATGACGACCGGCGACAAACGCGGCGGTGTGTTGCTGGTGCCCAGTGTCACGGTGGACAGCCGCTGGAAACCGGGCGCGCCGTCGGGATAACGTCCCAGGCTCACGCCGTTTTCCTGTCCGTCAAACTTCACCGCGTCGAGCACGCGGGTCAGGTTGGAGTTCACTAGAATCACCTTTTCGCCTTCGGCATTGAGGCCAAAACCCAGTTGTGTTTCCGTGAACGCGAGGAATCCGCGTGCCGGAATCGTCGTGCCGCCGACGATCTGGTATTTGTTCGTGCCCGCCGTGTCGCTCAACCACGCGCCGGACAAATCCACGGCCTGCGTGCGGGTGTTGAACAGCTCGACGTAATCGACCTGTGGCAAATCCGTGTGCGCGAGAATTTCATTCACCACCACGCCGCGTGCCGGTTCGCGGCCGTAATGTTCATACGCGCCAGGCGAACCGCCCATCACGTCGCTCGCCGACCACGCGCGCGGATCATTCTCGCCGTAGCTCGGACGGCTCAACACGAGCGAATGTCCCGTGCCGTCCGCCGCGACCGGCCACGGGGCTTTGTTGTCGAAGCTGATTTCGAGCAGGATGCCGCCGAGTTCGTTGAGCATTTGCAACGTGCCGCCGCTGTTGGATAGTTTGTTGGCGTAAGGGCCAAGGCAGGTAACGCCGTAAAAGCTTTGCGCGGCGGAAGGGTTTTTGGCGACGACGAGGAACTGGCCGGGCGCAATCGTCGTGCCGTTTGGAAATGAATAGCTGATGTCGCCGGCCAGTTTGTGGCCGGTGAGGTCTTCGGTGATGAGGCCGGAGTTCCAAAGCTCGACAAATTCCAAGTCATCGCCGCCGGGCCACGACGCGGGTGGATTATACATGATTTCCGAAATGACCAGCGCCGTGCGGCGGCTGCACGGGCCGAGCGGCTCGAAGGGCAGGGCGGCGTTCGTCGTGATCGTGCCGCCGGCGTTGGCAAAATCGCGGAACTGCGCGGTGGCGCTGGTATTCGTGCTTGCGGCGGTGAGCGCGAAGCCAAGTTGAACGACATTCGACATCGCGATGGTGGACGAGCCGAGATATTCCCACGACAAACCGTCGAGGCTCGCAAAGCCGTCGAATACATTTCCGACGCGGCGCAACCGCAGCCAGGTGTCGGGAAAATTCACCGGGAACGCGCCGGTCATCGCCGCGCTGCCGCCGACCATGCTGCGCGATTCAAAATGGCAGCCCGCCGGTCCGGGCGTAGCCACGCTCGCCGCAAACAGCGCGTTCGTGGCCAGCCCGTCGCGCGCCATCAGCGCCGCCCGCGTCCAAGTGCCGGCCAGGCTCAATACCGCCACGCGTACCTGCACGTCGAAATTGTTCGTGTAGCTTTGGGCGCAAAAGGTGAACTGGTCGTTCGTGCCGCTGATGCCGCTGCCGGACGCAGTGAGGTTGAAGGCGTTTGACGATACCGCGGTGAACGTGCCGACGCTTGCGGGATTGCCAATGTCGGTGGTCGTGAAGGTGGTGGCGATGAAGCTCGCCTGGCTGTTGGTGGCGATGAGGTTGGCCGCCACCGCGAGATCGCACACGCCGTTGATCGTGAGCGTGTAGTTCGTGCCGAGCGATTGCGCGGCGGTGGTGAGGATGATGTTGGAAACCGTATTGCCAAAACGCGCGCCGGTGACGGCGAGCGAACCGCCGGCGCTGGTGATGACGTAGTTGGCCTTGTTCGTGGCCGTGTCTTCGCGCACGGACTCTGAGAACGTCACCAAAACTTCGCCGGGAAACAGGCCGGCTGCGCGCACGAGCACCGGCGGATTGGTGTCGGCGATGACCGTCAGCACGGCGTTGCTTGAAGTTGCGGTGTAGTTCGTGCCGAGATAGCTGTTGGTCAGCACCAAGCTGAAGACCGCGCCGTTGTTCGTCAGTGCGGCGCTCGCCAGCGTGTAGGTGCTGCTGGTCGCGCCGGGGATGTTCACGCCGTTGCGCTGCCACTGGAGTCCGGCGGGAGGCGCGGCGCGGTAGCTGACCTGGAAAGTGACCGGAGACAGCTCCGCGACGGTCTGGTTTTGCGGCTGCGTGGTGATGGCGGCGGGGCCGTCGAACAGCGAAACCTCCGGGCCGTTGGTGTAATTGTTTTGAACTTCAGCCGCGGTCAGCGGGCCGTCGTATATGCGGAATTCAGTAATGCTGGCGTTGAGATAGGGGTCGGCGCTGAATTGCGAGCGCCCGATCCAGTTGTTCAAGGTGTATCCCAGCGACGCCGGATTGAGGGGCATGCCGGTGTTTTCGGCCACCAACGAGCCATCCACATAAAGCCGGCTCGTTTGGGTCGCCGCGTCAATCGTCCAACAGACATGTTTGAGTGAACCGGCCGGCAGCCTCGCAGCGGAATTAACCTGCTGTTCGCCACCGCCAATCGTGATGGCTCCGCGCAGATTGCCGTTGCCCGATTGCGGGCAAAGGAAAAGATAACTGGTGCCGGTGCCGGACGCTCCTTCGCCGGCAGTGTTGTTGCCAAAATCAAACATGCGCGCCCAAGTGCCGCTGCTGTTGTCCGTGAGCCACACTTCGAAGGTGGCATTGGTGAGCGTGGAGACGAGGCCGTTGGGCAGATCCACATACGCGCTGCTGCCGTTGAGCACGACCGCGCCGCCGGAAACCGTCGCGCCGCCGAGCAAGGCGCCATTCGCTGTGCCAACGGAATCATTGGCATCGGAGGTGAAGCTATAGCGGTGAACCAGATCGGCCGCCTGGAGCGGAAACAGGGGGGCACTGATGGCGGTTAGCAGCAGGCTTCCGATGATCCGGAGACGAATATGCAGGGACATAAAGGCAAAGCGATGCGGTGGATTATTTAGGGTTCCTAAATAATCCATCCAGACGTCACCGAGGTCAATGCGCTAGTTGGAACTTCAGGCGGATATTCATCTGCTTAAATTTCAAAAGAAGCCGTGGTGAATCCGCCGCCGCCACTTTTGTCCGCCGGCTAAGCCGGTTTTTATTGTCGAAGCCGGCAGGGCATCCCGTTAAGCTCGCGCCATTATGTATTCGCCCGCCGCCACGCGCTACGCTGACAAGGAGTTTTACCGCCGGTGTGGTCGTTCGGGCTTAAAGCTGCCGCTGCTCTCCCTCGGGTTGTGGCACAACTTCGGCGCGAATGATTCCTGCGAAAATGCCCGCGCCATCGCGCTCCGGGCGTTCGACCTCGGCCTCACCTGTTTTGATCTCGCAAACAACTACGGCCCGCCCGACGGCTCAGCGGAAATCACCTTCGGCAAAATTCTTCGTGACGATCTGCGCCCGTGGCGCGACGAACTCATCATCACCACGAAGGCCGGCTATTTTATGTGGCCGGGGCCCTATGGCGAATGGGGTTCGCGCAAATATCTGTTGGCGTCGCTCGACCAGTCGCTCAAGCGAATGGGCTTGGACTACGTGGATATCTTTTATTCGCACCGCTTCGACCCCGGCACGCCGCTCGAAGAAACGCTCGGTGCCGTGGCGCACGCGGTGAAAAGCGGCAAGGCGCTGTATGCGGGTATTTCAAATTATCCCGCCGCCGAGACGGCATGCGCGGCGAAAATCCTGCGTGAGCTGGGCGTGCCGTGTCTCATCCATCAGGCGCGTTATTCCATGCTCGACCGCTGGGTGGAACCGGAGTTGTTGGGCGTATTGGAAAAAGAAGGCATCGGTTGCACCGCATTTTCGCCGCTGGGCAAGGGCGTTTTGACCGACCGCTATTTCAACGGCATTCCCACCGACTCGCGCGCGGGCCACGACCCGCGGTTTCTCCGTCCCGAACACATCACGGACGCGGTACTCGCGAAGACGCGCAAGCTGAACGACCTCGCCTCGGCGCGCGGGCAGACGCTGGCGCAGATGGCGCTGGCGTGGGTGTTGCGGCACAAGGTGGTGACGAGCGCGCTCATCGGCGCGAGCAAAGTGTCGCAGGTGGACGATTGCGTGGGCGCGGTGAAAAACCTGAACTTCAGCGCGGCGGAGTTGGCGCACATCGAGACGATCCTGGCGGAGTAGTTTTTATTTCTGCTTCAACACCGGTTCGCGATAGGCCGTCAGAAAATAAACCAGGATCACCACCACGAGCGCCGAGAGTCCGCCCCAGAACACCGGCCAGCGCGTATGGCTGGCGCGGGTGCACGCATCGAACCACCAGCCGGTGCCAAGGTAGCCGATGAGGTTGCCGATGCCGCCATTCATCAAGGTGAGCAAGGCCTGCGCCCGCGTGCGCCAAGAGGGATCAATGTTCTGGTCGAGGAATATCTGCGCGGTGATGAACACCAGCACGAACGACGCGCCGTGCAGCGTGATGCCCAGCAGCAGTGATGGTTCCGTGTTCAGCGCGCTGACCGCAAAGCGCGCCACGCCGAAGCTGAGGCCGCCGACAAAGATCCATTTCAGCCGCCAGTTCGCCAGCAGCCACGCGAGGCCGAACATCGCGATGATCTCCGTGACCTGGCCCAGCCCCATCCAGCCGCTCGTGTGCGTGAAGCCGAGATCGTGCAGATGCGTCGGCCCATACGGATAAAACGCGGCGAGCGGGATGTTGAACAGCGTGGTGACGATGAAGACCGAGCGCACCTGCCGGTTTTTCAAAAGCGTTAACGCGTCCAGCCCGAGGCGTTCGTGCCATGAAAGATGTTCCACGGCGGGCGGCACTTTCAATTCCGGCAAATAATAGGTGAACAGCGCCACCAGCAGCCACACCGTCGCGCCGAGATAGCCGGCATACGCGGAACGATCCAGCGACAACGCGCTGATGAGCACCGCGCCCGCGACCCAGCCGAGCGTCGCCAGCGCGCGGATGGGGCCGAATTCTTTTTTCGCATTTTCCAGCCGGGCGAACACCAGCGCCGTGGCGATGCTGAACATCGGCGAGTAGGCGAGATAAAAGACCTGGATGAGCAGCAGGATGAACCACGCGCGGCAATGCAGTTGCAACGCTGCGCTGATGAGCGCCATCAGGATGCCGGCGGTGAGGGAAAGTCCGCGCAGCACTTTTGCCGGCGGCACATGGCGGTCGGCCATGGCACCGAAGGTGAGCGGCGAAATGAAGGCTGCCACCGCCGACGCGGCGAAGGCGAACGGCTTGATGCCGTGCAAGCCGTACGCGTCGAGAATGCCGCCGAGCGGGACGAACCAGATGCCCATGCCCGCCGCGAGGATGAAAAAGAGAATCATCAGCTCGGCGTATTCGGCTTTGCGCAGGGTCCTTAACACAGGCGCGGAGGATAACCCAATGACCAGATAATTAAAGGAAGGAACCACCGACTCCAATCCTGATCGTAATCATAATCTCCTTTCCCCGGAGATTGCGGTTCAGATTACGATTAAGAAGACGGCATTAGGACCAAAGCCTTTACTTCGCGTGCTGATAAACGCGCACCCAGTCAATCTCGTAACGGATGGGAAACTGCGTCTGCGTAGCATCGCCGCCACAGTCGCCGCCGACGGCTTGATTGAGGATGAGGTATTCTGGACGGTGAAACGGATTGCCTTGATCCGCACTGTCCGCGGCGGTGAGGTTCAGGTGGTTCATCAACTGGCCATCGAGGAACAGGTCAATTTTCTGCTCATCCCATTCCATCGTCCAGATGTGGAATTGCTCTGACCACGCGGCCTCGCCGAAATCCTTGATGGGTTTCTTTTGCGCCAGCCATTTGGTCTGGCCGTTCAACTGCCAGCCGAAATTCGCCAGCACCGTGCCGGTGTAAAACTCCATGATGTCAATCTCTCCGCATGCCGGCCAGCGGAGGTCGCGCTTGGCACCGAGCGTCCAGAACGCTGGCCAGCTTCCGGGCCGCGTGTCGATGCGCGCCCGCATTTCAAACTTCCCGTAGGTGAACTCGTGCAGCCGTCGCGACGTGAGGCTGGCGGAAGTGCAGTCAATCCACGGACGCGCCTGCCGCCAGTCGGAGCTGTTCGTGGTGTAATTCGGATTGGGTATGTGTTCGGTGCGCGCCTCGATGACGAGCAGGCCGTTCGTGCAAAAGGCGTTTTCCGGCTGATACCATTGGAGTTCGTGATTGCGCACGAAGCCGCGTTCGAAGTTCCAGTTGGCGGGATTGGGCGCGCCGTTGGTGTTGAATTCATCCGCCCAGACCAGTTGCCAGTCATTCGTTGCCAGGCTCACCGCCACCGGCCAGCCGTCCGTCCAGTCCAGCGTTCCCAGCGCGAGCCGCGAGCGTCCTTGCGTGGCGGCATCGTAGTAATGATAGCTGAACCGCGTCGGTCCGTTGGTCGGCCCGCCGTCCACGATGCCGATGTGGCCGGGGCCGATGAAACGTCCGCTGCTTGCGAGGAACGGCGAGCCGCCGCCGGCGGCGAGGTCTTTGCCGGTGCGGTCGAGATACGGGCCGGTGATTTTCCCGGCGCGGCCCACACGGACTTCGTAGGTGCTGTTGGTGCCCTTGCAGCATTCGCCCCAGTTGACGAAGAGGTAATAAAAGTTGTCATGCCGCGTTAAGCAGGCGGCCTCGATGCTGCGGTTCCACGCCAGATGGCAGAGGGGGGAGTTGGTGGCGACGCGCAAACCGGTCGCCGGATTCAGCTCGGTGAGGAAGATGCCCTGCCAGTAGGAACCGAACGCGAGCCAGAGTTTGCCGTCGCGGTCGAGAAATGCGCTGGGGTCAATCGTGTTGAACGCGCTGTTGGTGGTGGAGGTGATGACGGGGCCGCGATCCATCCAGACATGATTTTCCGCCGCCGGATTGAGGGTGGCAATTTCCGCCAGGCCGATGGCGGAGGTCTGCCGGCCAAAGGTGGAGACGGAGTAGTAGAGAAAATATTTTCCGTTCACGCGGATGATGTCGGGCGCCCAAAAACTGTCCCCGGAAGAACGGAAATGCGTCCAACTGCCTGGGGCCACCTTACGGGTCCACTCCGGGGAATGGCGGAAGACGCTGCCGGCGTTTTCCCAGCGGGTCAAATCCGGGGACGACTTGATGCCGATGCCTGGCCCGGTGCCGAAGACGAAACAATTGCTGCCGTCGCGGATGACGGTGGAGGGGTCGTGGATAAACGTCTGGCCGGCAAGTTCCGCCGGCGCGGCGCGTTCGCCGGCGACCGCGCGGGTGGCGAACGCGGCGAAGAGAAAAAATAAAATTGCCCGCATGAGCGGCCATTAAGCCACAGCAGGCGGGCAAAGGAAATTCCGAAAAAGGCTTACTTCGCGGCGGCGGGCTTGACCTTGAGGTTCGCGGCGAGGCGGGATTTCTTGCGGTTGGCGGTGGGGCGGGCGATGGCGCCGACCTTGACGGCCTTGTCATACGCAGAGAAGACGCCGGGGAGGAGCTTGGCGGCTTCGTCCGGCTTGCCGGCGGCGACGGAGGCGCGGAACTCCTTCTCGGTGCGGCGCAGGCGGGACTTGACGCTGCTGTTCTGGAGGTTCTTGCGGGCGCTGTTGCGCATGCGGCGTTCGGCTGATTTCGTATTCGGCATAGTTTCTTAAATTTGTTTGCTAAAGAGCCGGCAAGACTAAAGGAGCGCGGCGGAATGTCAACGGCGAAAAGCGCGGCAATTTGATGCATCTTCCGGTCTTATATCATCCCGCTTTACTTTTGGGCGGCGGGCTGGTTGTTTGTGCGGATACTTGCGCGACCAACCGGCATGAACCAAAAGCTCCGCATCCTGCACCTGGAGGATAATCCGCTGGATTCCCAGTTGGTGCGCGACCAGCTTGACTTGGCGGGCGTTGCGGCAGAACTCACCCTGGTCAGCAACCGCGCCGACTTTCTCGCCGCCATTGCGAAGACGAAATGGGATCTGATCCTGGCCGATTACCGGCTGCCGGATTTCACCGGGGTCGAGGCGCTGGAAATTGTGCGGAAGGAGGACAGGGACACGCCGTTTATCCTGCTGTCCGGCACCATCGGCGAGGAGATCGCCGTCCAATCGCTCAGGGCCGGCGCAACCGATTATGTCCTCAAGCAGAAGCGCGAGCGCCTGCCGTCCGCCATCCAGCGCGCCGTCGCCGAGGTGGCGGAGCGCGTCCGCCGCGCCGCCGCTGAGGCCGACCTGCGCCAGAGCGAAAAACAATATCGCCTGCTGTTCCAGGGCAACCCGCATCCGATGTGGGTTTTCGACCTGGAGAGCCTGGATATCATTGAGGTGAATGAGGCCGCCGTGCTGCATTATGGTTTCAGCCGCGGGGAATTTCTCCGCATGAAGCTGAACGACCTGCGCGCGGCGGGGAAGGAGCAGCACGCCGGCGATGCCATCAACGAAACCCAAAACCGGGGCGTGGTCTGGCAGCATCGGCACAAGTCCGGGCGCGTGATGGACATGGAAGTCGTTTGGACGCCGCTGGCCTTTCAGGGCCGGCTGTGCGCGCTGGCGATGGCCACCGACGTGACCGAGCGCCGCCGCGCCGCGCACCTGAACGCGGTGTTCGGGCGGTTGAGCCACCAGTTGAGCGCGGTCTCCATCCCGGGTGCGGCGGCGAAATTCATCTGCGAGGCGGCGGACGAGCTGTTCCACTGGGACGATTTCTCGCTGGACTTGTATGTGGCGGACCGGGATGAGGTTCATGCGCTGATGACCATCGCCACCATCGAGGGCAAGCGTGTGGAAATCCCCGCGACGCCGCAGCCCCGGACGGCGAACGCCCTCGTCCAGCGCGTCATCATGCGCGGCGCGGAGTTGATCGCCGCCGCCGAGACGGGCGACCGGGAAGGCGTCACGATGATCGCCCCCATCCGCAAGGGCGAAAAGGTCATCGGCGTGCTGTTCATCCAGAACCGGCTGGCCGGCACCTATACGCGGGACGATTTGCGCACGCTCCAGACCCTCGCCGACCAGTGTGGCGGCGCGCTGGAACGCATCCGCGCCGAGGACGAGCTGCGCCAGAGCCAGCGGCGCTTCCGGGAACTCTTCGAGAATTCCCCCGACGCGATCTTTGTCGAGGACATGATGGGCAACGTCCTCGACGCGAACCGCGCCGCGTGCGCGCTGCACGGCGTGGAGCGCGGCTGGCTCATCGGCCGGAACGCCATCGAGGAACTCGTGCCCGCTGAGCGCCGCGAAATCGCGCGTGCGGATTTTCACCGGCTCGCCACTGGCGAGATTTCCTGGATTGAAAGCGAGAGCCGCCGCGTGGACAACCGCTCGGTGCCGGTGGAGATCCGCGTGGTGCGCGTGGAATACCAGGAGCGGCCCGCGCTGCTCTTCCACGTCCGCGACATCACCGAGCGCGTGACGACGGAGACCGCGCGGCGCAGCTCGGAGAGCCTGTTCCGCTCCGTCTGGGAAAATTCCGTGGACGGGATGCGGCTCACTGACGAGAACGGCACCATCGTGGCCGTGAACGACGCATTTGCGCACTTGGTCGGGTTGCCGGTGAAGCAGCTGGAAGGCCGTCCGTTCACGATTACTTACGACGCCAGCACTGACTGGGACATGATGTTGCAGGCGCACCGGGAAAATTTCCGCGCTGGCCGGCTGCAGGGCAAGCGGGCGCGCGACTACGTCCTGCACGACGGGCGGTCGGTGGTGTTTGAAATCACTGATTCCTATGTGGAACTCGGCGGCAAACCCCGCCTGCTGTTGAGTCTTTTCCGCAATGTCACCGAGCAGCGGCGGCTGGAGGAGCAGTTCCGCCAGTCGCAGAAGATGGAAGCCATCGGCCAGCTCGCCGGCGGCATCGCGCATGACTTCAACAACATCCTCACAGTCGTCCTCGGCCACGCCACGCTGCTCACCATGCAGAAAATGGAGCCGAAGGCGATGGTTTCCGCGCAGCAGATCAAGCAGGCCTCCGAGCGTGCGGCCGGCCTCACGCGTCAACTGCTCGCGTTCGGGCGCAAGCAGGTGGCGCAGCCGCAGCCCATTGACCTGAACCAGCTCGTCGGCGGGATGTCCGAGATGCTCGCGCGGTTGCTCGGCGACGATATCTCGCTCCAGATTAATTTCAGCGGCGAACCCGCCGTCGTCGAGGCTGATTCCGGCATGATGGAGCAGATCCTGCTGAACTTTTCCGTCAATTCCCGCGACGCCATGCCCAAGGGCGGGCAGTTGAACATCCGCGTCAGCCACCGGCTCATTGATGACGCCTACGCCCGGCAGTTTGTCGAGGCGCGGCCGGGCAAATTCGTATGCCTGAGCCATGCCGACAGCGGCGACGGCATTCCGCCGGAAATTTTGTCGCGCATTTTCGAGCCGTTTTTCACCACGAAGGAACTGGGCAAGGGCACCGGCCTCGGCCTCGCCACGGTCTTCGGCATCGTCAAGCAGCATCAGGGCTGGATCCAGGTCGAGAGCGAACTGGGCAAGGGCACGACCTTCCACGTCTTTCTGCCGGCGACGGATTTGCCCATCGCCCCGCCCGGCACGGCGGAGACGCAGTTCCGTCAGCGTGGCGGCACCGAGACCATCCTCGTCGTCGAGGACGAGCGCGACCTGCGTGATTTTGTCACGCGCGAGCTGCGCCGGCATGGCTACCGCGTCTTCGAGGCGGTCGATGGCCCGGGCGCGCTTAATATCTGGGCGGAATACAAGGACGAGATCAAGCTCGTCTTCACCGACATCATCATGACCGGCGGCCTGAACGGTCGGGAGATTGCCGAACACATCTGGCGCGACGCCCCGAAGATGAAGGTCATCTTCACCAGCGGCTACGGCGCGGACACGCTCGGCAAGGATTTTAAGCTGGAGCCCGGCATCCTCTATCTTCAGAAACCCTACCTGCCGCAGACGCTGGTCAAGACCATCCGCGACTGCCTCGACGGCAAATAAAATCAGTTTTTAGTTTTAAGTTTTGAGTTTTTGGTTTTAATTCCCGCGCCGGAATAACAACTGATTGAATTTGCCACCATGATCATCGCCCCGTCACTGCTCGCCTCGGATTACTCGCGCTTCGGCAAGGAAGCCGCGCGCGTCGCCGCGTCCGGCGCGGACTGGCTGCACCTCGACATCATGGACGGCCAGTTCGTGCCGAACATCTCCTTCGGCCCCGGCGTCGTGGGGGGCGTGCGGCCGTTTGCAAAGAACCTTTTTTTCGACGTCCACCTGATGTGCGGCCAGCCGGAGATATTATTTGAACCGTTCGTCAAGGCCGGCGCGGATCAACTGACCATCCACGTCGAGCTGGCCGAGAAAGTTCCGGCGCTCCTCTGGAAAATCAAATCCCTCGGCCTGAAAGCCGGCCTCGCCGTCAACCCGCCCACGGCCATCGCCGCCGCCGCGCCGTTTCTGGACAAGATTGATTTGCTCCTCGTGATGACCGTCAACCCCGGCTTCGGTGGACAAAGTTTCATCCACGAGTGCCTGCCAAAAATCCAGCAAGCCGACGCGTGGCGGCGCGAGCGCAAGTTGAAATACCGCATCGAAGTGGACGGCGGCATCACCAACCAGACCGCTGCCGAGTGCGCGCGGGCGGGGGCGGACACCTTTGTCGCCGGCACCAGTCTTTTTGGCGCGCGCAGCCTCAAGGCCGCCGTGAAGAAGATGCGCAAAATCGTCAGCGACAGCGATCCCGCGCTCGCGGATCTTGGGGTGCCATTCCTCTGATTCCGTTTCGCCGGCGGTTGCCTTCATCCCAGACTTGCTTCTTTTGCGAATAAGGGCAAATTGTCCGTGTCGTTGCGCTCTCCAAACAAGGAGATTGTCAAAATGAGCGCGATGCCAGGAGACACTCAATCACCATGAAGACATTCCACGAACAGCCGTTGGAGGAACGCCTCAAGATTTCGCACCTGCATCTGGAACGGATGCGTCGCCCGAACGGCGGTTACATCGCCAGCCCGTATTCCGCCGAGGATGGTTCGGGCGATGCCTACAATGTTTTCTGGATCCGCGATATCATGTTCGCCACCTACGCGAACGAATATCTCGGCTGCTTTGACAAAATGGTCGAGAGTTTCCGCCTCGTGCTGGACATCTTCAAAAAGTTTCATTCGCGCATCATCCAGGCGTCCATCATCAAGCCGGACGTGCGGCATCAGACCGGCCAGTTCATGCCCGCGCGCGTGCATCCCACCACGCTGGACACCATCACCGACGCGTGGGGGCATCATCAGTTGGATGTGTATGGGCTGTTCATGTATAAGATGGGCGACCTGATCAAGAAGGGTTACGGTTTCCGGTTCAAGCAGGAGGATTTTTTCCTATTGAGCCACATCCGCAATTACATTTTCAACATGGGCTTCGAGCCGGATTACGGGATGTGGGAGGAAGGCCCGGAGGAACACGCCAGCAGCTTCGGCGCGGTGCTCGGCGGTTTGATGATGTGGTTCGACCAGGGCTACTACGATTACAAATACCGGCACAAGATCGACATCAGCCACTATGTGCCGATCAGCGAGCGCATGATCGCCGACGGCAGAAAATCCTTGGCGCGCGTGCTGCCGCGCGAGTCCGCCAGCCGCCCGTATGACTTGTCGCAATTGAGCCTCATCTGGCCCTACAACATCGTGGATTTCCACACCAAGAAAGTCATCCTGCACAATCTCGAAACGCACCTCGTCGGCGAACGCGGCGTGTGCCGTTATCCCGGCGACGTGTATTGCGGCAAGGGCCTCGTGCCCGGCGAGAACCAGACCGCCGAATGGCCGCTCGGCTTCGCGTGGCTGGCGATCTGTTACGCCAAGCTCGCGGAGCACGGCCATGATTTCGACGAGCATCACCACCCGGTGCATTTTGACTGGGTGCAGCGGCGGAATTATTTTCACAAGGCCGTCCACTATTTCCAGTTGCTCGAAAAAAACATGACCGCCGACGGCGCGGTGCCCGAAATGTATCTCGGCGACCAGACCGGCCACAACACGCCGCTCGCGTGGGCGCAGAGCTTCCACATCATCTCCGGCCAGATGCTGACCAATCTTTCCGCCGCGCATCCCCGCGAATTCATGTTGCCGATCAGCGTCCGCCACGGTGGCGAGGCCGTGGCGTCCGAGTTGGCGGTCGGGTGAGCGGCGGCTTTGACTCCCTCTCCCCGCCCAAACGGGGAGAGGGCTGGGGTGAGGGGAATTAAGTTTGAACCCGGCTTGGCGTTGAATTCCCAGCTTACGCCTTCCCGCCAGCCTGACAGGCTGGAATCATTTCAGGATTCAAAAGCCGCCCACAACCATGCCATTGTCCTTTCTAACCTTGCGTCTTCGCGCCTTCGCGTGGAAAACATCGAACACCGTCTCTCTTTGCTGGTCGAACACTGGATGCCTCCCGTGAATCTTCCGATTGGAATTATTTTCGTGGAGCATATGGTGACCGTCCCCGTCTAACTCATTATGAAAACCACCCTGATTGTCCGTAGCGCGGTTATTCTTCTCGCCCTCGTGGCCTGGCCGGCTGGTGCCGAAGTGATTGCCGGCCCCATCACCAATCCCGCCAATAGCCATGATTATTATCTGCTCGCGCCGGGCAGTTGGTCGGCGGCGGAAGCGGAGGCGGAGAACCTCGGCGGGACGCTCGCCATCATCAAAAGCGCGGCGGAGCAGAAATGGGTCTATGCCAAGTTCGGCCATGACGGTGACAAGTTGCGCAGCCTGTGGGTTGGCTTGCGCCGGCAAAATCCGGGCGGGCCGTTCGTGTGGCTGGACGGCTCCAAGCTGGATTATGTCAACTGGAACAGTGGCCAGCCGGACAACGGCGGCGGCGTGGAGGACTGCGTGCATATGTGGACCGACTCCCAGAACTGTGGCGCTTGGAACGACGCGGTGGAATGGACCTCGCTCAACGCGGTGGTTGAGGTGCCGGGCAAGTCCGCCGAGAAGGCGCTCACGTCCAAGGAAAAAGCGCTCGTCGGCAACTGGTATGAAAGCGGGCGACCCGACCGGATGGCGTGGATTGCCGGCACGGACAACAATCTTTTTCTCATCACGCACGATCGCCACGCGGCGCGGCTGGTGATGAAAGGCGACGATGTGATTTATGACGCCGACCGCCAGTATGGGGAAATCGCCAAGGACAAGATTTTGTGGAGCAACGGCACTTGGTGGTCGCGCCAGCCGGCTAAATACGAAACCAACCAGAAGGTTTCGGACAAGGCCGCGCCGAGAATTTCAACGGGCAGCCTGACCGAATGAAATGACCTGCTGCGACTGATGAAAATTATGAAGACAAAAACCACTTTGGTCATGGCGACAGCGTTTTTGGTCATGACCGCCGTCAATTCCCGCGCGGATGTCATCGCCGGCCCCATCACCAATCCGGCCAACGGTCATGATTATTATCTGCTCACGTCCGATACCTGGTCGGCGAGCGAGGCGGCCGCCGAACAACTCGGTGGCACGCTGGCGGTCATCCAGAATCAGGCCGAACAGGCTTGGGCATTTTCCAAGTTCGGTGATTACGGCGGCACGAACCGGAGCTTGTGGCTGGGATTTTATCGGCAAGGGCCGGGCGGAGCCTTTCGGGCGGTGACGGATGTCCGGGCAAATTATTTCAACTGGAGCGTCGGTGAGCCGAGCAACAGCGGCGGCAATGAAATTTATATCCAGATGCTCGACACCGGGAAGTGGAACGACAACACGGACGGGGCGAATCCGGTTTGCGGTCTGGTGGAAGTGCCGGGCAAGGCGGATGAAAAGGCGCTGACTGTGCGGGAGAAATCCCTGCTTGGCGATTGGTATGACAACGGCGACCCCAATCATCACTGCTACATTGTTGGCACGGAGAACCGGCTGTTCGCCATCAACGAAAATCGGGAAGCCAGCCGTCTCATTGCCACGCCGGAAGGGTTTCTCTTTTCGCCGACGTGGAAACAGCACGTCACCGTGCAGGGGGACAAGCTCCTGTGGACTTGGGGCAACTGGTGGTCGCGCGAGCCGGTGAAATTCAAAATGGTACCGGAGGCTTTCATCCAAATTGACACTGCCCACGGCGTCCAGCCCTCTGCCAGTGATACGAGCAAGACGGCTCCGGCGGACACGCTGCACATCATCCCGGATTAAATTCTTCTGACCGACGGCACACTTGCGCTTGGCGGACGGAACGGCATTTGCCAAGCTGGCGTCATGTCGCAAATCACGTTCGTCATGGCTGGTTGACCTGCGGCCAGCCCCGACGCGCTGGCCGATTGAACCATGAACCCGCCGGACAAGCACAAGCCTATGAGCAACTGGTTTTGGTATGCCGTCGTCGCCGCCATCCTGTATGGCGCGCATCAGATATTCACCAAGCTGGCGGCTGACCGCATCAGTGATGGCCTCGGCGGCCTCGTCGTCGAAGGCTCGGCGGCGCTGACCATCCTGGTTTATCTCGCGTGGCTCAGGTTTGGCGGCCAGTGGAACCAGACCGCCAGCGCGCCGGGGATTTATTTTTCCGTCCTCACCGGCATCTGCGTGGGCATCGGGACCATCGCCTTTTTTCTGCTGTTCCAAAAGGGCGGGCCGCTTTCTGCCGTGCCGATGATCCTCGCGGGCGGCGCGGCGCTGATGGCCGTCGCTGGAATTTTCTGCTTCAAAGAGCCGGCTTCCATTCCTCGCCTCCTCGGAATCATCCTCGCCATCACCGGACTCTTGCTGCTCCGAAAATAATTTATGGCTGCAATCAAGTTCGGCACCGACGGCTGGCGCGCGGTCATCGCGGAAGATTTTACTTTTGCGAATGTCGCCCGCGTCGCGCAGGCCACCGCCGACTTTTGGAAGCTGGAAGTTTCAAATCGTAAATCGGAAATCTTCAATCGTAAATTGAAGGTCGTCATCGGCTACGACCGCCGGTTTCTTTCCCCCGAGTTCGCGCAGACCACGGCGCAGGTGCTGGCCGCGAATGGTTATGAAGTCATCCTCACGCCGGAGCCGACGCCGACGCCGTGCGTGTCGTTCGCGGTGAAACAGCTTGGCGCGGTCGGCGGCGTGATGATCACCGCCAGCCACAATCCGCCGCAGTTCAACGGCTTCAAGTTGAAATCCCATTTCGGCGGCAGCAGCAGTGCGGAGGAATGCGCCGCCGTGGAAAAACTGCTGGATGCTTCTGTCCCCCCAATCGCCAATCGCCAATCGCCAATCGTAAATCGGGACCTGCGCCCCGCGCACTTTGCCGCCATCAAGCGCCTCGTGGATTTCAAGCTCATCGCGAAGTCGAAGCTGCGCGTCGCGCACGACGCGCTCTTCGGCGTCGGTGCGGGCGTGTTTGAAACGCTGCTCGCCAAGACCCATTGCACCGTCACCACCTTGAACGGCGCGCACGACATTCTGTTCGGCGGCATCTGCCCGGAGCCGCTCGCGAAAAATTACGTTCTCGGCTCCGCGCAACTGCGGAAAAATCCGCACGATGTCTGCCTCGTCACCGATGGCGACGCTGACCGCATCGGCCTGATGGACGGACGCGGCACGCCCATGACCAACCAGCAGGTCATCGCGCTATTGCTGCATCATCTGGTGCGGAATCGCGGCGGGCAGGGGACGGTGACGAAAACCTTCAATACCACCGCGCTCGTGGACAAGCTCTGCGCCGCGCACAACCTGCCGCTCACCGAAGTCGGCATCGGCTTCCGCCATATCGCGCCGGAGCTGATGAAGCCCGGCGCGCTGTTTGGCGCGGAAGAGAGCGGCTCCGTCGGCTTCGCCAATCACATTCCCGAACGCGACGGTCTGGCGGCGGGACTGTTCATTTTGGAAATGCTGGCGATGGAAAAAATTTCCGTGAACCGGATTTACGCGAAACTGGAAAATGAATTTGGCCCGCACCGTTACGCCCGGTTCGACGCGCAATATCCGTTGGAGCAGCGCGCCGCGCTCATGGAATCTTTGAAAAAGAATCCGCCGGCGAAACTGCTGCGTTCGCCGCTGGCCAAAGTGGATGCGCGCGACGGCGTGAAGTTCATCGCCGAAGATTCGACGTGGCTGATGCTGCGCGGTTCCGGCACCGAACCGGTGCTGCGCATTTACGCCGAGGCGAAATCAGACGCCGATGTGCAAAAACTTCTGAAGCTGGGTATTTCATTGCTGCACGACTAGGGTTTCCTCAAAGATTTCTTTTGCCCTTGTCACCAGTTCTGTGGATGGTGGCTGGTTGTTTCATGAGGTAGTTTATGGATGAATTCCTTGATCACCTCTGAACATGAAAACCGCTGCGGCAGGATGGTTGTTGTCAATGGCTGCGCCAGTCCCCGGCCGGCATTGATGCGCTGGACGCAATTCGTCGGCATGGTTTTGGGTTTCATTATTTCGCTGGCAATTCCCGACTCCGCACTCGGGGCCTTCGGCCTGACCACCAACGCGGATAATTATGCCGTGGACACCGGGGCGGGGCTGGTCTTCAAGGTGCGCCTTGCCACCATCAACAACCAGCAAAAGGTGGGCGACCTCATGAGCCTGATCTATAACGGGGTCGAGTATCAGGACCAAAGCAAGGGTTCTCAAATCAACTCCGGGATGGATTTTCTCGCTTACAGCAATAACAACGTCACCGTCACCGCCCAGGTGGTGAACACCAATTTCATCGTCGTCACCTGCACGGCGGCCAATCTCGTTCATTACTACATCGCGCGGAATGGTTATCCGCACATCTACATGGCCACGTGGTTCAACGTCGAACCGGTCACGGGCGGCGGGTTGTGCCGCTACATCGTGCGCGCCAACCAAAGCCTGCTGCCCAATGGGCCGCGGCCGTCGGACAATACGACGACGACCTACACGGTGGAGGCATCCGACATTTTCGGCATGCCGGATGGCGAGACGCGCTCGAAGCATTATTCCAATCATCGCCTGCTCGACTGGTTTTGCACCGGGGCGACCGGCAGCGGCGTGGGCGCGTTCATGATGCGCGATTTGCAGGAAGGCGGTTCGGGTGGCCCGTTTTTCCGCTGCCTGATCAACCAAGGCTCGGGGGATCAGGAAATATACGAAATCGTCAATTATGGTGAAAACCAGACCGAAGCGTTTCGCCTCAACATTTTGAATGGCCCCTACACCCTCGTGTTCAACAATGGTCAGATTCCCGCCGCGCCCCTTGATAATTCCTGGCTGGAAACCGCCGGCTTGAACCTCGTCGGCTGGGTTTCCGCCACCAATCGCGGCGTGGTCACCGGCACGGTCACCGGCGTGCCGGACGGGTTCCAAACCGTGGTCGGCTTCGCCAACACCAACGCGCAATATTGGGCGATCGCAACGAACGGCGTTTACACCACGCCGAGGATGATTCCCGGCACTTACAACGTGACGCTTTACAAACAGGAATACGCCGTGGCGACCACCACCACCACGGTGAGCGCGGGCGTCACGAACACAGTGAACCTGGCCTCGACCGAGGCCAATCCCGCCTTCGTTTTCAAGCTCGGCGAATGGGACGGCACGGCCGCCGGCTTTCTCAACGCCGACAAGATGACCTGCATGCATCCTTCCGACGTGCGGATGAGCAGTTGGGCCACCACTGATTTCACGGTGGAAAACAACCCGACGACGCAGTTTCCCTGCATCCAGGCGCGGCAGGAAAACGGCACGCTCACCATCCGCTTCAATCTCACCGCCGCCCAGGCCGCTGCGGCTCACACGGTCCGCATCGGCATGACCACCGACTACAACGGCGGCCGCCCCAACATCACCGTCAACAGTTGGACCTCAGCTCTTCAAGGCGCGCCCAACGAACCGAATTCGCGCACCTTTACCACCGGTTCCTATCGCGGCAACAACGTGCTTTACTCGTATAGCGTGCCGGCCAGCGCATTCGTCACCGGCCAAAATGTCATGTATATCAGCATCATTAGCGGTTCCGGTGACCTCGGTGGCTGGTTGAGCGCCGGCTGGGTTTACGATTGTGTGCAAATGGACGGCACGCCCAGCGCGCCGCTGCCGCCGTCAAACATCGCCGCCGCGTTCAACCCTTCGCAAGTGAGCCTGTCCTGGCCGCCGGTGTTCAACGCGGTCGGTTACAAGATCAAACGCTCGACGACGCACGGCGGGCCTTACACCGCCATCGCCACCAACGTCGTCGCCAGCTTCAACGACACCAATCTCGTGGCGGCCACGCGCTATTACTATGTGATCACGTCCACCAACTCGGCGGGCGAAAGCACCAACAGCACGGAAGTCGCTGCCGGGGTTGAACCGGCGCTGATGGCGTATCTGCCGTTCGATGAAAACAGCGGCACGAACGCCGCAGACGCCACGGGCAACGGCTGGGACGGCACGCTGCTCAGTGGCGCCGGCTGGAACCCGGGTAAATATGGCAGTGCGGCCAGCTTCAACGGCACGAGCAATTACGTCAGCCTGCCCACCGGCATCGTCAGCGGATTAGGCGACTTCAGCATCGCCGCGTGGGTTAATCAAACCTCCGTGAGCACTTTTTCGCGAATTTTTGATTTCGGCAATAGCACCACCGCTTACATGATGCTGACGCCACGCGCCACCAGCGGCAGCGGAACGATCCGGTTTGCGATCACAGTCGGATCCAGTGCCGGCGAGCAACAGATCAACGGCCCGAGCGCCCTGCCAACCGGCTGGCATCATGTCGCGGTGACCCACCAAGGTTCGGTGGGAATTCTTTACGTGGACGGCGTCGCCGTTGGCACAAACAACGCCATGACGCTAAAGCCCTCCGATTTGAGTCAGCCGCTTGGCTCGAATCCGACGCTGCAAAATTACCTCGGCAAATCCCAGTGGTCCGATCCGTATCTCAACGGGCGCGTGGATGACTTCCGCATTTACAACGGCGCCTTGAGCGTGTCGCAAATTTCCGCACTGGTCTCGTCGCCGCCGTTTGCGCCGGCGAATTTCACCGCCACGGTGGTGGCGGCAAATCAGGTCAACCTGAAGTGGAACATCGCGCCGGGGGCGGTTGATTACAGCGTGCTGCGCTCGACGAGCAGCGGCGGGCCTTACACCACGATTGCGAGCGGCCTGACCGCGACCAATTATTCCGACACCAGCGTCATTTCGGGCACCACCTATTATTATGTCGTGGCTGCGGTGGACACCGTCGGCGCGGGCATCAATTCTGCGGAAGCGGTCGCGGTCATCCCGGCTCCGATCTGGACTGGCGGCGGCGGAGATAATAACTGGACGACCGGCCTGAATTGGTTGGGCGGCTTTGTTCCGTCAACGTCCGGAGCCGGTCTCATCTTTGCCGGCGGCACCCGGACGACGCCGGGCATGGATGCCAGTTTCAGCGTCAGCGGCCTGACCTTCAGCAACAACGCCAGCAGTTTCAACCTCGGCACCGCCAATGCCAGCACGCTGACCCTGGCTGGCGGGATGACGAATAATTCCCTCAACCCGCAAACACTGAACGTGCCCATCGTGTTGGGCGCAACTGCAACCCTGAACGCTGCGGCGGGAAACCTGATCCTCAGCAACAGCCTGAACAAGGCCGGCAACCTGCTCACGGTCATCGGTGCGACGAACACGGTTCTCAGCGGCCCGATCTCGGGCAGCGGTTCCTTGTTCAAACAGGGCAGCGGCGTGTTGACGGTCGCGACCAACGCCACCTGGGATTTGACGCAGGCATCCTCTGGCGGGTTTAGCGGGCCGCTCATCGCCCAGGCCGGCACGCTCACGTTCAACAATGGGGGCAGCAACTACGTGAATGGCGAACTGGTCATCGGCGGGGTGGTGGCCAATGGCGGCGCGGGTAATGACGCCAAAATTGTCGTGGATAATGCCAGGCTGAACATTGCGGCCTGGCTCTCCCTCGGTCGCGGCAACGGCGTGGGCGGCGTTTCTTCGGATCTGGTGGCCAGTAATGCCGCGGTCATCTCCGTCGCCAACTTCAGCGCCGGATTTAACGGCGGCAGCGGACTCAACTTGCCGAAAGGTTCGATCTCACTGAATGGCGCGTCCACCTTCACAGTCGCCGGCAACGGCACGTTTTACGTCGGGGAGTCCGCTGGCTCGGACATGACCATGACTTTGAGCAGTTCGGCGCAAGTTGTGGCGTCCGGCACCGGCGCGCATCGCATCGGCGCTGGCGGCAATGGTGTGCTCAACGTCAACGACTCCAGCACAGTCAATTTGGGCGGCGCGCTGGATGTTGGCTATGTTTCCGGCAGTGGAACGGTCAACCTGAATGGCGGCTCGATCAGCACCATCGGCAGCGGCGTCACGGCGATCGCGCGCAGCACGGCGGCGGGAAATACTGAAGCTGGCACATTCAGCGTCAACGGCGGCACTTTTAATTCTGCTGGCGACTTGGTTGTCGGGCTCGGCGGTGCCAGCACCGGCACGATGACGATTGGCGGCGGCGCGGTGAACGTCGGCACAACGGGGCTTCGATGGTTGATCCTAGGGCAATACGACATGGTGCAGGGCCAGTTGAACCTCACCAACAATGGCTCGCTGAATTTGTGGAACAATACCGCCATCCGGTTCACCACTGCCGGCGGTGGCGGCACCAACGCGGTTAATCAGAGCGGCGGCACGGTCACGTTTTACAGTGACAACGGTTCGACAGTCGGCGGCGCGGGCGTTCTCGACCTTGCCTATGCCGGTGCGGCCACCGCGAGAAATACTTACAACCTTGATGGCGGCACGCTGATTCTGCCCCAAGTGCTTTCTTCCTCGGCCACACCCGCGCGGATTTTCAATTTCAACGGCGGCACCCTCAAGCCGAATGGCAGCAGCCCGGCCTTCATGAATCTCGGTACCGGCAACGCCGTCGCCAACGTGCGGAACGGCGGAGCGATCATCGACACCACAAACTTTAACATCACCATCGGCCAGGCGCTGGTTCACAGCGGCGTCGCGGGCGATAATGCCGTTGACGGAGGTCTCACCAAGAGTGGCGGCGGCACGTTGACCTTGACCAACGCGAACACTTACACCGGCCCGACCATCATCACCGGCGGGGCGCTCGCATTGGGCGGCAGCGGTTCCATCGCCAGTTCACCCAGCATTTCGATCAGCCATGGGGCGACCCTCAACGTCAGTGGCCTGACTTCATCATTTGTGCTCGGCGCAAGCCAGACGCTCCAAGGCAATGGCACGGTGACCGGGGCGACGACCATTCTGGGCACGCTTGCCCCCGGTGCCGCGATCGGGACGTTGACGTTCGGGACCGCGCCCGCCTTGAGTGGAAAGACTTTGATGGAAATCAATCGAACGAACGCGCCGGCGGCGGACAAGCTTGTTCTGGGCAGCGGCACGCTGAACTTCGGCGGCACGCTGACCGTGACGAATGTCGGCGGTCCGTTGCAGGCCGGTGATTCGTTCCAAATGTTCAGCGCCTCGAGCTATGGCGGCAACTTTGCCGCCACCAATTTGCCTGCGTTGGGCAGCGGTCTGGCGTGGAACAACTCCCTGGCGGTAAACGGAACCATCGACGTGGTCAGCTTGGTTTCGCTCGTGCCGACGAACCTTGTTTTTGCCGTGAGCGGCACAAACCTGACGTTGTCATGGCCCGCCGACCACACGGGCTGGCGATTGCAGATGCAGACTAATTCGCTGGGGCAGGGGTTGGGCACGAATTGGGTGACTGTGACCGGCTCCACCAACAGCAATCAAGCGATCATTCCGATCATTCTGGCCAACCCCAGCGCCTTTTTCCGCCTCGTCTATCCGTGAAGCCGATGGCGAAAAGACGAGTCCCACGCAAATCCGTAAACAAGCCGGTGGCGAAGCGGCGAGTCCCACGCAAGTTCAGGGCCGGCCCTTGCCGTTGACAATCGGTTCGCCAACGGAGCCGGGCGCGAACGCCGGAATCATCGGGTCCATCGGCTGGATGGTGCCGTCGGGGTTGAACTTCATCTGCACGAGACAGGTTTCGCGCTGGTAGCCGCCGCCGCCGGGGATCGCGTGGCGGTGATACGCCACATACCAGCGGTCGGTGCCAGGCACATTCACCACGCTGTGATGGCCGGTGCCCTTGGCCAGGCCGTGTTTGCGCAGCACGATGAAATTGTTGGTCGGCGACGTGACCGGGCCGTAAGGCGAATCCGAAATGCCGTAGCCGATGCGGTAATCATCGCTGCGCGCGTCGTCAATGGACCACATGAAATAGTATTTGCCCAGCCGCTTGAAGACGACGATGCCTTCGCGGAATTCCTTGAGCTTGATGGTCGCCGGGTCGCCGTCGAACGAAATCATGTCCGGCTTGAGCTTGAGGACGGTGGGCGTGTTGTTGCCGAAATAGAGATACGCCTGGCCGTCGTCGTCAATGAACGGATACGGGTCAATCGTGTAGGTGTGGATTTTATCGGTCTTCTGAACGAGCGGCTGGCCGAGCGCGTCCACGAACGGCCCGGTGGGTTTGTCCGCCGTGCCGACGCCGATCTTTCCGTCGGCGCAGAAGTAGAAATAAAATTTCCCGTTTCGCGTCACGCAGTCCGGCGCCCAGGCGCGGATGTTCGCCCATTTCAAATCCTTGGTGACGTCGAGGATCATGCCTTCCTTTTTCCAGTCCACGAGGTTCCTGGAAGACCAGACGGAGAAATCGGTGGTCATCCAGTTGGGTTTGTCCGACGTGGGATAAACGTAGTAGGTGTCGCCAAACACGCGGATGGCCGGGTCGGCGGTGAAGCCGTCAAGAATCGGCTTGGGCACGGCGGCGCGGGCTGCGTCATCCAGATGTAGCAATTTTTCCAGCACTTTCGGCGCGACGGAGAAAACCGTGCCGTGGCGCTGGCCGTCAATGGGTTTGGTTTTGGAGGAAACATCCGTCCAGCTTTTCCAGTCGCTGCTTTCGTAGGCACCGTAATGGCCGCTGACATAGAAATCCACATAGAGCAGAGTCTTCCCGCCAATCGAGATGAGTGCCGGGCCTTCCGCGCGCTGGGTGACGAGCGGTTGCGGCTGGAGTTGGTAAGGTCCGAGCGGATGATCGGCGATGGCGGCGTGGATCGGTCCCCATTTGCCCTGCGCCTGCTCATCGCCCTGTTTGAGGACGAGCCTGAACTTGCCGCCGGCCGTGATCATGGTGGAATCAATGTTGTCGAAGCCGGGATCGAACAGCACTTTTGGTTCGCTGAACGTGTTAAAATCCTTCGTCACGACATAATAGGCGCGGTTATTCATGTGGTTCGGCGACACCGTTTCGGGAAAACGCCCGGCCACGTCCGACGACCAGTAGATGATGTATTGCTGGTTCTCCGCGTCGTAAAACGTCTCCGGCGCCCAGCAGTTTTTCGTGCCCGGCGTGCTTTCCATGAACGGCAGATATTTCTGCTCCGACCAGACCACGAGATTGGTCGAGGACGCGTAGCCGATGCCCTTGTCGCTCCAGCCCGTCGTCCACACCATGCGGAACACGCCGTCCGGCCCCTGAAGAATGTGCGCGTCGCGGAACAGTTTGCCGCCGACGACCGGCTTCAGAAACACGCGGTCAAAATCGGTCCAATGATAGGCGTCGCGGCTCCAGGCCAGATGCAGGCCGTCGCCATTGCCCCGGAAGGAGGTGAACACGTAAGCGGGCGGATTGGACTGGGCCACGGCGGTTTCCCATCCGCAGGTTCCAGCGAGGAGCGCGAGGCCGACCGAGAGCAATGACCGGAATTTCATTTTAAATAGTTAAAGTTGTTAAGGAAATCTGACCGATAAGTTCTCCAAAATCCGGCGCAAAGGCAATGACATGCTTTGGCGTTCATCCGGGCCGGACTTTTGAGGCTTGGCGTGCTGCCGCCGCCGTATTAGATTTTTCCGCACCATGATCAACCACGGCATTCTCAATCCCCAAATCCTCTCGCTGCTCGCCCGCGTGCGCCACACCAACGCCCTCGTCATCGCCGACCGCGGCTTCCCGTTCTGGCCGATGATTGAGACGGTGGACATCTCGGTGGTGGACAATCTGCCGACGGTGCTGCAGCTCATCGCCGCCGTGCGCGCCAATCATAATTTCACACAGGCTTACCAGGCGGAGGAATTTCTGAAGAACAACACCGCCGCCACGCGCCAGAAATTCGCCGCCGCGCTGAAAGGCGTGCCGACGACCTACGAGCCGCATGTGGACTTCAAGAAGCGCGTGCCGCACGCCATCGGCCTCATCCGCACCGGCGACACGGTGCAGTATGCGAACACAATTTTGATTTCGGGGTAACTCTGGTAGGGACGATTTCCACATCGTCCCATTTATATTGGGGACGCGGTGGAACGCGTCCTTACCACGCAGTCAGCGAAGGTCGTGAATCCGGCCTTGGTAGGGCCAATCGTCCAGGCCGGCGGCCAGTTTTTTGCGCAACGGATTTTCCCGCACGTAAGTCAGTTTCTCCTCGTATTCGCCTTGGTTGCGCAGCCGGTGATGAAACGATTTTCGCTGCCACACCCACGCTTCCGTCAGATGCCGCCGGCTGAACTGGCGTTTCCAGAATTCCACCCACGCATCTATGTCGAAATGCAAATCATACGGCGCGCAAAAGAAATGCAGATGATCCGGCATGAGGAGATAATAACCGACCCGCCAGGCCGTAGCCTCTTTGCTCCATATCTCAGCCAGCGAACGCTGAACCACCGCGTTGGCCAGCCACGGCACTCTGTCTTTCGCGTTGACGGTGACGAAGAACTGGTTCGGCTGGCCGACGAAGATGTGCGCCCCCGGCGCGGGCGTCTGGCGGCCCGTGTCACGATGAATTCCTTCGCCGATGGCCATACGCAAAAAGTGTGCCGGCCGTGGCCATTTGGAAAGAAGAAAATCATGGTAAGGACGACTTCCACGTCGTCCCATTTATATTGGGGACGCGGTGGAATAGGATGGGACGATGTGGAAATCGTCCCTACCGTTTCAGGATTCGCGCCGGAAACCTTTTTCACCATGCGGTTAATTTGCGCGGGAACGGCGGTGGCGTCAACTTTGGGCCGGCCCAAAGGCATTGGCAAAATATGTCCGCCACCGGTTAAAATACGGTTAGTCGGGCACGTTGGAAACCGGCACTATTTTGTCTAGTACTGACAAGAAATGTCCAGCCAGCCAGCCGCCATCATGGAATTGCCCGCCGCCCGCGTGGAGCTGAACTGCTTCCACTGCGGCGAGCCTTGCCCCGATGATTCGCTGGGTTTGGACGGCAAAAACTTCTGCTGTCTCGGCTGCCGCACGGTGTTCAGCCTCCTTTCCGAGAATGGCCTCGGCCAGTTCTACGAGTTGAACGCCCGTCCCGGCACGCGCATCCGCCAAAAAATCGGCATGGCGCGCTGGGCGTATCTGGACGATCCCGCCGTGCAGGAGAAACTTTTCGATTTCGCGGACAAAACCCACGCGCGCGTGACGCTCCATCTGCCGCAGATCCATTGCGTCGCCTGCGTGTGGCTGCTGGAAAACCTGTTCAAGCTGCATCCCGGCGTCGGCAAGTCGGTGGTGAACTTTTCGCGGCGCGAAGCCTCCATCGCGTTCGCGCCGGAGAAGATCAAATTCAGCGAACTCGCCGCGCTGCTGGAGGGCATTGGCTACGAACCGCAGTTCACGCTTGGCGAGCTGGATCCGGCGAAGAAAGTCCCGCTGTGGCGGAGCCGGACGTGGTTGCAGATCGGCCTCGCGGGCTTTGCGTTCGGCAACATCATGATCATGTCGCTGCCGTTCTATATGGGGCTGGACAGCTTCAATGGGCCGTGGTTCCGCCAATTCGCGGGCTGGCTGGCGCTGCTGCTGGCGCTGCCGGTGGTGACCATCAGCGCGGCGGATTTCTGGCGCTCGGCGTGGGCCAGCGTGCGGCAGAAACGGCTCACGATGGAAGTGCCCATCGCCATTGGCCTCGGCGCGATTTACGGTTCGAGTGTGATTGAAGTCGCGGCGCAGCGCGGCCCCGGCTACTGCGATTCGTTGTGCGGCCTGATTTTCTTCCTGCTCTGCGGACGATTGTTTCAAAAGAAAACCTACGACCGGCTGACGTTTGACCGCGATTACAAAGGTTTCTTCCCGCTGTCCGTCGTCCGCAAAAATATTGGCGGCGAAGAAAGCGTGGCGATTTCCCAGCTCAAGACCGGCGACCATCTCGTCCTGCGGAATGGCGAACTGGTGCCGGCGGATGCGAAGCTCGTCAGCGGCGAGGCGTGTATTGATTACAGCTTTGTCACCGGCGAATCCGAACCGGTGAAATGCCTCGCGGGCGAGCGCCTTTACGCCGGCGGCCGGCAAGTTGGCGGCGCGATTGAAATCGAGACGGTCAAACCGGTGGCGCAAAGCTATCTCGCGGCGCTTTGGAACAACGAGGCGTTTCACAAGCCCGGCAACCGCGACCTCGACTCGCTCACCAACCGCTACAGCAAGCGCTTCACCAAGCTCGTCATCGGCGTGGCGCTGGGCGCGGCGGTTTTCTGGGCGTTCAAAAATCCGGCGGTGTCGCTGAAAGCCTTCACCTCCGTGCTCATCGTCGCGTGTCCGTGTGCGCTCGCGCTCGCCGCGCCGCTCACGCATGGCACCGCGCAACGATTGCTCGCGCGGCTGAACATCTTTCTGAAAAACGAACTCGTCATCGAGCGCATGGCCGAGGTGGATACGATTGTCTTGGACAAAACCGGCACGCTCACGACGGCGGACGCGGGCGGCGTGTTTTTTCAAAAAGCGGAAAGCGAAAAGCAGAAAGCGGAAACGGCGTTGTCCGAGGACGAGAAGAAATTTGTTGGCGCGCTGGCGCGGCTTTCGACGCATCCCAATTCGGTGCGTGTGGCGAAGGCGCTGAAGGCGGCCGCGCTGCCGGTGCATCATTTTCAGGAAACGCCCGGCTGTGGCGTCGAGGGCGAAGTGGCCGGACACACAATTTTACTGGGTTCGCCGGCGTGGGTTTGCACCGCGGCTCGCGAGGACACTCGCCCCCCCAATATTCCAAACGGCAGCGCGGTGTTCGTGGCGATTGACGGCGTCGTGCGCGGGGCGTTTGTCTTGGAAAACACCCTGCGACCGGAAGTGGCGAAGTTGATCGCGCAACTGGGCGGACGTTTTGAACTCGCGCTGTTGAGCGGCGACAACGAGCGCGAAGCGGCGCGGTTCAAAAAGATTTTCGGCGAACGCGCGACGCTGCGCTTTCACCAAAGCCCGGCGGACAAACTGAACTTTGTCCGTGAACTCCAGCAGCGCGGCAAAAAAGTGATGATGGTCGGCGACGGTTTGAACGACGCCGGCGCGTTGAAACAGGCCGAGGTGGGCGTGGCGGTGGTCGAGAAGATCGGCGTGTTTTCGCCGGCGAGCGATGTGATTCTCGATGCGGCGCAGGTGCCGAGGCTGGCGCAGATGCTCGATTTCTCGCGGCGCTCGGCGCGCGTGGTGTGGGCGGGGTTTGTGATCTCCGCCCTATACAACCTGGCCGGCGTGAGCATCGCCGCCGCCGGCTGGCTCGCGCCGATCGTGTGCGCGGTGCTGATGCCGGTGAGTTCAGTGACGGTGGTGGTGTTCGCCTGCACGGTCACGGTGTGGATGGCGCATCGCAGCGGTTTAAAAGCGAAGCCGGAAATGAAACCTGAAACCCAACGCTGAATCATCATGTCAAAAAACTTTTCACCGGAACGCGAGGCATGGCAGTCGCTGGCGTCGTCCGGGACCGTGCGTGAACAGCAGATGGCGTTCACCTGCGCGACCGGCGTGCCGCTGACGCTCGCGCCGGCGAGTTCGTATGCGCTGGCGGACGGGACGTTTTGCGTGAAGGGCTGCCTCGGCGGACCGAGCGGGACGGCGTGCCGGGAAAAATTATTGCAGGCGGAAAAGCGCGCGGTGCTGCGGACTTCGCCGGTGCAGTATTCCTGTCCGTCCGGCCTGGTGAAAATCCTCGTGCCGGTGTTCATCAACGGCTGTCACGCGGGCAGTCTGCTGGCCGGGCCGTTTGCCTTGCGGGCATTGGACGGCGACCGTCTGGCATATCTCTTGAGCCGGCTGGACAAACTCGGGCTGGGCGACCGCGCCGACCGGTTGCAGACGACGTGGAAGTTCACGCCGAAACTGACCTCGGTGAAAAGTCGCGCGGCGGGAACGCTGCTGCGGATGTTCGGGAAATACCTGGAGGAATGCGGCCGGCAGAAAATTGAGGCGCGCGGCGAGGATCGGCCTTCCAGCCTGCTGCAAAAGATCGAGGCATTTCTCGCCGAGTGCCGCGATGAACACATCTCGCTGAAGAGCGTCGCGGCGAGCGTGAATTTGAGCCCGTGCCATTTTTGTTCCGTGTTCAAGAAGCAGACCGGCCTGACGTTCAGCCAGTATCGGACGCGGCAGCGCTTGGAGAAGGCGCGGCAACTTCTGGCCGACCCGGAGATGCGCGTGAGCGACGTGGCGTTCGCGGCGGGCTTCGAGTCCATCCCGTATTTCAACCGCGCCTTCCGGCGGGCGTTCGGCTGCTCGCCGTCGGAATACCGCGAATATTTGCCGAATCAAAATTCAGGACAAGAAAACCGAAATCCAGGCGTAGCGCCAAAAGCCGCCACTGGCTTCAATAATCCGGTGAAGACCGGAATCAGTCGGATGGCATTGGCGGCGGCAGACTAACCTGCTTATGAACGTCATCATCCTGCTCATCCTGGCCAGCCTCGCCGTCGCCCTGCTGTTCCTCGCAGGCTTCGTCTGGGCGGTGCGCAGCGGACAGTTTGAAGACACGCTGACGCCGTCCTTGCGGGTGCTGGCGGAGGAGGGTTCCGGCCAGGCCGGGGGTCAAGCTGCTCCCGAACCGGCCTCGGTCAAAATCCCGGGGCGGCTGAATCCAAAACAAACTAAATGAAAACATCTGTGCACGCAGGCGTCAGCGCCATGGCATTGGCGGTTTCGGCAACGGCGGCGTTCAGCGCCGACACAAACTCGGTGAGCTGGCTCGACAACACCATCTCGCCGGTGGCGAACCCGATTTATTTCGAGGATCCGCGCATCACGAGCGAAGTGCGCCCGATCTACGCGTATCACTTTTTGCCGAACAGCTTCAGCTTCAGCGGCGGCGCGGTGCCGCTCGGCGGCGACGTGCAGGTGATGGCGGTGCAATTGCGCTACGCGCTCACCGACCGGCTGGCGATCATCGCGACGAAGGACGGCTACATCGAATTCCAGCCGAAGAACACGCTCGGCCACAAATACGGCTGGGGCGATCTCGCGGCGGGCTTGAAATACGCGGTGGTGGACGACAAGGAAAATCAGTTGATCGTCACGCCCGGTTTCACCGTCACGGTGCCGACCGGCAGCACGGACGTTTTTCAGGATCACGGCGCCGGCGAGGAAAACATTTTCGTCTCGGCGGAAAAGGGTTTCCAGAACCTCCACGTCACCGGCAACCTCGGCGTGCGCATCCCGAACACGTTCGATAAGAGCACGGCGCAATTACACTACAGCGCGCAGGTTGACTACTATGTCCACCAGTATTTCATCCCGTTCGTGGCGGCCAACGGCTACACCGTGCTGTCCAACGGACGCAATCAGGCGAACCAGTCGCTGACCGCCGTGCCGCTGAACACCGAGGGCTACGACCTCATCAACTTCGGCAGTTGCGCGGCGCGCGGCACGACGCAGATGGCGCTCGGTGCCGGTTTCCGCACGCGCATCCTGAAGAATCTGGACGTCGGCGCGGCGTATGAATTCGGCATCGTCCATCCCGTCGGCATTTTTGCGGGACGCATCACGGCGGACGTGATTTTCCGGTTTTAGTTGAATTCCCATGCCGGCGGCGCGGCCGGGTGGTCGCGCCGCCGGTTGATGAACTGAAAGTTTAGCAAACAAATAATATGAACGTAGAAACCTTCAAATACGACAATCGCATCGTGCGGGCTTTTGCCATCGCCACCGTCATCTGGGGCGTCGTCGGCATGCTGGCCGGCCTGCTCGCGGCCGTGGAGCTGTTTTACCCCGGCGCGAACCTCAACCTTCAGTTCATCACTTTCGGGCGCATCCGCCCGCTGCACACGAACGCCGTCATCTTCGCCTTTGTCGGCAACGGCATGTTCATGGGCATCTACTATTCGCTGCAACGGCTGTGCAAGGCGCGCATGTTCAGCGATTTTTTAAGCTGGTTCAATTTCTGGGGCTGGCAATTGATCATCGTCAGCGCCGCGCTGACGTTGCCGCTCGGTTTCACCACGAGCAAGGAATACGCGGAACTCGAATGGCCGATTGACATCGCCATCGCGGTGGTCTGGGTGGCGTTCACGGTGAATTTGTTCGGCACCATCATCAAGCGCCGCGAGAAACACCTCTACGTCGCCATCTGGTTTTACATCGCCACCGCCGTCACGATCGCCGTGCTGCACATCACCAACTCGATGGAAATGCCGTGGAGCCCGCTGAAGAGCTATTCGATGTATGCCGGCGTGCAGGACGCGCTGGTGCAATGGTGGTATGGCCACAACGCCGT
>CAYUGC010000005.1:0-41804 GCA_964444085.1 uncultured Bifidobacteriaceae bacterium | reverse complement strand
TCGCTGCGTTTTGGCGTGGTGGAAATCATCGTGCATGACTCACGCGTGACCCAAATTGAAAAGACTGAGCGGGTGCGATTGGATAGAACCAAACATATCTGAATCAAACTCGATAAGACCCACAAGCACTTAATAAACGACTGACCGGACAACTGGAGGTTCACATGAAAAATAAAAATCAAAATGCCTGTTCTCCAGTATCCAATCCAGCCCCGGTCGTTCGTGCTTCCAGCGAGTTTGAACCGCCTGCTGTTGCTTTGCCGGTTTGATTTCCGGCAAAGAAGCTGGAGCCTTCCGGCCTGGGAGATCCACCGCGATTCCGCTTCTGATTTCCCGGCGCACTCGGCCGCGCTGGCATCGGTGATTTCTAAAAATCTTTCTGACTTTTCCGACCCTGCATTGGGAGGCTCCAACCCCTCGAGGACCGTCCATCGTCGGATAAAAATCCGGCGCTCATCTCGGCGGCCTTTGGGGAAAACCAAAGCAACCAACTGAAGGAACTTAAACGCAGCCAGCATTTCAAATCAAAGGAGCCACGACGCAGGTGGCGGAACTTCTTCGCCGCCTGCGTTGAAACCTCCGCAACCATTTTGAACCATGAAAACGCCAACGAACACCAAGTCCAGTCACAACACTACTAATCCGGCCGGCCCGCGCGCCGGTTTGCGTTCAGGCACCGCCAAGGCGCTTGAACACCGCTACGAGCGGCGCAAAATCCGCGAGCAGTTGCGGCGGCTGGACTGGGCGTCAAACGCGGAAGACGAAGTTTTTGCCTGACACTTTGCCCCGATGTCCGGGGCGAACGGGTTTCTGGCGCTTAATACTGTGTGCGCGCCGGAAGCCCGGAACATTTTTTCCGACCCGACGAAGGGAGGTGATCAACAACGAACTAACAAACAAAAAACACTTAAATGAATAATTCACCGAATCCAATTGGGGGCGGCAAGTTGTCCCCAGCCATTGCCTCCATTCCTCCCAACCTCACTCGCCACTCTGCGCGAAGAACTTTCGTCCGGCTGCTGGCGGGTTGCATGATCGGAGCAACCTTGCCAACAGCCCATGCCGCCAACTGGGCATGGGACACCGCGCCCGGCAGCGCAAATTTCAACGACGCGAACTGGACGAGCGGCATCGCTCCCGGCGCGGGCGCGGGAACGCCGGTTTCAACCGACAGCCTCTATTTCGGCACGTCAAGCCAGCTCACGTTGAACAATGATTTCAACAGCTTCACGTTCAACGGCCTGAATTTCAACAGCGGCGCGAATGCCTTCACGATTGGCGGCAACGCAATCACGCTCGGCGGCGACATTGTCAACGCCAGCACCAGTCTCCAAACCATCAACCTGAATCTGGTGCTCGGCGCGGCACGCAATGCCACGACCGCGGCCGGCGGCGGCGACCTTACGTTGGGCGGAAATATCAGCGGCGCGTTTGCGCTGACGAACAATGGCGCGGGTGTGTTGACGCTTTCCGGCGCCAACACTTATTCCGGCGGCACGGTTGGCGGCACGGTAAATTATTCCGGCTCGCTCAATGCGTTGACGGCGAACGTCACCGTGAATTCGCGGCTGAATGTTTCCGGCACGCTGGCCATCAGCAACCTGTGGATCGGCCATCTGACGGGCGGCGCGGGCGCGGTTTATCAGACCGGCGGCAGCGTCACGTTGAATCAGGCGGCGGGCACGGATAATTTCCGCATCGGCTCCGGCACGAACGGCTATGGCTACTACAACTTTTCCGGCGGCATGCTCAATGTCGCCCAAGCTAACGTCACTTCGGCGGGGCGGGGCAATAACACCATCGGCGTGCTGGACATTTCGGGCGGCACGTTCACCAGCTCGGATCGGTTCGCGGTTGGAACGGGCATTAACGCCGGCCGGGGCGTGCTCAACGTCTCTGGCGGCACGGTGAATTTTTCAACGGCGGCGAATGGTTTGTCGTTGATCGCGAATGGCGCCAACGCCGTGGGTTCCGGCGTGACCGGCATTCTGAATGTCGGCGGCGGCGCGACGGCGGCGCAAGTCATCGGCCCAAGCATCGCCACGGCGGGGCGGGGTGTGGTGCTGGCTGGTGTCAACATCACTAATTCGCTCGCAGTCGCAAACTTGTTGCCGAACGGCACGCTCACTGCGAACGGCGTTTCTGTGACACAACCGACTCCAATCAGTTTGTTCAACTTCAACGGCGGCACGTTGAAGGCGACGGCTTTGAATCTCGGAGCCAGCTTTTTTGCCAGCGCCAACATTTCCGGCGTATATGTCTATGGCAACGGCGGAACGATTGATAACAACGGCACGGCCATCAGCATCGCGGCTCCGTTGCGCGCTCCGGCGGGCAATGGCGTGAGCGGCATCGCGTCCTTCACCGGTGGCGCGGGTTACCTCGGCGCGCCGTTTGTGGCGGTCGTCAACGGAACGGGCGACACGACGGGTTTCGGCGCGACGGCGATTGCGCAGATTGATTCTTCAACTGGCGGCGCAACGAGCGGCCAGATCACGAATGTTCTCATCACGAATCCGGGCAACGGCTACACGGTTGCACCGACCTTTACTTTGACGGGCGGCGGCGCGACGACTCCGGCGACCATCACCGGCGCGGCACCGACGGCGAATGTCAGCGGCGGTCTGACGTTCATCGGCTCCGGCAAAACAACTTTGAGCGGCGTCAGCACTTACACGGGCGCGACCACGGTCAGCGGCGGCACGCTGGCGTTGAGCGGCACGGCTGCCATCGCCAGTTCTTCGTCGGTCATCGTCGGCAGCAGCGCGACGTTTGATGTTTCAGGATTATCCTCGACGTTCACGCTGGGCGCGGCGCAGACGTTGAGCAACAGCGCTTCGACCGCATGGCTCAAAGGAAATGTAAACGCCAACGGCGGCACGCTGGCGTTGAATTATTCCAGCGGCTCGCCCGCGTTCACCGTGACCAACGGCACGTTCAGTTTGTCTGTCGGCACCGTGGTGCAGGTCAACAACACCGGCGCGCAGCTTGCGCCGGGAAATTATTTGCTCATCGCCACCAACACCGGCGGCGCAGTCAGCGGTGTGGAACCGTTGAGTGTCGCGGTCGGCGGCGCGGGTGTGAACGGCTACGCTTCGTTGCAGCTCGTCGGCGGACAACTTTATCTCAACGTCGGCCCGTCGTCGGTAGTGGGAGTCCTTCATTCTCCGGTGAATCCTTCGGGCTATCTCGCCCCGGTGGCGTTCACGCTGAACGTCGTTGATCTGTTGAACGGACAACCGGCGGCGACCGGCTCCGTGATTTTCACGGCCAGCGGAATTCCGTTCAGCACGAATGACGTCGTGGCCGGCGTCGGCAACACGGTCGTCAGCAATCTGCCGCGCGGCGCGAATCTCATCACGGCGATTTATTCCGGCGACGCGAATCATCCCGCGCTCACCAACTCGCTGTTCCAAACGGTCACCAATCATCCGCCGGTCGCGGGCAATGTCAGCTACCCGCGCGTGACCGGTCAGGACACGGTGACGATTCCGATCAGTGATTTGCTGGCCACGACCAGCGATACGGACGGTGACCCGGTTTCGTTTGTTGGCGTGGATTCGGGATTGCGCGGCGTCACGCTGGTCAACAACGGCACGGCGTTGCTCTACACCAATCCGAACAATGTCAGTGACGTGCTGACCTACATGGTGACGGATGGTTTTGGCGGAACCGCCACCGGAAAAATCAACCTCGCGCGGCATCTTGCGCCGTGGCAGACCAAGCGGCACAACATCCTGCTGCTCATCGCGGACGACTTCGGCATTGATAACCTGTCCATCTACAACACGAACCCGGCGGCCTCGCTGCCGTCATTGCCCAACATCACCTCGCTGGGGCAGAGCGGCATCGCGTTCACACATTTTTATGCGCGGCCTTCTTGCTCGCAATCGCGGGCGGCCATCATCACGGGGCGCGATTCGTTCCGGAACGACGTCGGCGTCGCGCTCGGCTCCGTGCCGTTGCGCACGAATGAATACACGCTGCCCCGCGCGTTCACGACGAATGCGCCGGAGTATGGTCTGGCGTCCTTCGGCAAATATCACCTGTCGCCCACGACGGATTTGAACTCCCCGTGGACGACCGCCGGCTGGACGAACTACGCCGGTTTCTTCAGCCCGCAGGTTTCGAGCTATTTCAACTGGACGAAAATCTCGAACGGCGTTTCGCTCAACACGACGGTTTATTCCACGAGCGACCAGGTGAATGATGCGACCAACTTCATCACCGCGCAGGGAACGAACCGGTGGTTCGTGTGGCTGGCCTTCAACGCGCCGCATTTGCCCCGGCATCTGCCGCCGACCAACTTGCTGACCTCGCCGCAGTATCTTGCCTTGAGCGGCACCACCGCCGACATCAGTGCCAAAGGCCGGCTTTACTACGAAGCCATCGCGCAGGCATTGGACTCGGAAATCGGCCGGCTCCTCAAATCCGTGGATACGAATGACACCGACATCATCTTCATCGGTGACAATGGCACGGAGATTGACGTGCAGCAACTGCCGTTCAAAAATGCCGCCGTACCCGCGACCACCACCGGCAACGGCCACGCGAAGTTCACCATCTACGAAGGCGGTTCGCGCACGCCGCTCTTCATCACCGGACCGGACGTCGTCAGCCCCGGCCGCTATAACGAAACGCTCGTCAACGAGCCGGACCTGTGGGCGACGATTCAGGAACTGGCGGGCATTGACGTGGCCGCGACAAAGGTGACGAACATCGTCATTGATTCGGTCAGCCTGCTGCCCGCAATCCGCGCGGACGTCATCCGCCCGACGCCGTTCGTGATTGAAGAGCAGTTCAACCAAAGCGCCACGACCGACGGCGTGACGTTGAGCAACGGTCGTTACAAAGTGATCCACTTCTACAGTCACGTGGAGCAATTCTATGACCTCGCACATGACCCTTACGAATACACGAACCTCCTCGCGACGTTGCCGCTTTCGGCGGAAGCGCAGGCCAACTTCAACGCGATCAAGTTGAAGCTGGGCGAATACCAGACGCTCGCGAACACGGCCAGCACGCGCGTGTTGCTGGATTATCCGCAGATCAACGGTTCCGGTTTCACGAACGGAACCTTCAACATCAACGCGCAGTTCACGCAGTTGAGTACGAATGGATTCTTCGCGAATCCGAACCAGCCCAACCCGGTGCGACTGGCGAACGGCGGAACGAACTTGAATTATCAAGTCATCCTCTGGCGCAACGCCGATCTGAATAATCAGCTCGGCTGGACACCGGTGGCCACCAACTTGGTCACGGGCATCACGAACAACTTCCTGTTGTCCACGAACGGTCTGCTGGCCGACCCTAACGCGAACGCGGATCATTATTTCTACCGCGTCTCGCCTTACATTCCGTAACTCAAATCCGTTCCCGCGCCCGTCGGAATTATCCGGCGGGCGCGCGGAACGGAAATTTTTCAACCAAACAACTTTCAAAAATGAAACTCACCGTCAAAAAAAACATCAGCGCGGTTTTCGCCGGCTTGAGTCTGGCTGCGCTCTTCATCGCGGTTGCCGACACCGGCCGCGCGCAAAACCAGGCCGACTCCACCGCACCCTTCATTGTGAAGGACACCGACAATGATTCGCCGGGGACGAATATCGTCACGCGCATTGTCACCCTGAAGGCGGAGATCGGAGGCACGCCACCGTTCACGCTGCAATGGAAGGTGGATCGCGGCAGCGGCTTTGAATCCATCCCCGGCGCGACGAACGCCACCTATCGCATCGGCAACGCGCAGGTTTCGGATTCCGGTCTCTACTCTCTTTTCGCCACCAATGACTTTGGCCACGTCAGCACCACGCCCGCGCCGCTCATCGTGACCGAGGGGGAAGACTAAAACGTGAAGCCCAATTTGCAGCGTGCGAGGATTCGCACCGTATCAGCTTGTATTGTCGCCGCTGCGATTGGGCTGGCTTTTATTATTGCTGTCAATAACGCAAACGCTGTTGATTTGAAAGCGGCCGCCGCCGCGATAAATCCGGTGCGCAGTGAAAAATCGTTTTACCCCGCCGAACAAAAAGTCTTCGCGCAATACGGCGGCTCGGAGAGCTGCAAGGACTGCCACGCGGAAGAATACGACCTCTGGAAAAAATCCAACCACGGCCTGGCCGAGCGGCTGGTGCAGCCGGAGCGTGATCGCGCCGACTTTGATCCCACGCAAACTTTTAAGCACGGCACACAAACTTCAACCGCAAGCTGGAGCAACGGCGTGGCGTCCGTGACTAGCATCGGACTTTCCCGCAAACCGGAGGCGCACGCCATCGCGCGGGTCATCGGCAACGACCCGCTGCTTCAGTATCTCGTGCCGTTTCCCGGCGGACGTTTTCAAATACTGGAAGCGTCCTACGATCCGCATACCAACCAGTGGTTCAACTCCTACGGCAACGACGACCGCCAGCCGGGCGAGTGGGGACATTGGACGGGGCGCGGCATGAACTGGAATTCCGCCTGCGCCGAATGCCACAACACGCGGCTGCGCAAAAATTATGACGAGTCCACCGATTCGTTTCACACCACGATGGCCGAAAGAACCGTCGGCTGCGAGGCATGCCACGGGCCGTTGCGGGCGCACAACGAGTGGCAGAAAAAGTTCGGTGAATCGGGCCAGAAAGACCCGACGATCACCAAGCCAACCCATGAGCAAATTGTGGACTATTGTGGCTTTTGCCATTCGCTGCGCGCCGATCTCACCGGCGATTTCAAGCCCGGCGACAATTTCTCCGATCATTGCGAATTGCTGATGGTGGATGCGAGCGAGCGTTACTACGCCGACGGCCAGATTCGCGCGGAGGATTATGAATACGCCTCGTTCTTGAGCAGCAAGATGCATGCGCACGGCGTCTATTGCCTTGATTGCCATAATCCACATTCCTACAAGAATACTTTGCCCGGCAACTGGCTTTGCCTGCGTTGCCATAATGTCGGCAGCAAGACTGCGCCGGAAATCAATCCCGCCACGCACAGCCATCATCTGGTTCATGGCTTTGACACCAACGGTGCGCCGGTGAGCGTGGACTTGACCACTTACAATTCCAAAACCGTCAAGGAAACGGGCGGCGAATGTGTGAACTGCCATATGCCGCAGACGCCTTACATGCAACGGCACTGGCGGCATGACCACGGTTTCACCAGTCCCGATCCGCTGCTCACAAAACAGTTCGGCATTCCGAATGCCTGCAACCGCTGCCATCAGGACAAGGACGTGGACTGGTCGCTGAAATATTGCGCCGACTGGTATGGCGCAAAAATGGAACGTCCGGCGCGGCAACGCGCGGAAATCATCGCACAGTCGCAGCAGGGCGATTTGCCGTCGGCGGACGGACTCCTGGCGCTGCTGAAAAAAGAAGATTTGCCTTACTGGCGCGCGGTGGAGTCGGATTTGTTGCTGCCGTGGGCGGCGCAGCCGGAAGTTTCCGCCGTCTTGCTGCAAGGATTGCAAGATACCAACACCCTCGTGCGCGCTGCCTCGGTGCGCTCGCTGGAAACGGCGCTCACCGCTGGCGTGCCAAATGTGCCGACCGCGTTGCAAGCGCGGCTGAACGACTCCGCGCGCAATGTCCGCATCGCCGCCGCCTGGTCGCTCCGGGCCACGGTGGACACCAATTCGCCCGCCGGCATCGAATTGCAACATTACCTCGACATCAATGCCGACGAACCCGTTGGCCAGCTGAACAAGGGAAATTATTTATTTGCCCGAAATGACCTGCCCGCCGCCGCGAAGCATTTTCAAAAAGCGGTGGACTGGGATGAATATTCTCCGCCCTTTTATCAAAACCTTGCCCTGGTCCTAAGCGCGCAGAACCGCCCCCAGGCGGCGGTGCGAACTTTGGAACAGGCTGTGCATTTTTCGCCGGATGATGCCGAGTCGCATTATCAACTTGGCCTCGCTTACAACGAGGTTGGCGATTTGACTAACGCCGCCGCGCAGCTCGCCGCCGCCGTCCGGCTGGAACCGCGCCACGTTTTGGCCTGGTATAATTTGGGGCTGGCGCAAAACGCACTGGGCCAGACGGACACCGCCATCGCTTCGTTGTCGCGGGCGGAATCGCTGGCTCCGGAAAACGCGCGCATTTCTTACGCCAAGGCCACGATTTTCGTCCGGTCAGGACGGAATGGTTTGGCGATCCAGGAATTGAAACGTGCGCTGGAAATAGACCCGGCTTCTGCCGACGCCCGGCAACTGCTTCAGGCTTTGTTGAAACAAAACGATTCTAAAAATTAACCACACGCAAATGAAATCCACGCAGGAAAAGTTGAATCATGTTACGGCCAGAGCTGGCTTGGCGAACGGCCATGACGCCCATTGGTCCGAACGTCCCGGCTTCGAGGAAACCTTCTACGACCAGTTTGTGGCGGAACTGATTGCGTCCTACGGCGCGGTCGGCGGTCTGAACAATCGCGATGCGCACAATATGCCGTCCACCCGCGCCGTCGGACAGATTTGTGAAGACCTGCTGCAACTGCTGTTTCCCGGTTTTCACGACGACGACGCGGTGCATCACGGCACGCTGGCGGAATTGACGCATGAACGGCTGGCCCACGTCGGCAAGCGGCTGGAAGGTCAGGTGCGCAAAAGCGTCCGCATCGGCGCGCCGCAAAAGCCGACCGGCCGCACACCGCCGATTCTCCGGCAGTTTTTTCATTCGCTGGCGGAGGTGCGCGAACTCTTGCGCACGGATATTGAGGCCGCCTACGAAGGCGATCCGGCCGCGCGTTACAGCGAGGAAATCATCCTGTCGTATCCGTTCATCGAGGCCATCACCATCCAGCGGCTGGCGCATGTTCTGTATCGCGCCGGCGCGCCGATCATCCCGCGCATGATGACGGAGTGGGCGCACAGCCGCACGGGCATTGACATTCATCCCGGCGCGCGGATTGGCTCGCATTTTTTCATCGACCACGGCACCGGCGTGGTCATCGGCGAGACCTGCAAGATTGGCAAAAACGTGAAGCTTTATCACGGTGTCACGCTCGGTGCGCGGAGTTTTGCCAAGGACGACGCGGGCCACATCGTCAAAGGCGGCAAGCGTCATCCGAATGTGGAGGACAACGTGACGATTTATCCGAACTCCACCATTCTCGGCGGCGAAACGGTCATCGGCACAAACTCGACCATCGGTGCCAACGTGTTTCTCATGCACAGCGTCCCGGCGGATTCGCTGGTGGTTTACGAGGAGAAGCAACTCGTCATCCGCGACAAATCCACCCGCAAAAAAGAAGCGCCGCTCGACTGGATTATTTAACGCCAAACCTAACAACCACGGCACCGACCGGACGGCTGGAGGTTCCACAAAAAACCAAAAACCAACCAAACTGATTCTTTATGAAACACGCAAATCGTTCCCAATCCGCATCTCGCATCGCCGTCCTCGGCCTCACGGCTCTGGCCGCCACCGCCGCGTACGCCACCGACGGTTACTTCGACTATGGTTACGGCGTCAACGCCAAGGGCATCGGCGGTGCCGGCGTCGCCTTCCCGCAGGATTCGCTCGCGCCGGCCTCCAATCCCGCCGGCACGGCTTTTCTGGACAACCGTTTCGATCTCGGACTGACCTATTTCCAGCCCGACCGCTCGGCTGCCATCGGATCGCATCAATTCAGCGGCAACGGGCAGGATCAATTTTATGTGCCGGAAATCGGCTACCGACATTCGTTGACGACCAACCTTTCCCTGGATATCGCGGTTTATGGCAATGGCGGCATGAACACGGATTACGGCCAGAACCCCGGTTTTGGCACCACGCACGCCGGCGTGGATTTGAGCCAGTTGTTTCTGGCTCCCGCACTGGCCTACAAAATCACGGAAAACCACGCCATCGGCCTGGCCCCCATCGTGGCCTACCAGCGTTTCAAGGCTTACGGGCTGCAGAACTTCGGCATTCCCGACCAGAGCTATGACAGCTCCTTCGGCGGCGGCGTGCGTATCGGTTACACCGGCAAGCTGACCGACTGGCTGACCGTGGGTGCCACTTATCAAAGCCGGATTTTCACCACGCCGTTTGACAAATACAAAAATCTTTTTGCCGAACACGGCTCCTTTGACATTCCCGAAAATTTCGCCGTGGGCTTGGCGCTCAAGCCGGTCCGGCAGGTCACCTTCGCCTTGGACGTGGAAGAGATTCTTTACAGCGAGGTGAAATCCGTTGGCAATGACCTGTCGCCGGCGACCTATGCGAACGGACTCGGTTCCAACAACGGCCCGGGCTTTGGCTGGCGCGATGTCACCGCCGTCAAGACCGGCATCGCCTACGATGCGACCGAGAATCTGACCCTGCGCCTCGGCTACAATTTCAGCACGCAGCCGATTCCCGAAAACCAGACCTACTTCAACATCCTCGCGCCGGGCGTGGTCCAGCATCATGTCACCGCCGGTGCCACCTGGCGGTTCAACAAGAATTGGGAAGTGACTGCGTTCTACGCCCACGCCTTCGAGCAGTCGGTGACTGGCAGCGGCAACTTCGGCGGGGCCAATGCCAACCTGAAGATGAGTCAGGATACCTTTGGCCTCGCGATTGGCTGGGTGCTATAATCGTCGGAACATTTATCGGAACGTTTCTTAACCAAGAAAAAAATCATGTCATATCAAACCATTGCTCCCGCTGAAGTTTCGGCGGTGATCGCCAGCGGACGCGGCACGCTGGTGGACGTTCGCACGCCGGCGGAATTTCGCGAAATCCATGCGCCGGGCGCACAGCTTGTGTCGCTCGACGTTTTGGATCGCCAGGCGGTGGAAGCCGCGCGCGGAACCAATACCGGGCCGGTGTATCTGCTCTGCGCCTCCGGCATCCGTGCCACCAAGGCGGCGGAAAAACTCCGCAACGCCGGACTTAACGACGTGGTCGTGGTCGAGGGCGGCACGAACGCGTGGGCCGCCGTCGGCCTGCCGGTGGTGCGCGGACGCAAGACCATTTCCATCGAACGGCAGGTGCGCATTGGTGCCGGCACGTTTGTTCTCACTGGCGTGGCGCTGGGACACTTCGTGCATCCGGCGTTTTATCTGCTTTCCGCCTTCGTCGGCGCGGGCCTGGTTTTCGCCGGCCTCACCGATATCTGTGGCCTGGCCATCGTGCTGGCCCTGGCACCGTGGAATCGCTCAAGCAAGGCATCGTGTGCGGCGACCACGCCCGGTGGCAAACCCTGATCGGCTCGCCAGAAAATAAATTGCGCGGATTATTTGATTTTCCGTCCGCCGCGAAAAACGCAAAATGCCGTCAACGGATATGAGCAAGCTAACAAACAACACCTGGACGTTCCGGGTTTCCGATCGCATCCAAACCGAGCTGGATGAATTTGAAAACGTGGTGGCGCAGTTCAAGGTCGGCGCGATCAACGAAGGCCAGTTCCGCATCATCCGCGTGCCGGCGGGCGTTTATGAGCAGCGTGAGAACGGCACTTACATGGTGCGCGTGCGCTGTTCTGCCGGCGGCACCACGGCGGCGCATCTGCGGCGCTTGGGCGAAGTCTCGGCGAAGTTCGGCAACGGCCTGCTGCACGTCACCACGCGGCAGGAATTTCAAGTTCACCGCGTGCCGCTGGATTTCATCATTCCCGCGCTGCGGTCGCTGGCCGAGGCCGGGCTGTCCGCGAAAGGTGGCGGCGGCAACACCGTCCGCAACCTTACTGGTTGCGTGGATTCTGGTGTCTGCCGTGACGAGATTTTTGACGTGACGCCTTATGTCGTCGCCACGTCGGAACGGCTGCTGGCCGATCCGCTGTCGCTCCAGTTGCCGCGCAAATACAAGATCGCTTTCGCCGCGTGCGCCAAGGATTGCTCCGGCGCAACGGTTCACGATCTCGGCTTCATCGCGCGCCAACAAAATGGCGTGGAAGGCTTCGCGGTCTATGTCGCCGGCGGCATGGGCGGCAAAAGCCGGCTCTCCAGCCTGCTGCATGAATTCATTCCGTCGTCCGACGCCTTTGTCGTGGCCGAGGCCATCAAGCGCGTGTTCGACAAGAACGGCGACCGCAAAAACAAGCACCTCGCGCGGCTGCGGTTTCTCGTCGAGAAAATCGGGCTGCCGAAGTTCCGCGAATTGTATGAAGCGGAACTGGCCGTCGTGCGCGCCAGCCAGCCCGCGCCGCTGGAACTGCGTCCGTTGCCACAGCTCGCAACGGCAACGGCTGGCGGCGAAATCAAAAAAAATTCCGCCGAGTTCAACCGCTGGTTCGCGCACAATGTCGCGCCTCAGAAGCAGCCGGGATTTTTTCTCGTGCAGATTCCGCTGACGCTGGGCGACCTTCCCGCCAGCAAAACCGCCGCGCTCGCCGACCTTCTGGCGGCGCACGGCGATAATATTCTCTGGGCCACTCAATCGCAGAACGCCGGCCTGCGCTGGATCACGGCGGCGGAATTGCCGGAAGTTTTCCAGAAATTGAACGCGCTCGGCCTGGCCGATCCCGAAGCGCCGGTGCTGCGGAATCTCGTCGCGTGTGCCGGGGCTTCCACCTGCCGCCTCGGCATCTGCCTTTCGCGCGGACTCGCCAAGGCGGTGCGGAGCGAACTTTCTGCGAGTACTCTCGACCTCGACAGCCTCGGCGATTTTTCGATTCACATCAGCGGCTGCCCGAATTCCTGCGGTCGTCATCCGGTTGGCAACCTCGGTTTCTCCGGCGCGGCGCGGCGCGTGGACGGAAACCTCATTCCGTTTTACTCCGTGCAGCTTGGCGGGCGGTTGGCGGAAGGCAAATCTCGCTTTGGCGTAAACGTCGGCGCCGTGCCGGCGAAAAATGCGCCGGCATTTGTCCGCGATTTGCTCACCGCTTGGAAAAAATCTCCCGACGCCGGGGACTTCCACCAGTTCGTGGATTGCGATGGTAAGAAAGTCGCCGAGGAAATATTGAAACAGCACCAGACTGTTCCGCCCTTCGCCAGCAAAAAGGAATTTTACTGCGACTGGGACGCCGACGCGCTGTTCTCGCTGGCCGGTCGTGGTCAGGGCGAATGTAGCGCGGGCGTATTCGATTTGATCGAAGTGGATCTGGCCAACGCGCGCGAGGCTCAGGAAGCCGGTCGGCTTTACGCGGCGGCGCTCGCGGCGGCGCGGGCGTTGCTCGTCGTCCAACGGGCGCAACCGAGGAGCGACGTGGAGACGTTCGCGCTGTTTCAAATCCATTTCATCGAAGCCGGATTGGTGGATGCCGCGCTCACCGCTGTCATCGCGGCGGGCGCACGCGCCGCCGCCGGGGCGAATCCGGCGGAGCAATTCGCCGGCGCGCCCGCCGATGTCGCCGCGCTCGTGGCCTCGGTGCGGCTGCTGCACGAAAGCTTGGATTCGTCGCTGCGGTTCAAGACCGCTGCAAAATGATTTTACGGGCGGACGGTTCAAACCAACGCCCGCCTGTCTCAAATCAAAAAAACTGCTGACTGACTGGACCACCGGAGGTTCGCGTGAATGAAGGCAAATTCACTGTGAGCAAGCCAAGTTATCCGGAATCGAAAAACACGTTGGCCGCACGCCGCTGATCCGGCTGCGCCGGTTGTCGGAACTGACGGACAGTGAAATCTTGGCCAAGGCGGAATTCCTTGTCAGGGACATAGGGAATCCCGGATGTGCTACGGCTCTCTCGTCTCTAATATATGCCGGGTTGTTCTGGTGGTAAAATGCGGATGGACGCTCGCTCGCTTGCTGAAACGGCTTGATGATGGAGCCAGTTTCAAAACGTGGCAGCCGACGTGAGGAGGCTCCATATTTTCTTCAGTTTGAGCCTCGTTTTACCTCGGCTGCCACGAAATTTTGAAAGAACCTCAATGGATAACAAATTTGCAGGAAAAAATGGGGGGCTTCTGCCAGGTGCGCTTGGGCGCAATCATGGCAGTTTTCTCGTTGGTTGGAATTGTCGGCTGCCATCCCGCAGCGACCACACCGCCAGCAATGGAGGCAAAGTGGTCAACGTCAGTGGTTGGACAAACCTATGCCGGCTCGATCACTTGTCAGAAATGCTACGAATCCGAGTATGCGCTCTGGTCGCTTTCCCATCACGCCATCGCCGAGCGTCCGGTGCAATCGTTATTTGACCAGACGGCCTTCGCCCCTCCGCGTTCATTCCGTCACGGCAGCCAGACGACGGATGTAGCGGTGGTGAATGGCCGGTTTCAATTTGAACTCGGCCTCGCATGGAATGAAGCCGGCGATCTCGCGCAGGCGCAAAGCGCGTTTGAGTCCGCTGTAAAACTCGCGCCAAACCATGCGCTGGCTTGGTATAACCTCGGTCTTGCCCGCTCCGCCACCAGGCATCCGCAGGCCGCCATTGAGGCGTTGCTCCGCGCTGAGTCGGCGGACACCACTGACCCCCGTGCGCCTTATGCCCGTGCCATGATTTTGGCGCGGCTGGAAAAATTGAAGAGGCCAAGGCTGCGTTGCGGCACGTCTTGGAAATTCAGCCAAAGTTTTCGCCCGCGCAGGAACTCCTGCGCCGGTTTCTCGAAGGCGATTGAAATCAAAGTGAACTTCAACTCGTTGGAGCCGGAAGCATATCCGGCACCCTGGCTTTTGAATGACATCGGCAACGTCAAGATTCGCACGGACACATCGTGCTTGACGGTTGCATCACTAATCGCCTGACCAACTCGTTCATTCTGATTGAGCCAGGTACCAACGCCACTGTGGCTGCCGGCATGCCGGCCGTGCCAACCTCAGTGGTGATGTCGGAATACACCAATTTATTGATTTACTAACAACGACTTTATGGGTCGTTAAATAGTGCTTTTTAGGCAAGGTTTGATGGGGAAGGTGGGGTTTGATCAGGCAAGCATGAAGTTGTAAACATATTGATTATATTAGATATATTTCGATTTAGTCGCTAAAATATCCCCTGTTAAAAACATCTAGAAAAAGTTTAAAAAACTGTTGACGCGGTAATTTATTTGTTTAATATGCAACCAAGATGGTCGTCATATAGCGGCGACCGGGTGCGATCGCAAGTAAAGTTTTTCGGCTTGCGGTAGCGTAGGAATCGGGGGTGAATCCCACCCCCAGAAAAAACGAAAATCCGGCTCGACCCGACTTCGGGAGATCTACAGAGCTGACCAGTCCGCTGGAGGTTCATAAACCATGAAACCTCATTCTAACCAGAGTGACTGCAAACCATCCAAAGGCGCCAGTTGACCAGCGGCAAATCTCATTTGTCGCCGGTGAGCAAATAGTTTTTCCGGTTCTCCGGACGAGCATTTCTTTCCTGGCCTCGGCAGGTTCAATTCACCTGATTCGCGGGTCTTGAACAATCCAATGCACTATTATGAAACCGATATCGTCTAATCATCAACAAGCAGGCCGGACTGTTTCCCAGTCGGCCTTCACCCTCATTGAACTTCTGGTCGTCATCGCCATCATCGCGATTCTGGCGGCGATGCTGCTGCCGGCGCTGGCCAAGGCCAAGGACAAGGCCAAATCCATCAACTGCGTTTCCAATCTCAAACAGTGGGGTCTGCAATGGTTTGTTTATACCGCAGATAACAACGACACATTCCCCACCGGGCAAGACGCTGATGGCACCATTGATCAAAATGCGCGGTCGGCCTGGTTTAATGCCTTCCAGCTAAATGCGTCGGCGCGCAAGCAGCTGGTTACTTGCCCCTATGCCACCGAGGTAAATCCTGATCCCAACACCGAGTTTGGCGGATTGAAGTATGCCTACAAAATGCCGGTCTCGCCGGACGGCATCCATGAAGCCTATGAAAACGGCGAATTTGCCAGTTACGGCGCCAATCTTTGGATTTACAATGCGCAAACGGACATTCAAGGCCGTCCACGTGAATACCACTGGCGCAAAACCACCGGCACCACACAGCCTACGGACACGCCGCTGATGTTGGACTCCATGTGGCGTGGGGGTGGGCCTTGGTATGGTGCTCGCGCGGCTTTCGCGCCCTCCGCGCAACCAGGTGTTTCGACTGGCGATCCCAGCCGTGAGATGGAGCACTTCTGCACACCGCGCCACGGTTCGGGCAAGCGAACGCAGCTAGTCACCTTTGACGGCTCCGCTCGTGCCGTGAAGGTGAAGACACTTTGGTCGCTCAAATGGCACCGTGAATGGGATCAGGACTATTACACGACAGCCGTCGTTTTTCCGGCTTGGCTTAGAGGAGAGTAAACTCAGCGCCAACTCACTGTCTTCAACTAATAAACAAAATTTGCCAATCACTGTATTAAACTGCTTATGAAACTCCTTAAAAAATTCTCTCTCACCCGCGCCCTTTTGCTTGGGTTGGCGCTTCTATCTCTCGCGCAGCAAAGTCGGGCCGGCTCCGTTGTGCGTTTTTTTTACGAGGGCGATTCCACGTCCTCCAGCCCCAGCGCCTTCCGTCAAAGCGTCTCGACGCTGACGAGTTGGCCATATTTTCCCAACAGTCCCAGCTACCGCGAGCAACTGGATGACTTCTACGCGATTACGGGGCAGCCTTTGAGCGCCGGTCTCCAGGGCAAGGATAACTCCGGTCAGGACTACGGCTCGTGGGTGCGCGGCTATCTCGAAGCGCCCGCCACCGGCGCGTATTATTTTGGCATCGCCAGCGCTGATAACTCCGAGCTTTGGCTGAGCACAAATTATCTCGCTGCAAACAAGGTCCTCATCGCTTACGAACCCGGCACGGGCGAAGTCCTGTTCTCCGGCAACCGGCTCGAAACCCGCGTGTCGGCCCCGATCAATCTCGTGAAGGGGCAAAAGTATTATTTCGAAGTGCTGCATCAGCACGGCCCGGGAACGGGTTACATTCAAGTCGGTTGGCAACGTCCCGATGGCGTGCAGGAAATCATTCCCGCACTGCATCTCGCCACTTATGAGGATGAATCGGCGATGGATACCTACGGCGGCTTCTTCGACTTCGCCAGCTCCGCGCCCGCCTTCAACAATGCCGCCAACACCGGCCTGCGTGGTGGTTATCTGGGTGGCGACATCACCAACGCTGTTTCGCTCAAGGAGGGCAGTGAACTGCTCCTGCCGCTCGATGTCATCGCCGCGCAACCCACGACCTTTGTCTGGAAAACGAACGGCGTGGTCGTGCCTGATCAAAATCTCTCCTACTTCGATATTGCTCGCACGCCCGCGACTTACAACAACGTTCAAATCCAGGCCATTATCAGCAATGCCTACGGCAGCATCACGAGTTCGGTTGCGAAGGTGACGGTGACGCCCGACACCGTGCCGCCAACCCTCCTCACGGTGGATACTGCGGGCAATCCGAACCTCGTGCAGGTCATTTATAGCAAGCCGGTCAGTCCCCTCACCGCGACCAATCTGGCCAATTACTCGGTCACGAATCTATCCGGCGGCGCGCTCACGATCACGAACATCACGCTGTCCTCCGACCAATTGACGGTTTTCTTGTCCGGCAATTTCAACTTCCAGGCGGGAACGAATTATCTGCTCCGCGTGCAGAACATCAAGGATCAGGCGTCCACCGGAAACACCCTCTCGCCGAATCCATCAACCGCCCCTTTCACCCTCTCCGCGCCGCTGGGCTCAACGTATTCGTTTGAATCCGGTCTGCCGTCCAACTTCCAGGTCTTTGGCAATGCCGGTGTAACGAACAACATTTCCGCGCCTTCGGGCAGCGGCATCTTGCGTTTGACGGACGCGCTGCGCAATCAGAGCGGCCATGCGTTGATTACGGATCGTCGGGACATTGATCAAGCCCATATCCGCTTCAAAATCCGTGTTTCAGATACCGGAGCTTCCGTGACCACTGATCAACCTTGGGGCGACGTCTTCAGTGTCAACATTTCAGCTGGTCTCCCCCTTGGCACGTTCAGCAATCCGCAATATGGATATTCCCCAAACGTCGCGGCTCCACAATTGAGCATCTTCTTTAACAACCATCAGGACACTGTGTCGCAGCCGGCGGCGATTGGTGTCTCACTGAACAGCGGCGTTATCACCAATATTCTCGCGGGGACCAACGGCGTGCCTTCCATATCCAGCGCCGACGGTCATTGGGCGCCCGTGGATATCAACATCAAGCGGGATGGAACCTTGTATCTCGCTTTCGATGGCGTCGTTTTGCTGACCAATTACCCGACTGCCTGGGTCGGCATCAACAGCGCGCAGGTGGGCTTGGCGGCCGGCACGCGGAGCTGGTATGAAACCCACTGGATTGACGATCTCTATGTGAACTTTGGCGAGGGCGATGTGGGCAATGTCGGCTTGTCTCCAAGTAGCGTGCTCGGGGGTTCATTTCCGGAAAATTCCACGGTCCGATTGATCGCAGTCCCGACGGGCGCCGGTCCCTTTACCTACCAGTGGTATCGTAACGGAGTCGCGGTGACCGGCGGCAATAGTCGTATTCTGACCTTCAGCGGCGTATCTGGTTCTGGAGGCAATTTCTATGTCGCTGTCAGCAACGCCTTCAGTAGTGCTGTCAGTTCCACCAACGTGGTTGTCATCGTGCCCGACTTGATTCCGCCGGCGGTGGTTTCCGCGCGCGGCCTTGCGGGGGGCGTGAACGAGGTCATCCTCACGTTCAGCGAAACGCTTGATCCGCTGACCGCCACCACACCAGCGACGTATTCCTCGCCCTACTTTGTTGTCAGTTCCGTAGCGTTGGGTGCAGACGGAAAGACCGTGACCTTGAACACCACGCAGCAGCGTGTCGGAACGACCTATCCCTTGAGCATCTCCGGCCTCAAAGACGCCTCGTCCGCTGGGAATGTTCTAAACACCAACATCAACTTCGTTTCCGGCCTTACCTATCGCGATGAAATCCTCGCCGACCAGCCGGCCCGCTATTTCAAGTTGGACGAAACCAACAGCACGGTGGCAGTCACCCAAAGTGTGCAGGCGGATACGGCAAACACGAATGGCGCTTACGCCAACCTGACAGGACAAGGCGTTCCGCCACTCCTGCCCTCGGCCAGCAGCAATGAATTCGCTGTCAGCTTCACTACGAACTACGTCACCATTCCGAACGGCGGTGACATCAATGATTTTCGCGGCCCGTGGCCGAAGAAGAGTTTTGAACTGTGGTTCAAGGCCAACAGTTTCCCGATTGGCTACCAGCCCGGGGACACGGCGGTGCTCGGCCAGACCCATGCTGTCACCGGTTTGTGGGAGGAGGGCGGAGTCCTTCGCGGCATCAATCTCTATCTCTGGAATCCTGTCACTAACTCAGTGGCCAACACCAACAGTCCCGCAACAGCTTTGTTAACCTTTCATGCGTTCATCTCCACAGCGGACGGGCCGGGTGCGCCGTTCGGTTTGCTAAACTATCCCGCCGTTTATGTTACCTATCCGGTCACCACCAATGTGACCTATCACGTCGTCGCCGTGTTGGATGGCGATACGGCCGGGCGGAATGGTGGACTACGACTCTATGTCAATAGCGACTTGGTCGCGGTGGTGACCAATGGCATTGGCCTGGTTTACAATCACAACAGCGATGTCCAGATCGGCCGCGGCACCGGGCGCACGCACCTCAACGTCAACGGCATCTGGAGCACCTTCGACGGCGTGATTGACGAAGTCTCCACCTTCAACGCCGTGCTCTCGACCAACCGGATTCTTGCCCACTATCGCGCCGGCGTCGGGTTGAGCACGACGCCGACGATTGATCCGACTCTGGTTTCCAGCGTTGACCCGCGCGGCAATCCCTACCGACTCAACGTCACCTTCAACCAACCCGTCTCCGCTGCAACCGCGACGAACCTCGCGAACTATGCGCTGAAGACCAGCGGTAACGTCACGTTGCCCATCACGTCTGCCCAACTTGGCAGCGACCTCAAAACCGTCAGCTTAAACGGTGCGTTCAACTTCGCCATTGGATCGAGTTACAACATCACGGTCGCCAACGTCGCCGACATTCTTGCCGCCACAAATAAGGTGGCTTCCACCAATCTGGTGTTCACCTTTGCCTCCGCCGGGTCGGTGGCAATTGCGGGCGGCAGTGATCTCGGCAACAAATCCATCACCGAGAATCAGACGGTGCAGTGGTCCGTCATCGCCACGGGCCAGACACCCTACGGCTATCAATGGCGTTCCAACGGCGTCGCGCTCGCCGGCCAGACCAACGCCGCGTTGTCCTTCGCGGCCAGGCTGAACTCCGCCGCCAACTACGCCGTCGTGGTGAACAACGAATTCAGTTCCGTCACCAGCAGTCCGCCCGCCGTGCTGACAGTGTTGCCGGATCTGATTCCGCCGCAGCTCACGGGTCTGAAGGCGCTCGCCGGCACGATCAACGAAATCCGCCTCACGTTCACCGAGCCGGTGGATCCGGGCACGGCCACAAACCTTGCCACTTACAGCGTTCCCACCGCCGGCAGCACCGGTCTGGGACTCCTCGCTGCGTCGCTGTCCGCGGATGGCTTGCAGGTGACGCTGAAGACCACGGCCCAGGTTCACGGGCAGACGAATCAACTCGCGATCACCAACCTGCGTGACCGCGCCAATACGCCGAACACGCTCAGCATTACGGTCGCGTTTGCCTCGGGCATCAGTTATCGCGATGAAATCCTCGCGGAAGGCACGGTCCGTTACTGGACCTTCGATGAAACGAGCGGCACGGCGTTTAACACGCTGGTGTCGAAATTCGACACCGACCCAGCCAGTTTGGTGGGCGCGATCCAGGGTTCGCCCTCACTGGGAGTGGCCAGCCTGGTGCCGAACTCGGGCGGCACCGCCATCTCGTTCAGCAAGGCGAACACCAACCAAGGCATCAACCTGCCGAACGGCAGAGATCTCAACGCCATCCTCGGCCCGTGGGCGAAGATAACGCACAGCTTCGCGTTCCGCGCGAACTCGCTGCCACGCGCGTTTGGCACCACGAATTCCGAAGCCCCCGCGATCTACGGCCATAACTCGCTGGTGATCTATTTGCAAGGCACGCAGGACACAAATAGTCCAACGCAGGCGCAACTGATTTTCAAGGCGCAAAACACCACCAGCGATGGTCCGGGTTCGCCGTGGGGCGGCAACACGCTGGCAACTGCCAAATACATCTCCTATCCCATCGTGGCGGGCCAGACCTATAATGTGGTGGCGGTGCTGGATGGCAACGCGAGCTTCACCGGCCAATTACGCCTCTATGTGAATGGCACGTTGGTTGGCACGGCCACGGGCATCGGTCAAATCTACAAGCATCAGGACTATCCGCCAGCCTTTGCACACTCCTACTTTACTGCATTGACCGGCACTAACTACACCATTGTGAACACCCTTGGTGGAAATTGGGCGGATGTTTTCGACGGCGTGATTGATGAGTTCTCCGTCATCAACAGCGCGCTTTCCACGACGCGGATCGCGCAGTTGAACACGTTTGCGCAGACCAGCCCGGCGCCAACCGGTTTCAGCATCGTAACGCCGACTGGGACCGCGCCGACGCTCGGTGTTGCGCCGGGCGGGGTGAATGCAATTACACTCCAATGGCCGGGCAGTGGCAGCACTGGCTACTACCTCGAATACTCGACGAACCTCGCAAGCGGCCTCTGGTTTTCCAATCCAGCCTCGCCCTCGTTGGTCGGTGGCACGAACACCTTCACCCAAACCATCAGCAACGGAGTGCGCTTCTTCCGCTTGCACAAACCTTGAACTAAATGACGCGTCATTCCTAGGATCAGGATGCGAAACGAACGATTACTTCAAATCATGAAAACATTTGCCTGGCCGTGGAGCGGATGGGGGGGGGTCCCGCTCTCGGATGCGGTCAGGTAACAAGCAGGCAGGGCGGATTGGCATTCCTGTGGCAATCCGTCCTGCCTCAAATTTAAGCAAACTGCTTTTTAGTCAAACTAAGCAAACAAACAACGAAACAAACATAAAATGAACAAACGATCCATCACCAAACAACTAACCCTGGCCGCGTTCACCGTGCTGGCCGCTTTTTCGCTGCACGCGGCGGATATTTCCGGCGACTGGACCTGGAGCACTCCCGGTCGTAACGGCGGCCCGGATCGCACGTCAAAGCTGACGCTTACCGAGGATCACGGCAAACTTACCGGCAAAGTTTCCGCCCCGGGGCGGGAAGGCGCGGCAGTGGATTCACCGATTTCCAATGGCAAGGTTGACGGGGCCAAAATATCCTTTGACGTGGTGCGCGAATTTGACGGAAACAAATTCACCAGCAGTTATTCCGGCGAGGTCAGTGCTGACAAAATCACCGGCAAGATCAGCTTTGACCGCAATGGCAACGTGCAAACACGTGACTGGGAGGCAAAGCGCGTAGCAGCGACCAAATAGCCGAAACCCGGCATCGTCAGGAAAGTAGGTTTATTTGCTGTTCTTGCTGATGCCATTGATTCCCCTTTTGCGCGGCAACAAGCCGTGCAGAGGGGAGTCATCAACCGGATCGCCCCAACAAAATTATTCAAGAATGAAAAGATTGCCATACTTGCTCCTGTGCGTAGCCGTTCACGCTGCGAGCCTTATTCCCGTGATGGCCAAGAGCTCTGACGCGTCGAAACCAAACATTGTCTTTATTCTTACGGACAATCTTGGATACGGCGAAGTTGGTTGTTACGGTGGCGGCATCCTCCGGGGCGCAGCAACTCCCCGGATTGACCGGTTGGCCACCCAAGGGGTGCGTTTGCTGAACTTCAACAACGAACCCATGTGCACTCCCAGCCGGTCATCCATCTTGACCGGTCGCTTTGCCGTGCGCACCGGCACCTACCGACTCGCAGGCCGGGGTGTTGGATTGTCTCAATGGGAAAGAACCACGGCGGAACTGCTTTCCGACATTGGTTATGCCACCGCTCTGTATGGAAAGTGGCATTTGGGAAATACTCCCGGCCAGCTTCCCACAGATCAAGGATTCGACGAGTATTACGGCATTCCGAATACCAGTAACGAGGCATTCCCCAGCCGGCGTCCTGCCGGAACAAACGGGTTTGCCGGAGGTGGAACGAATCGGTTCGCTGGAGGTGGTGGGCCTGGGAATGGCTTCCATAAAGTGGTCTTGGAGGGAAAGAAAGGGGGCAAGGTGGAAGTGGTGAAAGAATATGATTTGGAAGCCAGACGCCAAATAGACTCGGAAATCACTGATAAAACTGTGGATTTCATCTCCCGCAATGCGAAAGCACACAAACCATTTTACGCTTATGTGGCGCTGACCCAGGTTCATTTTCCAACATTGCCCAACAGGAAATTTGAAGGCATCACTGGAAATGGCGACTGGGCGGATACCCTCGCGGAAATGGATTCCAACGTGGGGCAGATTCTGGATGTGCTGCATAAGTTGAAGATTGAAAAGGACACGATTTTTATCTTCACTTCCGATAATGGAGCGGAAGACCAGTATCCCTGGCGCGGCTGGGCGGGCCCGTGGTCCGGCTCGTATTTTACCGCCATGGAGGGAGGCTTTCGTTGCCCGTTTATCATTCGCTGGCCGGGACATGTGCCGGAAAACAAGGTGAGCAACGAACTGGTTCACGGTGTTGATCTATTTACCACCCTCGCTAAACTCACCGGTGCCCAAATTCCATCGGACAGAATCATTGACGGCCTCGACCAATCCGATTTTCTTCTGGGCAAGAAAGAGACTTCAAGCCGGGAGTTCATACCGCTTTACGTTGGGGATACGATCTACGCGGCAAAATATAAAAATTGGAAAGTCCATTACTATTGGCAGGAATTTGCCCGAGACCGGGCGGAAAAATTGACAAAACCGATTGTTTTCAATTTATACAAAAATCCACAGGAACTTGAGGAGCCTACAGGATCAGGCCCTTGGGGCAGATATCCTGATTATACAGAAGTGTTAGAGAAAGAAGAGGCGGCGGCGCTCACGCAGGTTAACAAACTGGTCGCCGAGCACTTGAAGACATTTGAAACGAATCCACCCATCCGGATTTCTACACCGGAACCCTACATTCCACCGGTTCAAAGCACAAATGCTGCCGAGGTCAGCCACTAGTCCCATATCGCTTCATGTCCCACGAGACAAGCACGGCCTGTTTCATGTCGTCCTTTTGTCGCGATACCAAAACATTTGATGAGGCAGCAACGAAATGAAAAGAAAGAAGTTACCGTGAACATCAGCAGTCATTTTGGCATCGAAAAACACGTTGGCCGCACGCCGCTGATCCGGCTGCGCCGGTTGTCGGAACTGACGGGCTGCGAAATTTTGGGCAAGGCGGAATTCATGAACCCCGGCGGCTCGGTGAAAGACCGCGCCGCGCTGGGTATCATCACCGATGCCGAGGAATGCGGGTTGCTCAAGCCCGGCGACACGATTGTCGAGGGCACGGCGGGCAACACCGGCATCGGCCTCACGGTCATCGGCCATGCAAAAGGTTATCGCACCGTCATCGTGATTCCGGAAACCCAGTCGCCGGAAAAAATCACCTTGCTCCGCACGCTGGGCGCGGAAGTCATCACCGTGCCGGAAAAACCTTACAGCGATCCCGGCAATTACAACCGTGTCGCCCAGCGGCTTGCGGCGGAGAAAGGCTGGTTCTGGGCGAATCAGTTCGACAACGTTGCGAATCGGCTCGCGCATTACCGCAGCACCGGCCCGGAAATCTGGGGGCAGACCGGCGGCGAGGTATCCGCGTTCGTTTCCGCCGTGGGCACCGGCGGCACGCTGGCGGGCACGGCGCTGTTTTTGAAGGAGAAGAATCCGCAGGTTAGCGTCGTCTGCGCCGATCCATTCGGCGCGGCGATGTGGTCGTGGTTCACTCACGGCAACACCGACGTGAAGGATGGCGATTCCGAGGCGGAAGGCATCGGCCAGTCGCGCGTGACAAAAAATCTCGAGGGCATTCAGGTGGACCAAGCGTATCGTATTCCCGATCAGGAGGCGGTCACGATCATTTATCAACTGCTGCGCGAAGAGGGGGTTTTCCTTGGGCTGTCCTCCGGCATCAACCTTGCCGGCGCGGTGCGTTTCGCCAGGGAGCGCGGGCCGGGACAAACCATTGTTACGCTGCTGTGCGACTCGGGGCACAAGTACCAGTCCAAGCTGTTCAACGCCGAATGGCTGGCGGAACATCAGTTGGCGACCAATCTGCCGTTGAAATCGCTATTTTCATGAATTTTATGGCCAAGGAAACCAAACGCTATTGGCTGACTTTTTCCACTACGTGGGGTGGTCAAGTGGCCATGGAACCGATCGGGAAAGAAAATGTGAAGCCGTTCAAGATGGTTTGAACGTAACCCGGCAATCATCACCTCTATCATTATGGCTGCAAGTCAGCCCGCCTTGAAGAGGAGCGGAATGAACCACCTTTGAAAAACAATATGCGAGCCTTCCCGCCCGTCCAACGCATTTCCTCGCCGTTAGCTGCGGATGCATTGTGGAGTCAACCGAATGCCACCCAGCGATTGCTGAAGCCGTTGCTGGATTTGGCAAACAATTCGGATTACCTGATCGGTGGTTCCGTGGGGCAGCTTCGAGTTGAACGAAAGGTTTTTCAGATTCCGCGCTTCGTTTTTATGGGGCCAACCGGCGGTGGTGACACCATTCGCTTAGGAATATTCGCGGGTTTTCATGGCGATCAGCCGGCCGGGGCGGAGGCGTTGGTCGAATTTTTGCGGGAACTGGAAGTGGCACCACAAACGGCGCGGGGCTATCACATTTATGCCTATCCCCTGTGCAATCCCACTGGTTTTGTGGCGCGCACCCGGCGGAATGCGGCCGGTAAAGATTTGACCGGACAATTTTGGAGCGGCTCATCCCAGCCGGAAGTGTATTATTTGGAGCGGGAACTCGGCGTGTTGCGCTTTCATGGCGTGATTTCACTCCAGGCCAAGAATCTGGCTGGTGGCTTTCGGGTGGATACCCAAAGCGTTGTTTTGAACCGGGCGCTGGCGCAACCAGCAATCCAGGCCACCCAGCGGTTTCTGCCGGGCAGCATCTTGAATGAAGGGTCGCAGCCGGGCCAACTTCACGCGTCGCCCAATGCCGCTTTTCCCGATTTCCTCACGGTCACGGATGAATTGCATCCAGTTCCCTTTGAACTTCATGTGGGCATCCCCCAGCACGCTCCCAAGCCATCCCAAATTCATGGCGCGATGGGCGCTCTGAATGCCATTTTGGATTCCTACCGCAGCCTCCTCTCCATTAGCCAAAACCTGTAATGAATCATTTTGAACCATGAAAAAAATTGAAGCACTCATCAAACCGTTCAGACTAGACGAAGTCCGGGATTCCTTGATCAATCTTGGGATCGAAGGCATGACCGTCACCGAAGTTAAAGGTTTCGGCCGCCAGAAAGGCCACACGGAAATCTATCGGGGCAGTGAATACACGGTGGATTTCCTGCCGAAGATTAAAATTGAAGTGGTGGTGTCTGACCAGCTTGAAGAGCCGGTGGTCAATGTCCTCATCCAAGCGGCACGAACCGGCAAAATCGGCGACGGGAAAATATTCGTCTGGCCGGTCACGGCGGCCCATCGCATTCGCACCGGGGAGCGTGATGGCCAAGCTTTGTAGCCGATGAAACTTTTTGTTTCACAACGCTATTTACAGTTTTGGCTTTCGGGCAGCATCGGATAAAGATGGCCGCCTGAACCCGATTTTTTCATGCCAGCCCCCGCCACCAGACTTGCCGGATTTTCTGAATCGGTGATCCGGGCCATGACCCGGCTCGCCAACCAGCACGGCGCGATCAATCTCGCGCAGGGCTTTCCTGACTTTGATCCGCCGGAGGCATTGCTCGCCGCGCTGGAACGCACTACGCGGGGGCCGTTTCACCAATACGCCGTCACCTGGGGCGCGCCGCGTTTTCGGCAGACGCTGGCGCGCAAAATTTCCCGGTTCACCGGTCTGGCCGTTGATCCCGACCAGCATCTCGTCGTCACCTGCGGCAGCACCGAGGCGATGATGGTCGCCATGATGACGGCATGCAATCCCGGCGACAAAGTCATCGTCTTCTCGCCGTTCTACGAAAATTACGCCGCCGATGCGATTCTGTCCGGCGCGGAACCGATTTACGTTCCGTTGCACGCGCCGGATTTCCATTTTGATTCAAACGAACTTGCCCGCGCCTTTGCGCAAAAGCCCAAAGCCATCATCGTCTGCAATCCGTCCAATCCCACCGGCAAGGTTTTTACGCACCCCGAACTCTTGGAAATCCTGAAGCTCGCGGAGCAGCACGACGCCTTTGTCATCACGGATGAACCTTACGAACACATCGTCTATGCGCCGCATGAACACATTTATGCCGCCGCGCTGCCTGGCGCGTTGGATCGCGTCATCACCTGCAATTCGCTTTCCAAAACGTATTCGATCACCGGCTGGCGGCTGGGCTATGTTCACGCCGCGCCGGAAATTATCGCGCAGGCCCGCAAGGTGCATGATTTTCTGACGGTTGGGGCCGCCGCGCCGTTGCAGGAAGCCGCCGTGGCCGGACTGGAGTTGCCCGACAGTTATTACGCTGGGCTGCGCGAACTCTATTCGGCGAAGCGCGATTTGTTTCTGGGCTACCTGCGCCGGACCGGCCTGCCATTCACCAAACCGCAAGGCGCGTATTATGTGCTGGTGGACATTTCATCACTTGGCTTTGCGCGCGATGTAGCTGCTGCCGAATGGTTTGTCCGCGAAGTGGGCGTGGCTGGCGTGCCCGGCTCCAGCTTCTTTCGCGAGCCGGAAAACCGGTTCATCCGTTTTCACTTCGCCAAAAAAGAAGAGACGCTGTACGCCGCCGGCGAACGGCTCCTGAAATTGGCGGATTCATCCTGGTTGGCGCGAACATTAATTGCGGCAGTATGAACGGAGTCGAATGAGTTGCGCAAAATCTGTGAAATTGAGTTGCGGCTGGGGTTCAGAAGAAGTTTTTCCGCGTGAGGTTTCGATTGCTCACTAACGCGGAAGCATGGGGCAAAACACGAGGGGGCTGGGAAGCGATTCCCAGCCCCTTTATTCAGCGGTGAAACCGGGTAACAAACACGCACTTGGAATGATGAAACAAGAAGCCTAATAAACATATGACTACAACTATCAAGAAACGGAAAACAAAAAAAACGGAACTGACGTTCTCACTGCTGGCCTCCGGGGCGCAGCAGGTGCGGCTGGCTGGCGACTTTACAAACTGGGAGCGCAACGCCATTCCTCTCCAGCGCAATGGCGGTTATCTGTGGCGGGCCAACGTGAAACTCGAACCGGGTGAATACCAGTATCGCTTCATCGTGGATGGAAAATGGCAGGAAGATCCGGCCAACGCGCTCCGGGTTCCCAATGCCTTTGGCATATTTAATTCCCTGCTCCGGGTGGGTTGATCGTTATGAAATTGAAACAGGCTCACCACCTGCACTGACATGGAGCATCTCCCAAAAAAGAGCACGCTGCCCCGCGAGACGACCTCGGTGCTGAAAGATTGGATCCTTCGGGGTGTTCTGGCTGGAAGTCTTCCCGGAGAACTCAGGCTCAAGCAACGGCTGTGTGTCGGGCGCGACACCTTGCGGCTGGCGCTAAATATTTTGGAAGCGGAAGGGTGGATTGGGGCGGCGGTCAAAGGCAAGCAGCGGCAGGTGCTGATGCGGCCTGCGAACCTTATTCGGACAATGGCACGCTGCATCAGGTGGTGGTCACTTATGTGGCCGGGGAGCTGTTTGCGCTGCGCGATGATTCCGCCGATTATCCCGCACTGTTGATTGGCAATTACATCCTCGGCAGCAGCGCGCTGTCATCGCGGCTCGGCGATCGCATCCGGCAGAAGGGGGGCTGTCATACGGCGTCAGCTCGGCCCTGTCGGTGTCTTCCTGAGATCAGCGGGCGGCGTTGTCGCCGTCGGCCATTGCCAGTCCCAAAAACGTTCCTCGCGTCGAAATTGCGGCGCGCGAGGAGATCGAACGCCTCCTCCGTGATGGCGTGAAGCCGGAGGAACTGGCAAAGGCCCGGGCAGGTTATTTGCAGGCGCGAAAAATCGGCCGCTCGGATGATCAATCCCTCGCCAGCCTGCTCTCGCGTTTGAGCTGCCTCAACCGCACCGCCGCTTTCGAGGGGCAACTGGACCGGAACATCGAGTCCCTGACCCCGGACGCGGTGAATGCCGCGCTGCGGAAATTTATTGATCCAAAGCAACTCTTCATCGTCACCGCCGGGGATTTCCAAACCAACAGCGCTCCGCCGCCGGCGACTCCGGGGAAATGAAAGGTCGGGATTGGCACTCGAGTGTGTGCTTTGGGCTTTGTCAGGTGGCGCTGGGGCATGCCGTCAGGTAATGACGAAACGGTGCGGCCAATTACGCCAAGTAGCCATGCTGCATGAGGAACGTCTCCAGTTGTCCGGTATCAAAGTCACCGAGCACCAAATCGTCCACTTCAATCACGGGCACAAGTTTTTGCCCGCTGAGTTCGATCGCGCGCTCCCGGGCGGCGGCGTCTGTGCCCACATTGGCGGTGGTGTATTTCAAGCCCTGCGCTTCGAGCCAGGCCTTGGCATCCATGCACCAACTGCACATGGGTCGGGTGTAGAGCGTGATCCGCTGCGGCTGTTTGATAAACTTCACCCGATACGATTAGTTCATCCGGCGGGCGGAGTCAGTCAAAAAACGGCGGGCCGCTGGCCGGCGAATTTTCAAAAAAGCATGTGCCGGCCGGTGAAGCGCCACCTGCTATTTCTTCAGGCGACATCGCCGCTTTAAGAAAAAAGCCTTACGGTTGCTCACCGGTCTGCTGGAAGCTCTCTGGAAACGAAAGTGTATTCTTGCCGCGTGCGTCCCGATGCCGCCGGTGTATCTTGCTCTGCGCCTCCGGCATCCGCGCCACCAAGGCGGCGGAAAAATTTCGCAACGCCGGACTCGACAACGTGCAGATTATCGCCGGCTCGTTCGTGCTGACGGGCACGGCACTGGGGCATTTCCTGCATCCGCGTTCTATTTGCTGGCCGCCTTCGTCGGCGCGGGCTTGGTTTTCGCCGGCCTCACCGACATCTGCGGCCTGGCCATCGTGCTGGCCAAGGCACCGTGGAACCGCTCCGGCAAGGAACCCTTCGCCTCGCAGAAAACCAGCGCCGATTGAGTCGCCGGCCGCAAGGCACGCTGACGTTCTAAAAAACGAAAATTTTTTCAGCCGCAATTCGCCCGCCCGGTTCGTTGCTGAAGTTGATGATGCAATCCGCGACACGACCGGTGGTTTTTTGCAGATGGTCAGGCACTGGCTCAAACCGAGCGCCGGCGGCTGTGCCGGGACACAATTTGCCCGTGCTTTCAATATCCGCCACGGGCCATGAGCCCGGTCGGGGCGCGGCCTAAATCGCAAGAGACGACGCGAAGGGTCGCTGATCCTAGTATAGATTATTCTGCCGCTGCCGCCGATCTTGAAATTGTCAAAAGGGTTGATTTTATTGGTTAATAGTGTTGACATGGGCCGGCTTCAGCCGTTAGCCTTTGCCCTCACAGTAGGCGTCAACGTCTGCTTAAAACTAGCAGTCCTCCAGGTGCTGACCAGTCCACTGGAAGCTCCCATGAAAACGAAAGTGTATTCATGTCGAGTCGTGTCCAGATGCCGGCAGCGGGGCGGAAAATAAATTTCCCCTTCTTTGTCCATTTCACGCCCGTGGTTTTCACTTCGTTTCGCCGCGCGTGAATCGCGTGGGTCCGTATTTAACCGCAACCAAAAATTATGAGCAAAGTAACTGAAATCAACCTGAGCCTGAGCGCCGCCGCCGCGCGCAACCTCGCCACTGCCACCGTCACCGTCCCGCAATACACCGAGATCACGCCGCGCTGGCTGCACAAGTTGCTGCCGTGGGTGGACGTGGATGGCGGCGTCTATCGCGTCAACCGCGTGGCCAAGGCCGCGAAAGGCAAGCCCGCGAACGAATTCGGCGAGGGCAAGGCGGATTTGCTCACCGTGGACGGCGGCGAACCGAAATTGCCGACGACCTTCGTGGATTACGACCAGGAACCGCGCGAATATCATCTCAGCACCATCCAGACGGTGCTCCGCACGCACACCCGCGTGACCGATCTTTACAGTAATCAGATTGACCAGCTTCGCGAACAGATCCGCCTGACCGTCGAGGCGGTGAAGGAACGCGAGGAATGGGAACTCATCAATCATCCTGATTTCGGTCTGCTCAAGGAAGTGGACGCCTCCCAAACGCTCAAGACGCGCAAAGGTTCGCCGACACCGGATGATCTGGATGAATTGCTCGGCCTGGTCTGGAAGAAGCCCGCGTTTTTCCTCGCGCATCCCAAGGCGATTGTCGCTTTCGGTCGTGAATGCACCCGCCGGGGTGTGCCGCCGCCGACGGTTCATCTGTTCGGAACGCCGTTCATCACCTGGCGCGGCGTGCCGCTGATTCCGAGCAACAAGCTCGAAGTGAAAAATAATTCCACCAGCATTTTGCTCTTGCGCGTGGGCGAAGCGGAACAAGGCGTCGTCGGCCTCCAGAAAACCGGCGTCACCGGCGAAGTGGAACCCGGCCTGTCCGTCCGCTACATGGGCACGAACGAAAACTCCATCGCGTCTCATCTCGTCACCCGCTACTTCTCCGCCAGCGTGTTGACCACGGATGCCATCGCCCGCCTGGATAACGTCGTGGTGAACAACTACCATGAGTATAACTGGAAATAACGGTTCGCCGGGACCGTCGCTCGCAGCGGCGCCGGACGACTCCGAACATTCCTGTCTCGTAACGAAATTATTGGGCGAGGCGTTCTCGGAATTTTCCCGGTCGCGTAGCGGAGCCGCGCCGTCGTCCGGCGTGGGCACCACCCCGCCGTCACTCGAAAAGGGTTTGGCGGTGGCCGGGGATGACCAGGTGTCGGCCACGCCCTCGACCACGACGGCACAATCCCGCACGCCATCGGCATTGCCGCCGGTGCATCCCAATGCGCCGTCAGCCGCGCCGGAAACAGCCGGATCGTCGAAAACCGAAAAAACGCCCTCGGGTGCGCACAAGCCTGAGTCCGGCGATAGTTATGCCTACGGCGAACCGCGCTGCAAATACGCGCAACACCCCGGCGGAACTTGTCCGGCGGACAAAAAACCGGCGAAGCAAAATCTACTGGCCGGCAGCACCGAATCATCGGCCACGCCGGAGTATTATTTCCTGCGCGGCGGCGAAGCGTCCGGCAAATCCCCCGCCGCGTTCCAGTCGTATCCCAAGAACGCCGTGCCCGTGCCGAAGTTCGACCTCGAGGGCGTGCGCCGCGATTTCCCCGCGCTGCACCAGCTTGTCAACGGCAAGCCGCTCATCTGGCTCGACAACGCCGCCACCACGCACAAGCCGCAGGCGGTGATTGACGCGACCTCGCAGTTTTACGGCCGCGACAACTCCAACATCCACCGCGCCGCGCACACGCTGGCGGCGCGCTCGACGGAATTGTTTGAGGCCGGCCGCGAAAAAGTCCGCCAGTTCCTCGGCGCCGCCGATGCCAAGGAAATCATTTTTGTGCGCGGCACCACCGAGGGCATCAACCTCGTCGCGCAAAGCTACGGTCGCAAGCATATCGGGCCGGGCGATGAAATCATCGTCAGCGAACTGGAGCATCACGCGAACATCGTGCCGTGGCAGTTGCTCGCGCAGCAGACCGGCGCTACCGTGCGCGTCATCCCGATCAACGACCGGGGCGAATTAATCCTCGAAGAATTCGTGAAACTGCTCGGCCCGAAAACAAAGTTCGTTTCCGTCGCGCACGTTTCCAATTCGCTTGGCACGATCAATCCGGTCGAGCAAATCATCGCGCTGGCCCACGCGCGCGGCGTGCTTGTGCTGGTGGACGGCGCGCAATCCACGCCGCATTTGCCGGTCAACGTGACCGCACTGGACGCGGACTTTTATGTTTTCTCCGGCCATAAAATTTTTGGCCCGACCGGCATCGGCGCGGTGTATGGCAAATCCGCACTGCTCGAAACCATGCCCCCGTGGCAGGGCGGCGGGCACATGATCAAAGACGTGCGCTTCGAGAAAACAGTTTATCAAAATGCGCCGGAAAAATTCGAGGCCGGCACGCCGGACATCGCTGGTGTCGTCGGCCTTGGTGCGGCGATTGATTATCTGTTCAAGGTCGGCATTCCGGCGATTGCCGCTTACGAACACGCACTGCTCGAATATGCGACGCCGGCGCTGGCGACGATTCCCGGCCTGCGGCCCATCGGCACGGCGACGAACAAGGCGAGCGTGCTATCCTTCGTCATTCCCGGCGTGCCGAATGAAGCCGTCGCGCGTCATCTGGACAAAAATGGCATTGCCGTCCGTGCCGGTCATCACTGTGCCCAACCGGCCATCCGCCATTTCGGCTTGGAGAGCAGCGTCCGCCCGTCGCTCGCGTTTTACAATTCGCGCGAGGAAGTGGACGCGCTGGTGCTGGCCTTGCGCTCGCTAAAGCGGAGTTGATTGATTGCCATAGGCTCACGATTCAACCGTCGGCACCCATGACACATTTGGCGTTGTCGAGGACAGCCCTTTTGTGGTCGCGCCAACCGGACGTTTTTACAGGAATTAATATTTCAAAAAAATAATTGACTCCAACGGGAAACAATAGATAATGACGACAATAGAAGTCGTCAATATGGCGGCTTTGGATATTTGTAATTCAAAGTAATTGCAGCCAAAGGTGTGCTGTAGTTTTTATTTGGATTAAAAGACGATGTTAAGAGTCGTATATATAATTTACTATGAGTAACTTGATTATAAAGCAGGGTAACAAGGATTTGGCCGATGCCAACTGGCTGGAGATCGTCCGGCAGCAGGTGGGTTCGCTGCGTTTTGGCGTGGTGGAAATCATCGTGCATGACTCGCGCGTGACCCAAATTGAAAAGACCGAACGGCTGCGGCTGGACAAGTCGGTCACGGAATCGCGGCTGAACCGAAGCGAATAATCCAACCAACCGAAACATTTTTGCAGGCGGCTGACCGGACCACCGGAAGTTCCCATGAAAATAAAACAATACAACTCTATCCATGCGGAACTGGAATCACAAACTGGCAAGCCTGCTGCTTGGCGCGACCCTGCTGTCGGGCGTGCGCACGGTGCAAGCGACTGAGGCGACCCTTCTCAACGTCTCCTACGACGTCACCCGGGAATTTTACAAGGAGTTTAACTCCGCTTTTGCGGCCTACTGGCAGGACAAGACCAGCAATAGCGTAACCATCAATCAATCTCACGGTGGCTCCAGCAAGCAGGCGCAATCCGTCGTCAACGGCCTCGAAGCTGACGTGGTGACGATGAACCAGCCGACGGATGTTGACGTGCTGTTTTCCGGCGCGCGGCTGATTCCGCAAAACTGGGCGGCGCGTTTGCCGAATCACAGCGTGCCTTACAACTCCACGATTGTTTTCGTCGTCCGCCAGGGCAATCCGAAGAACATCCATACTTGGGAAGATTTAATTCAGCCGGGCGTTTCGGTCATCCTTCCCAATCCGAAAACTTCAGGCAATGGACGTTACAGCTATCTGGCCGCTTGGGGACACGCGCTGAAGAAATCCGCCGGTGACGAGCAACAGGCCCGCGAGTTTGTGGGGAAACTTTTCGCGAATGTGCCCGTCCTCGACACCGGCGGACGCGGCGCCACCACAACCTTTGCCGAGCGCGGCATCGGCGACGTGCTGCTGACGTTTGAAAACGAGGCCGCCACGGTGCAGAAGAATTTTGCGGATGACGGCCTGGAGGTAGTGGTGCCGCCGGACAGCATTTTGGCGGAGAACCCCGTGGCTTGGGTGGACCGCTATGTCCAGAAGCATCACACCGAGGCCGTTTCCCGCGCGTATCTGGAATTTCTTTACAGCGACGCCGGGCAGGAGTTGGCGGCAAAATATTACTTCCGCCCGAAAAGCCAGACCGCGCTCGAAAAATTTCCCGACCGCTTCAAACCGCTGGATTTGTTCACCGTGAATGAAGTCGCCGGTGGCTGGGACAAGGCGCAGAAAACGCATTTCGCGGATGGCGGCATTTTCGACCGGATCTATCAACCAAACAAATAACACAAACAAACAAAGTTATGGCCCGCATCTACAACGACATCACTGAAACCATCGGCAACACCCCGCTCGTGCGGCTGCACCGCACGGCGAAGGAACACGGCGCCGTCGCCGATGTGCTGCTCAAACTCGAATTTTTCAACCCGCTTTCCAGCGTCAAGGACCGCATTGGTGTGGCGATGATTGAAGACGCGCTGAAGTCCGGCGCGATTGGCCGGGACACAATTTTAATCGAGCCGACGAGCGGCAACACCGGCATCGCGCTGGCGTTCGTCGCGGCGGCGAAGGGATTGAAGCTGATTTTGACGATGCCGGAAACGATGAGCATCGAGCGGCGCAAGCTGCTGAAAATTCTGGGCGCGAAACTGGTTTTGACCGAGGGCGCCAAGGGCATGAAAGGCGCGATTGCCAAGGCGGAGGAATTGCACGCGCAGATTCCGAACAGCGTCGTGCTCCAGCAATTTTCCAATCCGTCGAACCCGGCGATTCATCGCCGGACGACGGCGGAAGAAATCTGGCGCGACACGGATGGCAAGGTGGACTTCGTGGTCGCTGGCGTCGGCACCGGTGGCACGATCACCGGTGTGGCGGAAGTCATCAAGCAGTTGAAGCCGGGCTTCAAGGCCATCGCCGTGGAACCGGTGAAGTCGCCGGTGATTTCCGGCGGCGCGCCGGGACCGCACAAGTTGCAGGGCATCGGCGCGGGTTTCATCCCGGGCAACTTGAATACGCAAATCGTGGACGAAGTGATCAAGGTGAACGAAGACGATTCCGCGCCCATCTCCAAGCAAGTCAATGCGCAGGAGGGAATTCCCATCGGCATTTCCAGCGGCGCGGCCGTCTGGGCGGCGCTGCAAGTCGCCAAACGCCCGGAAAACAAGGGCAAAACCATCGTCGCCATCGTGCCGTCCTCCAGCGAGCGCTACCTCTCGACGTGGCTGTTTGCCGACATCGGCACCGAAACGGACGACATCAGCAACCTGATTGTCGCCAAGTAAATTTATCCCGACGCCAAAAAAGCGAGGCCAACCCAAACCAACAAACCATTTACGAGGACTGACCGGCTCACCGGAAGTTGCTCCCAAACCTGAACCAAAAAAACAATATTAACATGAAAACATTTAGTCTTAAAAATTATATCGCCCTGGGTCTGACCTTGGCCGGTGCGGCCTTCACCCCCAGCCTGCACGCAACTGTTTCCGTCTTTGTCGAAGGCGGCAGCGCCAGCCAGAGTGTGCTGTATGACCGGGCCACGAACCTGTTTGCCGGCGGCTCCTTCACATCCACCGGCACCGGTTCCTCCACCGTGCGGCGGTTTCAGGGCACGAGTTTGAATCCGAACTTGTCGGGACTGGGCACGATCACCCTGGACATCAATGTCGCCAACGGTGCCATCGCGGGTCTGCAAGCCTTGGTCAATCAGACGGCCGGCCCGGCGGACACCAACATCTTGGGCCAGACCACGGTGCCCACGTTTGTGGATTCGGCCACTTCGCCGGAGGCCATCGGCATTGATTCGGTGGCGGCGAATCTTTCCGCCTATCTGACCTATGTCGTGCCGCTGGTTTATATTAAGAACACCAATTTTCCGGTGGTCAACTCCATCACCAACCTGACCCAGCGTCAGGCGGTGGCCTTGGAGACCTCGGTGAATCCGGCCACCTTCTACGGCGGCAATGCGACCAACCTCATTTATTTCGTGGGCCGCAACAGCCAGGCTGCCGTGCGCACGGAAATTGACCTGAACATCTACAACACCGGCAACATTAAAACCTTCACGAATAACGCCACCGGCTTGGCCGTGCAGGATTTGAGCGCTGATCCGGGACTGCCTTCCGGTGGCGCGAACGCCAACACCACCATCGCCCTTACGAATTCCATCGGCACTGTCGCCGTGCAAAATATCAAGAGTCCGCTCAGCCCCATCGCCTACGAAGGCGTGCCGTTTTCGGCGGCGAACGTCATCAACGGCAGTTATCCGCTCTGGGGTTATGAGAATTATTATTTCATCACCGATCCCAACACCGGCGCTCCTTCCGCGCAGCAGCAGGCGGTGTTGGACGCATTCTACGCCTCGGTCACGAACGCCACTTTCCACACCAGCGCGGTTTTCACCAACCTGTTCATTCCTGAAGCCTCGCTGAAAGTGAAGCGGAATTACGACGGCGGCCCCATCATTCCCAAGCCCGGCTATTGATTTCACCGGAAAACTTAAATGTCTGACCTCGTATGAAAAGTATCCTCTTAATCACCCTGGCGGCGCTGGCGCTGCTGACCACGCCGCCGGCGCGAGCGTGGACTTATAACGACGGCGATGTGCTGCTGGTTTTCCGCAAAGGCTCGCAGAACATTGAATTCGATCTGGGTAGTGTCACTAACTATCTCGGCAAGACCAACGGCTACACCACCACGGTCTCCGGTTGGAACCTTAGCCTGGTGACCAGCACGTTTGGCGCACTGGACAGCAATGTCAAAGTGGTATTGCTGGCCACCACTCCGACCAGCTCGACCAACTGGTTGAGCAGCGCCGAGCCGAATACAACGGCCTACAACATCGGTTCGTCGGAAGCGGATGTGTTGCGCGGCATCATCAGTGCGGTCGGGACCCGGCCGCTGTATCCGATTGCCATCCCCACGGCGGGAGCCAATGCGTATTCCATTGATACCGGCGGCCAATATGCCGGGTCATCCTACGACTCCGTTGTTTCCGGCGGCCACTTCAGCGGCATCACCAAATTGGGCGGCAATGCGCCGTTCACGGTCGAGCAGGCCATTCCCGGTCTGCTGGATTTCTGGCAGATTGAGACCACCGCCTCGTCCACCGCGCCGCCGGACAAACTGATCGGCACCTTCACCATCACCACTGGCGGGACATTGACGTTTGTGGCTGGGCCGCGCGCTGCGAGCGTTACCAGCGCCACCCATACTGGCAATGTCAGCACGCTTAAGTTCACCACGACAATCGGCAACACCTACTCCGTGGCCTATACCAATAAACTCGGCGGTGCCCCGGCAACCTGGCCGGTGGACGCCACCACGCTGGTGGGCAACGGCAAGGTCAACACGCTCAACCACACTAACTCCAGCAGTGCGGAATTCTACCGTATTTCGACGCAATAAATCACCATTGTTGGCACCCAACGCACCATGGCAGGCCCGGCGTCAAGCCGGGCCTGCCTTTCAAAAATAATTCGTAGAGAGGACAACCACAGCGAATGAGCAATCGGCGACACATATTAATTTCCGCAGCCCTGGCACTTTTCGCCGGCTTGGTGGCGGCCCAAGCCGTTCCGCCCGCGTCGGCCGCGCCGGCAACCTTCCCGGTCACCTCCACGCCGAAGTTTGCGGTGAAAGCCTACCAGTTCGCGGGCGAAACTTTTCTGCCGCCGGAAAAATTGTCGGCGGCGCTGGCCGATTTCACCGGCCCGGTTGATTTGACCCGGATTCACGCCGGCCTGATCCGCTTGCAAAATATTTACCGCGCGTCCGGCTACACCAATGTCAGTGTCACACTGCCGAAACAGACGCTTACGGACGGCATCGTCCGGGTGCAGATCGTTTCCCCTGCGCCGGTCGGCGTGACGAATGTGGCCGCCAAACCGCCGGCGGTCCTGTCCGTGAACAAATACCGCATCGAGGGCAACACCGTTTTGCCGCCGCGCGATTTCGGCGTGCTGTCCAACTACACCGGCACAAACGTCACGGTGCCGGAATTGCGCGAAGGTTTGGGCAAGGTGCAGTTGCGCTACCGCGAGCTGGGTTTTCCGACCATCAGCGTCACGTTGCCGCCGCAGCGCATCACCAACGGCACGGTGAAGATTAAAGTTGTGGAAGGCCGGCTCAATGCCATCCGCGTCACCGGCAACAAGTATTTCAGCACGCCCAACGTCCTGCGCGCGCTGCCGAGTCTGACGACGAACATTTTGCTGAATACAAAATGGTTTCAGCCCGAACTCGATCAGGCCAACGCGAACCGCGATCGGCAGATTTATCCGGTCATCAGCCCCGGCCTCGAACCCGGCACCAGCGACCTCACGCTCCAGGTCAAAGACCGTTTTCCGCTGCACGGACGTTTTGAAATCAACGACAAGTCCACGGCGGGCACGGCCTTATTGCGTTCGGATTTGGCCGTTCAATACGGCAACCTCTGGCAGCGCGAGCACCAGATCGGCTTCGACTACAACTTTTCCCCGCAGGCTTACAAATCCGACAGCGACGTGGGCACGTTTTTGGATTATCCGCAGGCGGCGACTTTCAGCGGATTTTACCGGATTCCGCTCGGCACCGGCACCGGCTTGCGCGAGGAAGCTGAACGGGAGCCGGTCACTTTCGGCTACGACGAGGTGAGCCACAAGTTCAACCTGCCGCCGCCGTCCGGTCATCCCGACCTGACGTTTTATGGCTCGCATTCCGCCTCGGATACGGATTTGCAATACGGCCCGGTAAAAACTATTTTCACCAATGTTCTGGCCGACATCACTTCGCAGTTCGTTCAGCACACGCCGACCGTCAACGACAACATCGGCACCAAGCTCACCATTCCGCTCGACGAGTTTGCCGGCGTCAAATCGGCGTTGAGCCTCGGCTTGGACTGGAAATCCTATGCCGCGAACACCTTTAGCACCAACCTCACTTACTTCGATCTTTACGCGCTGGATGCCTATGGCAACCGCGTGCTGGAGACCAATAAGACCATCCCCGTCGCCGCCAACAGCCGCCAGCAACTGTTTTATGTGCCGCTGTCGTTTGGCTGGTCGGCGCTGCGCCCGGACAAAACCGGCGCGTTTCAGTTCACGGTCAACGAGTCGATTTTTCTTTCGCCGCTGGGTTCGGCGCGGACGAATTTTCAACAGGTTGCGGGTAATGTTCATGCCGGCGGCGATTACACCACCATCAATGCCGGGCTTGTCCGCCAGCAAAACTTGCCCGGCGGCTGGTCGCTGGTCGCCAACGCAAACGGCCAGTGGACCAGCGCCCCGCTCATCAGCAACGAACAGTTCGGCATCGGCGGCACCGCCGGCGTGCGCGGCTATCGCGAAGGCGAAGTTTATGGCGACAGCGGCTGGCGGGCGCTGCTGGACTTGCGCGCGCCGCCGGTGAACATCGGTTATTTTCCGACTGCCACCGGCGAGGTGCCGGCGCTGCTTCGCTGCTCCATCTTCACGGACTACGGCCGGGTTTATTTTCTCGACCGCGCCGGCCAGTTGCCGGTGAGCGAATGGGGTGCCGGTTTGGGTTTGTTCCTGACGGCGGGCGAACATTTTGACGCGCGGCTCACCCTCGCGTGGGCGTTGCTCGGCGCGGGATCGGTGCCAACGGGGACGGCCAGTTATGTTTCCACCAAAACCGCTGCCGGTAGCGCCTTGGCATATTTTTCCGTCGGCTACCAATTTTAAACGACCATGAAATCATTGACTAAAACCCGCCAATCCATCTGGTTCGCCGTGCTGGTGTTTCTGGCCGGGCGCGTGCCGCAAGTTTTCGCCAATCCGACCGGCTTGCGGGTTGGCTCCGGTAGCGCCAGCGTGCAACAAATCGGTTCGCAGTTCAACGTCACCGTCAGCCAGACGGCGGTTTTGAATTGGTCGAGCTTCAACATTGCTCGCGGCGAAACCACCTCGTTCATTCAGCCGTCCTCCGATTCCGTCGTCCTGAATGTCATCGGCGGCGCGAACCCGTCGCAGATCTTCGGCAGCCTTAATGCCAACGGCACGGTGATTTTGGAAAACGCGAACGGTTTTTATTTTGGCCCGAATTCGATGATCAAAGTTGGCGGCAGTTTCATCGCCACCACCGCGCCGATCATTCCAGATTTCGGTTCCAGTTCCGCGTGGCAATTCACCGGCATGCCGCCTTTGGCGAGCATCGTCAACTACGGCCAGATTGAAGTTGGTCAGGGTCGCTCGCTTTTTCTCATCGCGGAAAACATCGAAAACCACGGCAGCCTCACCGCGCCCGGCGGCAACATTGATCTGGCCGCCGGCCAAAGTGTTTTGGTCAGCGAAACCCCCGATGGCCGCGGCTTGAGCGCGACGGTCACGCTGCCCAGCGGCTCGGTGGATAATTTTGGCCGCATCACCGCCGACGCCGGCACGATTGCGCTTCAGGCCAGGGTCGTCAATCAGGACGGCGTGCTGCAGGCAAATTCGATCCAAAATCAAAACGGCGTCATCGAACTCGTCGCGTCCGACACGGTGAACCTCGGCGCGAATTCGCAAATCCTCGCGCAAGGCGACCGCTCGGCGGGCGGCAGCGCCGGCGGCAACGTTACCATCAAGGCGGACAACGCTTTTAGCGACACCGCCGGCAGCACGATTTCCACCGCCGGCGGCGCGAACGGCGGCAACGGTGGCAACGTGGAAATCAGCGCGCCGAATGTCGCCTCGCTCAATTCGACGATGGACGCGACGGCGCAGGCGGGCTGGACCGGCGGCACGTTTTTCCTCGACCCGGTGAACATCATTCTCGGCACCTCGACCGCCGGCGGCGCGATCAACGTGAGCAAGGCGTTTGTGGGTTTTTCCACTATTGATTTGCAGGCGTCCGGCAGCATCACTATCAACAGCGGCACGGCGTGGGACTTGAGCAGCAGCACCGGCCAGACGACCGGACAGCTGACCTTGGAAGCGGGCGGTGACATCACGTTCGGCAATAATTCCAGAATCACCGACGCGAACAATTGGTCGGTTACGCTGGCGGCGGGATACAATTTCGGCAACCACACCATCAACTCCGGCGTTGGCAACATTTACCTGAACGGCGGCAGCGGGAAAACGCAGAACGGCACCATCCAGCTCGGCTCTGGCAACGTGACGCTCGAAGCCGGCTTGAGCATTTTGGTCGGCTCCGGCTCGGTGTTCACGAAGGACGGCGGCAGTATTTTTGCGTATGCGCTGGCCGGCGACATCAACGCCGGCACTTCCAACGGCGGCACCAGTAGCACCAGCCAGACGTCGGATTACAATTTCACCGACACCGGTTCCATGCCCAACCCGTTTCTCGG
>CAYUGC010000004.1:0-44469 GCA_964444085.1 uncultured Bifidobacteriaceae bacterium | reverse complement strand
AAAGCTGACGTCGGCATCGCTGGCCACATACGAAAAATCGCCGCAGGAGTCATTGATTGACTTCGACCATCTTGATGCCGCGAAAGGAGTATGGGCGGTAAGATTCGAGCCGGTTGGTGATTTCTCGCCCAAAACCCCGGCCGAGTTTTTGGGTCGGATACATATTTATTCCGGCCAGGATGGCGAGATCGGCTATTTCAGAACAACCAAGCAAGGCGACAAATTGATCGGTTCCTTTCTGGCCTATGATGGGGACCAACTTAAGGCGGCACTCGGCAAGATTCCGGACATCAAGGTCGTCTCTGTTGAAAAGCTGACGTCGGCATCGCTGGCCACATACGAAAAATCGCCGCAGGAGTCATTGTAATTGCAATCGCCAGTCTCCAAAACCCGTGAAGCGGTTTAAGACCGTTGCTACCGCAATCACCCGGGGGCAGGCCGGTTTCCTGGCGGAAGTGTTGCGCGCAATGGCTGGGAATGGCGTCGCCCATGTTCCGCGCAATTGCCAGCACGCTTCGCGTCAGGAAAGCGAATGGCTTCAGCTTGAGGTTAGGTGTTCTAAAAAGTTTCTAAAGCTGTTCTGTTCATGGTCGATAGCAGGGCATGAATATCACGAGCGTGTCGTCCGGTTGGAATGTGGCCAGTGGCGTGGACACGGTCAGCGGTGCCAGCAGTTATGTGGCGGCCGGCGATTCCGGCGTGGCTCAGGCCCGCAGTTCAATCCAGCAGCAGTCGCAAAACTTCAAGGCCCTGACCGGCGCCCTGCAATCGGGCGATCTGGCCGGCGCGCAGGGCGCTTATGCCACCTTGCAGCAGCAGATCCAATCCGCCTCGCAAGCCGCCGGCGGCACGAGCCTGTTCAATGGCAGCAGCAGCATCGGCAAGGATTTTAAGGCCATTGGCAGCGCCCTGCAATCCGGCGATGTCTCCGGGGCGCAGTCGGCTTTGGCCAATTTCAAGCAGGACATCAAAGTCGCCCGGCACCACCGCCATTCGCATGGCGTCGCCGGCAACCAAGCCAGCAGCCCGACGACTTCCAGTTCCGGAACCAGCACCAATAGTTCCAGCTCCGGCGGCATATTGGACACGGCAGCCTGACGCTTCGTCCGCAGTTCGCCAGACGGTGAAATCCAGACAGCGGGGCGTGTCCAACGTCTCCTCATCGGTGAAGGAAATCACCTTTGCCGGCGGTAATCGCCCGAACCCAGCCCGTCTTCCATTTTTATATTGTTAAAAATCAGGCGATTCCGGTCACTGCTCACAAGTTATTCACAATTTTGCTTGCGTTCCGTTTTGATTTTGTAAAATACTGCCGCAAGCAAGCGTAGTTAGTTATGCAGTAAGCGGTGTTTATCGCGTTTCTGCCCGACTAAAGACGGTTGCTGATAATCAGAACATAACCGGTTCCTCACCGCAACGCCGTCAACCAGCGCAGGCTGGTTGGCTTAATTCCCATTTGTCTTATGAATTATATGCGCAAGGAATCGGTGTATCGTCGCCCGGCATTTTTGCTGGCGACACTGGCAATTCTCGTGGCCGGGCTGCCCGCGCGGGCGGCAAATCTGGTGCAGGATTTTTACCTGCCCATGCCGGAGGCGCAGATCAGCCAGGCCAACGGCACCATCATCAGCGGCACGGCGGGCGCGATCAGCTCCACCTTCTCCATCGTGGTCACCGGCGACGGCACGGTGATTTATTACGACCAATGGGAGGACGGCTATGAAGTCGATCTGGGCAATCCCGTGCAGTCCACCACGAAAATCTGGGGCGACGGCAACGACGCGCACGGCATTCCGCCGGGCTTTGCGCACAATCCGCTGGGGCTGCCGGCGGGCACGGTCATCACGCTGACCAACAGCGTCCCGCTGCCGCGCAATCCCTCGCAAATCCTGTGGGACGCGCGCGACCATGTCGCGGCGAACAAGGCGCTGGTGATTTCGCGCGCGGGCTGGCCGACGAGCATCGGCCCGGTGTTCGCGGGCGCGGCGGGCGTGCTGTCCACGATGGATTACGGGACAAACTACATCAGCCCGGTCGGCCAGGATCTGGCGCCGAACCTGTTCAAATACGTCGGGATGTTCATCCTGGCGGCGCAGAACAACACGGCCATTACGATTGATCCAAACGGCAACGGCGTGGGCACGACGAACATCGTGTTGAACCAGGGCGAATCGTATCTCGTCAACGGCGGCGTCAAAAAAGGCGGGCGCGTGACGGCGACCAAGCCGATTCAGGCGGATCTGGTCATCGGCCACGTCGGTTCGAGTTACGCGAGCGACTGGTTCACGTTGTATCCGGTTTCGTCGTGGGACAATTCGTATTACACGGCGGTCGGCTCGGCGGCGAGCGGTTCGCAGCCGGCGTATGTGTATCTGTTCAATCCGGCCACGAACGCCATCACGATCAATTACACCACGCGCGCGGGCAGCGGCAGCTTTGTGATTCCGGGGACGAACGGCGTTTATCAATTTCAGATGCCCGTGAGTTCCGGCGCGAGCTTCATCAGTGCGGGCGGGCAGAATTTTTTTGCCATTTGCACCGTGGCGGCGAACAACTCGGCGGACACCTCGTATAACTGGGGTTTCACGCTCGTGCCGAAAGCGGCGTTGACCACCAAAGGCGTGGTGGGCTGGGGACCGGGCAGCGCCGACGGCACGGTCAACGGCAGCCCGGTGTGGGTCACGTCGCTGGCCAACACGACCGTGTATGTGGATTACAAGGGCGACCACGCCGGGCCGCTGGCCTACACGAATGGCGGCAACATAATTTATTACGACACCAATTTCACCGTTTCCGCCCTGCAAACATTGAAGGTTTACGATCCGAGCAAAAACCAGACCGGCATGCAGGTTTTCACGGTGGACGGGACTTTGCTGACGGCGGCGTGGGGCGAAGACCCGGACGTGGCCTCGCCCGGCAATCCCTACATTGACGCCGGCACGACGGTGATTCCGTTCCCGACGCCAGTGCTGTTCAAGTCGGTGACCAACCTCTCTTCCTCCTCCGGCCTGCACATCGGCGACACGCTGCAATACAGCGTGCAGGTGGACAACAAAGGACTGCTGCCGCTCGGCAACACCGTGGTGATTGACACGCCAACCACGAATTTGACCTACGTCACCAACTCGACGACGTGGAACGGCACGGCGATTGCCGACAACTCCGGCCCCTACAGCGCCACCAACACCGCGTTCCCGCTCGACGGCCTCGGCTCGCAGGGCTACACCATCCCGGTCATCTTGAGCCAGGGCAGCAGCACCTTTATTTATCAGGTAAAGGTCAATGCCGCCGGCTCCGTCAGCAACAGCGTCAACATTGGCGGCACCACCATTTTTGCGCAAACCGTCGTGCCGACGGCCATCGGCGCGTCCGTCACGCTGAATTTCACCGACACCAACGGTGTGCCTATCGCCTCGTATCTTGCCGGCGCAAAAATATTCGTCACGATGACCAATGCCGTGGGTAACTCCAGTTCCAACACGATTCAGACCCTTTCCGTCACCGTCACCGACACCAACACCGGTGACGCTGAAACCATCCCGCTCGTCGAGACCGGCACGAACACTGGCGTCTTCCGCAATGTCAGCGGCCTGCCCTCGTCGTCCATTTCAGGATTGGTCGCGCAGGACGGCACATTGTATGTCACGCCCGGCAACACGTTGGGCGTGAGTTACACGGACCCGGTTTACGGCGACAGCGCCAGCACCACGGCGGTGATCCAGATTCCGACGCCGAACAAGCAGCTTTACCTCACGGCCAGCGGGGTTTCGGGAAATCAGTTTTTGAACCGCGTCAACCCGGCGTTGACGGCCAACCACGGCACGACCTACAACAGCATTGATATCGGCAGCGGCGGCGGCAGCGGCGTGGTATCGGTGGACGCCTACAGCACGAACACCACCGGGAATTCGGCGATGGCCAATACGCTGACCATCTCGCACACGACCGGGGCGGGAGCCAACCGCCTCATGCTTGTGGCCGTGGGCATCGGCGCCTCGGCGGACACATCGTCGTTGCAGACCAATGCCAGCACGGTGACTTACAACGGCGTCAATCTTACCCGCGTGGGCACGGTGATTGACGGCTACTCCACGCCGACCGTCCGGTCGGAAATCTGGCAGTTGACCAATCCGCCGAGCGGCACGTTCAACGTCGTCATCACTTTGACCAACAGCCAGACCCGGCCGATTGTCGGCGGCGTGATGACCTTCACCGGCGTGAACCTGGCCAACCCGCTGGGCGCTTACGGCGGTTCGTCGTGTGCCAATTCCACTTCGCCGGCAGACCAACCCAGTGTCACGAACTCGACGGCGTCCGGCGAACTGGTGTTTGGCACCTGCGTGATTGACGGCGATGGTTCCGGGACGCCGCCGCCGGCGTTGACGCCGAGCCCCGGGCAGACCACCTACATCGACCAGACCGCCCTGTATCGCGTGCGGTGTGCGGTGACCACCAAGCCGGGTTCGGCCAGCACGCCGTTCACCAACGGCTGGACGTATGGCAGCAGCCAGCAATGGGCCTGCTGCGCGGTCGCCATCAAGCCCGCGGCGGGCGGTGGCGGCGGCCCGGCGACGAACACCACGTCCTTCGCGCAGACGCCCGCGCTGGCGTTGCCGTTCACGCTGCCGGTGGGCGGCGCGGTGAGCATCACCAATTTCATCGCCATCACCAACGGCGTCGGCAATTTCACGGGCAACCTGAACATCACCGCCACGTTGCAGACCAACGGCGTGAATTTTCTGACGCTGACGAATCCCGCGTTCACCGCCAGCGGCGGCGTTACGAACCTCGTCTGGACCGGCACGCTTGCGGCGAATTACACCTTGCCAGTAAACACCGTCATCACCTACGTCGTCACCAACAACATCGCCAATACCGCGTTCCATGTGATCTACGACAGCACGAACAGCCCGTCGCAAATCGTTCTGCCCGCGTCCACCGTCATCGCGTTCAGCGGCTTCGCGGTTTATGACGCGCCGTATAATCCGGGCGGCAATCTAGTTTCCACGCCCATCGCCGGCACGACGGTTTACGTCCGCGCGACGGTCACGGATCCGTTCGGCAGCTACGACATCACCAGCCTCGGCCTCGCGTTCACCGCGCCGAACACGAACAACAATTTCAGCGTCATGTTGAACGACACCAGCGTGGTCTTCACGAACGCCTCGACGAAAACTTACGAATATGCCTGGAACACTGGCCCGGCGACCGGCGGCTACACGGTTGCCGCCACGGCGAACGAAGGCACCGAGGGCGTGAAGGCCAACGCCACGGCGGGCATCACGACCATTTACCTCGATCTCGGCACGCCGAGCGTCACGGAATTCACCAGCGGCAACAACGGCTCCGCCACCAACGCCTACCTCGCGAATTCCAATGTCTGCGTCCGCGTCACCGACCTAAACCGCAACACCAACGCGGCCACGGTGGAAACCATCGCGGCCACCATCCGGAGTTCCTTCGGCGACGTGGAAAACCTCACGCTCACCGAGACCGGCACCAACACCGGCGTCTTCACCGGCTGCATCAATTCCACCACCAACACCGGCACGGCGATCGGTAACGGCACTACGCTGGTCGCACCGGTCGGCAATATTCTCACGGTGAATTATTCCGATCCGACGGATCCGACGGACAACACCAGCGCCACTGCGACCATCCAGCCGTTGCCCGGCATCCCCGGCATCGTGATGAACAAAACCATCGTCTCACCGACCGGCGGCCAGGTGGGCGTGGGCAAGCCGGTGGTTTACAATTTGCAGGTCGTCAATGTGGGCAGCACCTTGCTGACGAATGTTTCCATCACCGACACCTTCACGTCGGCGCGTTTGAGTTTCACCTCCGCCAGCGTCGCGCCGAACGTCACCAACGCCACCACGCTGACGTGGACGAATCTCGGCGTCTTTGCACCCGGCCAGAGCACGAACCTCACCGTCAATTTCACCACGCTGGCGACCGGCACCGCGACGAATTCCGCCACCGCCGGCAGCACCTCGGTGACCAATTCCGCCAGCGTCACCATTGCGGTCAATTCCGCCGCTCTGAACGTCGTAAAAACATTGTTGAGCCCCACCAACTCGCCGGTCTCGGTCGGGAGCAATGTTGTTTTCCGACTCACGTTCCAGAACGTCGGCAACACGGTCATCACCTATCTGCCGTTTGAGGACAACTTCAGCGGCGCGTATTTCCAATATGTTTCCGCCACGATTCCGGCGAACGGTTCCGGCTACGGCTCGCTGATCTGGACGAACATTGCCGGGGCCGGCCTCGCCACCAACGCCATCATCACCAACGACGTGACGATGACGGTGGTTGGCGCGGGCAATCCGGCGAACAACACCGCGGTGGTGGATTATGCGACGGACATTTTCGGCAATCCGGTGCCGACCGCGACCGGCAGCACCAATGTCGTCACCGCCGCCGCTTCCATCACCGGCCATGTTTACAACGACAAGGACCAGAGTGGCACGCTCACCGCCGGCGACACCGGCCTGGGCAGCGTCACGCTCCGGCTGTTCACCGACCCGAACGGCGACGGCAATCCCGCCGACGGCACGCTCGTGCAAAGCACCACGACGGACGTGAACGGTTACTACGAGTTTCTCAACCTGCCGGCGGGGCATTACGACGTGATCGTGCAGGACCGTCCGCCCGGTTTTGCCAGCGTCACGCCGACGGGCAACCAGCTTTCCGTCAACCTGCCGACGTTGACGGCCAGCACGAATAATAATTTCTTCGACTACCAGCCGAGCGCGACGCTTTATTCCACCATCAACGGCACGGTTTACAATGACCTCAACGGCGGCGGCACCAACTACGCCGGCATCGCGGGGCTGGCCTACGTCACCGTCGAGCTGTTCCAGGACGTGAACACCAACGGCGTCGTGGTCACGGGCGATCCCATCATGGGCAGCACCACCACGGATGCGAATGGAAATTATTCCTTTGCCGCCGTGTCGCCCGGCCATTACGTCATCCGCGAAACCGATTTTTACGGCTATTACAGCACCGGCAATTCGCAGACACCGAACGACAACCAGATTTCCTTCGTCAGCACCAACGGAATCACTTCGGGCACAAATAATTTCTTCGACCGCCTGTCGCCGGTGGCCGTCGTGGACACGAACTCAGCGCTATATTTTGTCGCCACGGTCATCCGCCCGCTGACCAACGACCTCAGCCCGAACGGCGACGCGCTGACCATCAGCAATGCCGTTTCAACCAATGGCATCGTTGTCATCAATCCCGGCAGCACCAATCTGACGTTCACGCCGACGAACCTCGGCGCGACGATCATCACCTACGCCATCGCCGACGCGCATGGTGGCACGTCCACGAACAGCATCACGGTCAACGTCATTGCGCTCGCGGATCTGGCCATCGGCAAGACCGGCGCGGCGTCCGTGTTCGCGGCCAGCAATCTGGTTTACACGATTTCCGTGACCAACCTCGGCCCGACGCCCGCCAGCAGCGTGGTCGTCACCGACGCGTTGCCTGCTGGCGTGAGTTTTGTGAACGCCAGCGGCGGCGGTGCGAATAATTCCGGCGTGGTGACTTGGACGCTCGGCTCTTTGACCAGCGGCCAGATTACGAATCTGATTTTGACCGTCACTTCACCGGCCAGCGGCACACTGACGAACACGGCCAATGTCAGTTCGCCCACGCCCGATCCGACGCTGACCAACAACGTCACGCCGCCGGTCGTCACCACGGTCACGCCGGTCGCCGATCTGGCCATTGCCAAATCCGCCAACGCGTCGGTGCTGGCGGCGAGCAACCTGGTTTACACGATTTCCGTGACGAACCTCGGCCCGTCCACCGCGAGCAGCGTCGTCGTGACCGACACATTGCCCGCCAGCGTGAGCTTTGTCAGCGCCAGCGGCAATGGCGTGAATAATTCCGGCACCGTGAGCTGGGCGCTTGGCTCCATGACCAATGGACAAACGACGAATCTGACTTTGATCGTCACGGCTCCGGCCAGCGGCACGCTGACGAACGTGGCGAATGTCGCTTCACCCACCGGCGACCCGAATTCGACGAACAGCACCACGCCGGCTGTCATCACCACCGTGACGCCCGTGGCCGATCTGGCCGTCGGCAAAACCGGCGTGGCTTCCGGCGTCATCAACACGAGTTTCAACTACACGATTTCCGTGACGAACCTCGGCCCGTCCGCTGCCGCGAGTTTCAGCGTTACCGACAGTTTGCCGGCGGGAATGGTTTTCGTCAGTTCGCTGCCCGCGACGGTGACGAATGCCGCAAACCAGGCCATTTGGAACGTCGGCAGCCTCGCCGCGAACGCGGTGACGAATTTCACGCTCACCGTCCAGACGGCCAGCCGCGCGACGTTCACGAACGTCGCCACTGCCGGCGGCCCGACGCTCGACCCCGCGCCGACGAACAACGCCAGCGCGCCGGTTGTGACCAGCATCACCAACCGCCCGCCGGTCGCCGTGGCTGATTCTGCCGCCTCTGCGCGCAATGTCGCCGTGACCATTCCAGTGCTGGCGAACGATAGCGATCCCGATGGCGATACGGTGACGATTTTCTCCGTAAGCCCGACCAATGGCACGTTCAGCCTCAGTGGCGGCAGTATTATTTATACGCCGACGAATACCGTGCCCGCCACGAACGTCTTCACCTACACCATCAGCGACGGCTTCGGCGGCACGGCCACCGCGTCCGTGACGGTAGCGGTCACGAACCGTCCGCCGGTCGCGGCGAATGATGCCGCCGGCACCACGGAAAATGCTTCCGTGACCGTCCCGGTTTTGGTGAACGACAGCGATCCCGACGGCGACGCGCTGACGATCATTTCCACCAGTCCGACGAATGGCATCGCCAGCATCAGCGGCACGAACGTGGTGTTCACGCCGGCGACGAATTTCACCGGCACGGCGACGTGCGGCTACGGTATTCGCGACAATTTCGGCGGGACGAATTTCGCCGTCATCACCATCACGGTGACAAACATTCCGCCGACGGCGAATCCGGACAGCTACGCCATCACGGAAAACACGACGAACTCGTTCGCGGTGTTGGTCAACGATGTCGTGAATACTTCTGGCGGCAGCCTGGCGCTGCTGTCCGTCAGCACCACAAATGGCACGGCGAACGTGAGCGGCACGAACATCGTGTTCACGCCGGCGACGAATTATCGCGGCACACTGACGTTGAATTACACGATTATTGACAATATCGGCGGCACGAATAGCACCACCGTGGCCGTGACTGTGACGAACATTCCGCCACTGGCGAACCCGGACAACTTTGCCGTGCGTGAGAATAGCACGAACACGTTCAGCCCGCTCCTCAACGACACGCTCGGCACTCCGGGCGGAACGCTCTCAATCATCGCCGTGGCCCCGACGAACGGCACGGCGGTTGTCAGTGGCACGAACATCACGTTCACGCCGACAGCAAACTTCCTCGGCACAGCGACCATTGGCTACACGATCACGGACGGCATCGGCGGAACAAATGCTTCGCTCATCACGGTGACGGTGACAAACATCCCACCGGTGGCGGCACCGGACAATTATTCAGTGCGCGAGAACAGCACGAACACATTTAGCCCGGTCATCAACGATACGGTGCAGACGCCGGGTGGCACGTTGGCGCTTGTCGCGGTCAACCCGACGAACGGCACGGCAGTCATCAGTGGGACGAACGTCATCTTCACGCCGACGCCGAATTTCCTCGGCGTGGCGACCATCGGCTACACGATCACGGATGGCATTGGCGGCACGAACAGCGCGCTCATTACGGTGACCGTGACAAATATTCCGCCGGTGGCAAATCCCGACAACTTTGCCATCACGGAAAACACGACGAACTCATTTGCGGTGCTGGTGAACGACTCGGTGCAGACGCCGGGCGGCAGTCTAACGCTGCTATCAGTCAGCACCACGAACGGCACGTCGAATGTGAGCGGCACGAACATCGTGTTCACGCCGGCGACGAATTATCGCGGCGCACTGACGTTGAATTGCACGATTGTTGACAATATCGGCGGCACGAACAGCACCACCGTCACCGTGACCGTCACAAACATTCCGCCGCTGGCGAATCCCGACGGCTATACCGTATTGGAAAATTCGACGAACATCTTCGCGCCGCTGACGAATGATGTTGTCCGCACGCCCGGCGGCGCTCTGCAAATCATCGGCGTCAGCCCGACCAACGGCACGGCGAACATTCTCAATCTGACGAACATCGTCTTTACTCCGTCGCCGAATTTTGTCGGCACGGCAACGGTTGGCTACACCATCACTGACGGCATTGGCGGCACAAATTCATCGGTCATCACCGTCACCGTGCAATCGGTTGCGGACTTGGCCGTTAGCAAATCCGGCCCGGCGACCGTTTATGCCGCGACGAATTACAGCTACACCATCACCATCACGAACCTCGGGCCCGGCGTGGCGGCGAACTTGTCCGTGACGGATAATTTGCCCGCCGCAGTTTCGTTCGTGAGTTCAACGGCCGGCGCGACGCTCGCTGGCAGCCAGCTCGTTTGGACAAACCTCGGCTCGCTCGCGGCGAACGCGGCGACGAATTTGACCGTGACCGTCACTGCACCGGTGACGGGCGTCAGCCTGACCAACCTCGCCAGCGCCGGCAGCCCGACGAGCGATCCGAACCCGACGAACAACACCAGCCCGCCGGTCGTCACCGCCGTCACGCCGGTCGCGGATTTGATGATTGCGAAAGCCGGCCCGGCCTCGGTGCTGGCCACGAGCAACGTGCTCTATACAATTTCCGTGACGAACTTCGGTCCATCCAGCGCCAGCAGCGTCGTCGTGACCGACGCGTTGCCGGCAGGCGTGAGCTTTGTCAGCGCCAGCGGCAACGGCGTGAACAATTTCGGCGTGGTCAGTTGGAATCTCGGCACGCTCGCGAATGGTGCGGTGAGCAATTTGACTGTCACTGTCACCGCGCCGGCGAGCGGCTCGCTGACAAACATCGCCAGTGTCAGTTCGCCGACGACGGACACGAATGTTTTGAACAACACCACACCGCCAGTCGTGACGACGGTGGGCAGCGTGGCGGATTTGGCCATTGGTAAATCGGCTCCGGCTTCCGTGTTCGCCGTGAGCAACTTGACCTACACGATTTCTGTGACGAACTTCGGCCCGTCCACCGCCAGCAGCGTGACGGTGACGGACAACATTCCGAATGGTGCCAGCTTTGTGAATGCCAGCGGCGGTGGTGCGAATAATTCCGGCACCGTGATTTGGAATCTCGGCGACCTGCCGAAAAACACCGTCAGCAATCTTACGCTCACCGTCACCGCGCCGGCCAGCGGCACGCTGACGAACGTGGCGACGGTTGGCTCGCCGACTGGCGAGCCGAATGCGACGAACAACACCACGCCGCCGGTTTTGACTTCCGTGACGCCGCTCGCGGATTTGGTCATCGCGAAAGTTGGTCCGGCGACAGTTTTTGCCGCGAGCAATTTGAGCTACACGATTTCCGTGACGAATCTCGGCCCGTCCAGCGCGAGCGGCGTGGTCGTGACTGACACGCTGCCGAACACGGTGAGCTTTGTCAGCGCGAGCGGCAACGGCACGAATAACTCCGGCGTGGTTACTTGGAATCTCGGCACGCTGGCGAATGGCGCGGCGAGCAATTTGACTTTGACCGTCACCGCGCCCGCCAGCGGCTCGCTGACGAACATCGCCAGCGTCGGTTCGCCGACCGGCGACACGAATATTTTGAACAACACGACTCCGCCGGTCATCACCGCAGTGACGCTGCTGGCTGATGTCAGCGTGGTGAAATTCGGCCCGGCGGGAATCCTCTTTGGCACGAATTTCAATTACACTATCACGGTCAGCAATGCCGGCCCCTCCACCGCGGCGAGTTTGAGCGTGACGGACAGTTTGCCGACGGGTTTGGCCTTCATCAGCGCCGTGCCGGCCACGACGACGAATACGAGCAACCAAGTCATTTGGAACCTCGGCAATTTCGCCGCCGGCACCGGTAGTAATCTGACGCTGACCGTGATTTCCACGCTGCGCGGCAGCTTGACGAATTTTGCGAGCGGCGGCAGCCCGACCAGTGACCCGAACCCGACGAACAACACCGCGCCGCCAGTCGTGACGGCGGTAACCAACAATCCGCCGGTCGCGAATCCCGACCATTACGTCATCACAGAAAACACGACGAACACGTTCAGTCCGTTGCTCAACGACACGGTGCAGACGCCGGGCGGCGCGCTGCAAATCATCGGCCTCAATCCGACGAACGGCACGGCGACGATTTTGAACCTGACGAACGTTGTCTTTACGCCGTCGCTCAACTTCTTTGGCACGGCGACGATTGGCTACATCATTACCGACGGCGTGGGCGGAACGAACAGTTCCGTCATCACGGTGTTGGTGACGAACATTCCGCCGACGGCGAATCCGGACAGCTACGCCATCACGGAAAACACGACGAATGTGTTCGCCGTGTTGCCGAATGATTTTGTCAACACGCTCGGCGGTAGCCTGGCGCTGTTGTCCGTCAGCACCACGAATGGCACGGCGAATGTGATCGGCACGAACCTCGTGTTTACGCCGGCGGCGAATTATCGCGGCACGCTGACGCTGGATTACTCCATCGTTGATAACATCGGCGGCACGAACAGTTCCTTCGTCACCGTGCTGGTCACGAATATTCCGCCGATTGCCAACCCGGACAGCTACACGGTGCCGCAAAATTCCACGAACACGCTCACGCCGCTCGTGAACGACTTCGCGCAAACGCCCGGCGGCGCACTGCAAATCATCGGTGTTAGCCCGACGAACGGCACGGCGAACATTCTCAATCTGACGAACATCATCTTCACCCCGACATCGAATTTTGTCGGCACTGCGAACGTCGGTTACACCATCACCGACGGCATCGGCGGCACGAATTTGTCCATCATCACGGTGACGGTGTCGAACCTGCCGCCGACGGCGAACGCGCAGTCGGTTTCCACGCCGCAAAATACCGCGCTGCCCATCACGCTCACCGGCAGCGACCCGGCGAATTTCCCGCTGAACTTCGTCATCATGAGCAGTCCGGCGGGCGGCACGCTGACCGGATTGAACACCAACACCGGCGCGGTGACTTACACGCCGACGAATAATTTCAGCGGCACGGACACGTTCACCTTTCGCGTGAATAACGGCCACAGCGACAGCGCCACCGCCACCGTTACCGTCACGGTTTCGCCGGTGGCGGATTTGCTTGTGGCGCAGTCCGGCCCGGCCATCGGCGTCGCTGGCGCAAACCTCGTCTTCACCGTCGCCGTCACCAACCTCGGCCCGGCTGGCGCGACCAATGTCGTCGTCACGAACCAGATTGACTCCGGCTACACGTTTGTCAGCGCTTCGGACAACGGCGCGACGAACGGAAACCTCGTGACGTGGACAATTCCAGTTTTACCGGCGAATGGGGCGACCAACTTCACCGTGACCTTGTTCGCGGTCGAAGGCGGCACGTTCACCAACACCGCGTCGGGAATTTCCACCACGCCGGATTTGGCCTTGGCAAACAACGACGGCTCACTCACCAACGCGCAGGCCATCACCACTGTTTCCGCGCTGGCGGACGTGGCGGTGTTCAAGACCGGCACGACCAGCGTGCTGGCCGGCGGCATAGTGAACTATTCCATCGTCGCGACGAATTTTGGTCCGTCCACCGCGAGCAACGTCGTCGTGCGCGACACGTTGCCCGCGGGCGCGACGCTGCAAACGGCGTCGGGCAATTATTCCGTCAGCAACAACGTCATTATTTGGTCGGCGGCGACGCTGGCCGGCGGAGCTGCGACGAATTTCATCGTGACGCTTACCGCGCCGGACAGCGGCACGCTGACGAACATCGCTTCCAGCATTTCGGACACGGCGGATCCGAATCCGGGCAACAACGACGGTTCCTCGCCCAGCTCGGTGGTGGCCACGCCCGTGACGCTGGTGGCTGATTTGTCCATTGGCAAATCGGCTGCCGCGTCGGTGCTGGCGACGAGCAACCTGATCTATACGATTTCCGTGACGAACCTCGGCCCGTCCACCGCGAGCAGCGTGACGGTGACGGACGCCGTGCCGGCCGGCGCAACTTTCGCCAACGCCAGCGGCAGTTTCGCGAATAATTCTGGCATGGTGATTTGGAACCTTGGCGACCTAGCGAGTGGCGCAGTGAGCAATGTGACTCTGACCGTCACGCCGCCGACGAGCGGTTCGCTGACGAACACCGCCACGGTCGGTTCGCCGACGGGTGATCCGAATTCGACGAACAACGTGACACCGCCGGTCGTCACTATCGTCACGCCGGTCGCCGACATCGCGGTTGGCAAGAGCGGCCCGATTGGCGCGACGTTCAACACGAATTTCAGCTACACGATTTCTGTGACGAACTTCGGGCCGTCCGCCACGTCGGGGATTTTGGTGACGGACACGCTGCCGGCGGGCGTGGTGTTTGCGAGCGCGGTGCCAGCCACAACGACGAACTCGATTGGCCAGGTGATTTGGAGCGTCGGCAATCTTGCCGCAAATGCGACGACAAACCTGACGCTGACGGTGGTTTCCACGGCGCGCGGCACGGTGACGAATTTCGCGGCGGTTGGCGCGCCGACGCTTGACCCGTCGCCGACGAACAATTTGAGCCAGCCGGTCGTCACGCTGGTGACAAACATTCCGCCGGTGGCCAATGCCGACAGCTACGTCATCGCGGAAAATTCCGGCACGAACACGTTTACCCCGTTGCTGAACGACACGGTTCGCAACCCTGGTGGCGTGCTGCAAATCATTTCCGTCAACACCACGAATGGCTCGGCGGCCGTCAGCGGCACCAACGTGCTGTTTGTTCCCGGCACGAATTATTTCGGTTCGCTGACGATCGGTTACACCATCACCGACAATATGGGCGGCACGAACAGCTCGGTCATCACTGTGCTCGTGACGAATATTCCGCCGACGGCGAATCCCGACAACTACACCATCGGCGAAAACAGCGGCACGAACACGTTCAGCCCGCTGCTCAATGACGTTCTCCACACGCCGGGCGGCACGCTGCAAATCATCGGCGTCAGCCCGACGAACGGCACGGCGTCAATTTCCGGCACGAATATCTTGTTCAAGCCGAATACGAATTTCTTCGGCACGGCGACCATCGGCTACACCATCACCGATGGCATTGGCGGCACCAATTCGTCGGTCATCACCGTGACCGTCACGAACATTCCGCCGGTGGCGAACGGCCTGTCCGTCGGCACGACGGAAAACACGGCGGTGCAAATCACATTGACCGGCAGCGACCCGAACGGTTTGCCGCTGAAATTTGCCATTGTCGGCAACCCGGCGAACGGCACGTTGACTGGCCTCAACACCAACACCGGCGTGGTGACTTATGTGCCTGGCACGAATTACACCGGTGCGGACAGCTTTACTTTCCGCGTCAATAATGGCCAGACGAACAGTGCGGCGGCCACGGTCAGCCTCACCGTCACGCCGGTCGTGGATTTGGTGGTGGTGCAGTCCGGCCCGGTGAGCGGCGTGGCCGGCTCGAATCTCGTCTTCACCGTGAGCGTGACGAACCGTGGCCCAGCGACGGCGACGGGCGTGGCGATCACGAACCAGCTTGCGTCCGGATTCACGTTTTTCAGCGCGTCCGGTTCCGGCGCGAACAGCGGAAATCTCGTGACGTGGAGTTTTGCCTCATTGTCCGCGAACGGCGTGACGAATTTCACCGTGACGGCGTTCGCCACGGAAGGCGGCACGTTCACGAACATCGCGTCCGGCGCGTCGGTGGTGCTGGATTTGAACGCGACGAACAACAGCGGTTCGCTCACGAACGCGTGGTCGCGCACGACAGTTTCCGCATTGGCGGACGTGCAGGTCTTCAAGGACGGCGGCACGAATGTCTATGCCGGCCAGCCGGTGGATTACACCATCATCGCGACGAACGCCGGCCCGTCCACCGCGACGAGCGTGGTTGTGCAGGACAATTTGCCGTCCGGCGCGACGTTCCAGAGCGCGTCCGGCAGTTACGTCTTGAGCAACGGCGTGGTGAAGTGGAGCGGCGTCACGCTCGCGCCTGGCGCGACGACGACGTTCACGCTGACGCTGGTTGCGCCGGCGTCGGTGAGTTCGTTCCAAAACATCGCGCTGGCGACGTCGCCGGTCGCCGATCCGAATCCGACGAACAATAACGGCTCGCTCACCAAGTCGCGCGTGACGACGAAAGTCGCGCCGTCCGCCGATGTCGTGGTGGTGTTGAACGGCCCGGCGAGCGCGATTCAGGGTAGCAATTTTGTCTATACCATTTCCGTCACGAACACCGGCCCGTCCACCTCGTCGAATTTGATCACGTCCGACACGTTGCCGCCCGGACTGACGTTTGTCTCGGCGAGTTCCGGCGGCACAACGAATGGCAGCAACGTGGTTACCTGGCCCGCCGTCGTGGCGCTGCCGGTCGGCGGCGTGACGAATTACAGCGTCACCGTCCGTTCGACGACATCGGGCGATTACACGAACATCGTCTCGGAAGTCGCGACGACTTACGATCCGAATGCGACGAACAACAGCGGCGTGCTGCCGGCCTCGCGCGTGCGCACGACGGTTGCGCCGGCACAGTTCACGTTCCTCGCCGGCTCGCCGGTGTTCAATCCGCAGACCGGTTTGTTTGAGGAAACCGTCACAGTCACGAACAACGGCAGCATCACCGTGCTCGGCTTCCGCCTCAACATCGGCGGCCTGCGCAGCGGCGTCTCGCTGTGGAACGCCAACGGCACGAACAACGGCGTGCCTTACATCAACTACAATTTCCCGCTCGACCCGTCGAACGCGACGACCGTGGTGCTGGAATTTTTCGACCCGACGCGGTTGCCGTTCACGAACACCGTGAGCATCGAGGTCATCACGCCGGCCAATCTCAGCTACACTGGCACGAACGGCTCGGTGGCGGTGTCGCGCGTGTTCCTCGACACGCGTCTGACGAACGACCCGCGGTTTGTCATCGAGTTCGCCTCGACGCCGGGCAAGACCTACGCCGTCATCTACAGCGGCAGTTTGACCGGCACCAACTGGCTGGTCGCGACGCCGAGCGTCAAGGCCAACGCAAACGTCACGCAGTGGTATGACGACGGCCCGCCGAAAACCATCAGCAAACCGACGTCGGTGCTGACCCGGTTCTACCGTGTCATCCAATATTGAAATTCAAAACCTGACCTGACATGAACAAAAACCAACAAGCCTGGCTGCTGCCGATTGCCGGCACGCTGCTGCTCGCCACCGCGGCCACCACGCCGCAACCGCCGCCGCCGCTGGAGCGCGATTCGCCCGGCGCCACCAACCGCATCACCGGCTCCCTCCGTTTCGGGATGAACATCCGGGGGAAATTTCTCAACCCCGGCGGCAGCCTGAATCCGAATTACACCGGCGGTAGCAGCCGGCGCGCGCCGGGCGGAAAACGTTTTAACTACGACGATGGCTATGTGCTGACCGACATCAGCCATAACTTCGGCGGGCAGACATGGAATTGGGGTTATCTCAACCCGAGCCAGATCAACGAGTCCGGGCCGAACACGATTGATTTTCACCACGTCACCGCGCCCGGTTTGCCGGGAGAAATTCCCGCCGGCGATTCGCCTTACCTGGGCGCGGAGATCACCTACAACCGCGAACTTGGCGTGAAGGATAACTGGCACCACCTGCACTACGGCATCGAGGCGGCGGTCAACTTCATGCCGTTCGACATGGACTACGCCAACGGCGTCAACACCCGGCTGGCCTCGCACACGGACACTTATTCCTACACGCCCGGCACCACGCCGCCGGGCGCGCCGTATTACGGTAGCTACGGCGGGCCGGGCTTTGTCATCGGCTCGTCGCCCATCAACTCGTTCACGTCGTTTTCGGGCAATGCGAATCTGCAAGGCCGTTACGATTTGAACGCGTATCTCTGGGGCTTCCGTCTCGGACCGTATCTGGAAAGTCCGATTACGAAAAAACTTTCGCTCCACGTCTCCGGCGGTTTGTCGGTCGGGATTGTGGACGCCACCTGTTACTGGTCGGAAACGCTCATCCCGGCTGGCGGCGGCACGCCCGGCACCACCTATGGCGGCGGCGGCAACACGCAGGTTTTGTGGGGCTATTACCTGAGCGCGGACGCGACCTACCAGTTGAACGACCGCTGGGGGCTTGACCTCGGCGTGCAATACCAGGACATCGGACGCTACCGTCACAACTTCGGCGGGCGCACGGCGGAACTGGACTTGTCGCAGTCCGTTTTCGTCCAGCTCGGCGTCAGCTATAGCTTTTGAAAAATGAAAATGGCGGGCTGAACGATTTCAGCATCCGCCGTTTTCCTCGGCGATTTTTTTCACCACCTGCCGGAGGTCGCGGAGGTGAAAGGGTTTGTTCAGGCAGGTGAGATTTTCCTGCTCCAGAAACATCTGGAGCGATTCGTTGATGACGTCGCCGGTCATGAAAATGATGCGACGCGCAAATTGCGGGCGCGTGCTGCGAATCCAATCGTAAAGCTGCCGGCCGGTCAGTCCCGGCATCTTGAGGTCGCAGCAGATGGCGTCAATTTGCCGTCCGTGCAGTTCGCGCAACGCGGCCTCGCCGTTGTTCGCGGTGACAACTTCGTAACCGTGGCGCAGCAAGTCATCGCGCACCATTTCCAGCAAAATATCCTCGTCATCCACCAGCAGGATTTTTTTGCCGGCGCCTTCCTGCGGGTTGTCGGGCGGCTCGTGGTTGGCCGCGGCCTTGTCCGCCGCGCTCGTGCCGGCGGTGGCGGGCAACTCGATGGTGAAGGTCGCGCCGGCGCCGGGCTGGCTGGTAACGCTGATGTTACCGCCATGTTCCTTGATGAGGCCGTAGCACAGGCTCAAGCCGAGGCCGGTGCCTTTGCCGACTTCCTTCGTCGTGAAAAACGGGTCGAAGATGCGCTGGATATTTTCCGGCGAGATGCCGGGGCCGTTGTCCTGGACGCTGATGCAAATAATTTCGCCCCGCGCCTGCGTGGTGATGGTGATCTGGCCGCCGGCCTGATGCGCCTCGATGGCCTGGCGCGCGTTGTTGAGCAGATTGAGTAGCACCTGCTGCACCTGATGTCCGTCGGCCATGACCATCGGCAGGTTGGGGACCAGCCGGCAGGTGACCTGCACATTGCTGCTGCGAAGCTGGTAGGCGACGATTTCCAAAACGTCCTCGATCAGCAAATTCACCGACACCGGCTTGCGTTCCGGTTGGTGCCGGCGGGCGAAACTCAACAGCGACTGGACGATTTTCTGGCAGCGCTGCGAGGACTTGAAGATGAGGTCGAGGTGGCGCTTTTGTTTCTCGTCCACGTTGGCATTGCGGAGCAGTTCGGAAAAACCCATGACCGCCGCGAGCGGGTTGTTCAATTCGTGCGCCACGCCGGCGACGAATTCACCGACGGCGGAAAGTTTTTCACTCTGCACGAGTTGTTGCTGTGTGGTCTTGAGCGTATTGACCGTCTGTTGCAACTGCGTCTGCGCCGACTGGACGTTTTCAGTCATGTGGTTGAACGCCTTCGCCAGCTCGCCGCATTCGTCGTGGCTGCGCACATGGACGCGACGCGAAAAGTCGCCGCGGCCCACCGCTTCCGCGCTGTCGCGGAGCTCGATCAGCGGCGCGGTGGCGCGCTGCACGAAAAACCACACGATCACCGAGCCGGTCACGATGGCGATGAGGCTGACGACCAGCAGCAGCCATTGGGTCTGTTGCAAGGCCGCGAGCTGTTCCTCGTAGGAGCAGAAGAGCAGGTAGCCCAGCGAGTCGTCGCCCTTGAGCGAGGGGAAATTTCCGCTGGCAAAAAAATAATGCTTGTCCTTCAACACCACGGACCGCGGCGCGGCGTTGGTTTCGGCGATATGACCGGCGAGCTGGTGATACAGCGTGACGAGATCCGCGTCCAGCAGGTTGGTGCCGGGCAGCGTGGTGGCGATGACGCGGTTGCCCGCCAGCAGCGCCGTGCAACTGTGACCGCCGGTGCCGATGCTCAATTCCTGCGCGACGTTCCAGCCCATCTCCTCGCCGAAGGTCAGCGTGCCGATGACCTGGTCGCGCGTGGCGTTCAAGATCGGGACGGCGACGAGGCTGCACAATTTGTCGCCGATGCGGACGGTGTCGGTGGCGGGTTCGCCCGCCCGGGCGAGTTGCATGACGGAATAACAACCGGCGGTGATGGCGGCCGAATTGACCTGCTGGCTGGCCGGCTGGATGAGGGGGCTGGCGTTGTCCGCCGCCGTTTCGGCAGCCGGCGCAAAATAGACGAACACGATGCCGTCGTCCGCCAGTTGCTCGTTCTCCAGCATCAGGGCGAACTGGGTGCGGATGGTATTCGCGTCCAGCGTGCGGAAGGCGGCGAGATAAACCGGCTCGCGCGTGAGGCTGCGGAACCGTTCCTTGAGCGAGTTCTGGTGCTTGATCTGCTCGTGCTGGAAACGCAGCATGGTCGAGTCCAGTTCCTGCCGCGAATTGGTCCACACCTGCTGCTTGAAATGCTGGTTGACGATGAGCACGGTCATCGTCAGCAGCAGCACCATGACGACCAGCGCCGGCACCAGCACTTTCGTGCGCAGACTGGCTTTGAAAAACTTTCCCTGGTTCGCCATGCGTCAGTATTTGGGGAGATTTTTGATGGTGAGCACAAAATCGGCGTTCACCGTGCCGGTGGCCGGTACCGTGATTTCCCGTTCGTCGGCGGGCAGCCGTTCGTGCCAGGCCTTGAGCTTGTAAGTGCCCGGCGGCACGTTGGTGATGGTGTAATGTCCGTCCACGTCCGTCATGGCGAAATACGGATTCTCCATCACCAGCACCACGCAGTGCATGTTCGCGTGGATGGAGCAATACACATCCACCTTGCCCGCCTTGTCGAACGTCACGCGCTTCTCCGGCGGATTGCCCTTGTAAAGGTCGAGGTCAAATTTCTTGGCGTCGGAATCGGAAAAGACATTATGAAAAATGTCATCGTGGTTCGGCCATTCGACCGTTGTGCCCGCCAGCACCGGCAAAATGTGCGGCGTGAACACCGCGCCCTGTTGCGCCACGCGCATCGTGGTGACCACCACCACGTTCGTCGTCGCGACGTTGGTGCCGACCGGGCCTTCGATGCCCACCACGAAATCCCGCATCGCCGTGTAGTCCACGCGCTCAACGAACTTGAACTTCCGGCTTTCATACGCCGTGCGCGTCGCGGGCTGGCTCAACTCGGTGCCCGCCTTCGGTTCCGCGCGCACCGTGCCGGTGATGTCGCCGGCAAAAGTGATTTGTGCGGCTGATATGGCGAGGGTGATGGCAAAAAACCTTTTCATCTTTCGTCAGAATTTGAACGCCGCCTCCGTGCCGAAGAAATCCTCGTTCTGCCGCTTGTCATCGCCGGCTTCGCGGCCGCGCTCGAACGCGTATTCCGCCTTCAGGACGATTTTGTCGCTGAGCTGGTAGCCAAGGCCGAGGCTCAGTCGCCAGAGATCTGTCGTCAGGCTCGCACCGTAATCACCGCTTTCGCCGAAGCCGACGATGGGGATGCCGTGGTCGCAGAAAACCTGGCTCCAGCGCGCCGCCGCGAAAAATTTCTTCGGCAGGTTTTGCACCGCCTCCGCCGAGTAATAAAAAACATTCCGCGTGTTGCCGCCCAGCGGGTCGTTGTCCGCGTAGTGCGCCCAGCCGCCGGACGCGCTGGCGTGGCCGCTTTTCCAGCGCGCCGTCAAATCCCCTTGCACCGCCTCGGCATGGAATAGCGTCGTGTTTATCGAGCCGATGGATTGAAAAAATCCGTTGCCGAACCACATCGCCGACAAATCATCCGCCTTCACGTCGCCGGTGCGCATGGCGCTCACACTGAAATGCCAGCGGGCGTTCGGATCGAAGCCCACGCGCGCGGCCACGGATTTGTCGCCGCCCGCGCCGTTGCCGCCATCCGCGCCATTTTGCACGGCGACGACGTAGGTGAATTTTCCGAGGTCGCCGTAAAGCTCCACGCCCGGCGTCACGCCCCAAAAATCCACGATGGAATGCGTGATGAGCGGGTTGTCAATTGCGTTGCGCACCAGATATTCCTCGCCGAACGGGATATACATCTGGCCGAGCCGCGCGTTCAACTGGTTGTCCTGATGCCACAGCTTCGAGACGTTTTCAAATTCCACATAAATTTCCCCCAGCTCCACGCTGCTGTCGTAGGACTGCTGCTCGGCGGTGGCCAGCACCACCTCGCCGTAAAAATAAATGTCCGTCCACAGCGGTGCCTCGACGAACAACCGCGCGTCGTCCACGCGGAACCTGCCGTTTGGCACGGAACCGTCCGGCCCCGTGATTGCGTAACCCACGCCGCCCTCGCCGCCGAGAATCACGCGGTTGAAGCCGGGGAAAGTTTCCTTCGCCGGCGGTTCGGTGCCGTTCGCCGTTTCGAGGTTGCTGACCTTGCGGTTGAGGACATCCAGTTGTTCGCCCTGCTGTTTCACTTCTATTTTCAGCAGCCCGTTTTCTTCGCGCAGCAGGCGGACTTCCTCCGCGACGTCGTTGGTGGTGGCCGCGTGCAGGGGCAGGGCGGCGGCGAGCAAAAATGCCGCCGACAGGATGCCGCGTCGGGCGGACGGCTGGCCTTTTTGGCTGGCAGAAGTTTTGGTCATCACGGCGTTCAGCAACTGTTAACCCATTTCTCGCCGGAACAAAACTGAAAACTGCACCCGCCAATCTGCGCTTTCGCCCGCCGCGTTTTCTGCTAGAGTCTGCGCCACGAAAATTTGAAATCGCTCATCCAGACCCGCGATGTCCGTTCGGTCCGCGTCTTCCTCGTCGGCGTGGAACTCAAGGACCGCACCGCCGCCGACGTGCGCGAATCGCTCGCCGAACTTGAGGAACTCGCCACCACCGCCGGCACGCAGATCACTGGCGAGGGCGTGCAGAAACTCGCCGCGCCCGTCGCCGCCACCTACATCGGGCCGGGCAAGGCGCAGGAATTCGCCGAATGCTGCAAGGCGGAGGACGTGGATACCGTCATCTTCGACGACGAACTTTCCCCGGCGCAGACGCGCAATTTGGAAAAGATTTTCGGCTGCAAAATCATGGATCGCACCGCGCTGATTCTGGAGATATTTGGCCAGCGGGCGCGGACGCGCGAAGGTAAATTGCAGATTGAGCACGCGCAGTTGGAATATCTCCTGCCGCGCCTGACGCGCTACTGGTCGCACTTGTCGCGCCAGCGTGGTTCCACCGGCAGTATCGGTGGCGAAGGCGAATCGCAGCTCGAAGCCGACCGCCGCAAGCTTTCGGAGCGCATTGAAAAAATCGAGGAGGAACTCGACGCCGTGCGCCGCCAGCGCGAAACGCAGCGTGCCGGCCGGCAGCGGCAGCAATGGCCGCTCGCGTCCATCGTCGGCTACACCAACGCCGGCAAATCCACTTTGCTCAACCGTCTCACCGGCGCGAGCGTGCTGGCGGAGGACAAATTGTTCGCCACGCTTGACCCGACGACGCGCCGGCTGAAATTGCCGACAAACCAGAATGTTTTGCTCACCGACACCGTGGGTTTCATCAAGAAATTGCCGCACGGTTTGGTCGAGGCATTCAAGGCCACGTTGGAGGAAGTGGTGCAGGCGGACTTGCTCGTGCACGTCGTGGACATCAGCCATCCGCAGGCGACGGAGCAGATCGAGGCGGTGAACGACGTGCTGCTGGAGATCGGCGCGGGCGAAAAACCGGTGCTGATGGTCTTCAACAAAATGGACCGGCTGGCCGCCGCCGCGCCCGCGTGGCTGCGCGAGAAATATCCGCACGCCGTCTGCGTCTCCGCGCGGACCGGCGACGGCATCGCGCCGCTGCTGGCGGAACTCGGCACGCAACTGCGACCTATCCGCGAATTTCTGGATCTGCGCGTGCCGCTGGCCGAGGCCGCCGTGATCGCGCGGCTGCACGCGGTGGGGCAGGTGGTGACGAGCCGTTACAGCGGCAAGAACGCACGGTTCAAGGTGCGCATCCCGCCGCATCTGGTGGAGGAATTCGCGGCGTTTGTGGTGGCGGAAAAATAGGCAGGCACCGGTTTCTCCTTGCTCCTTTCGCCCCGCGTCTTATTTTTCGGTCATGTGCAAGCTGCGGAATTTTCTCTGGACGCTCACGGCGCTTGTCGGACTGGTGCTGGCGGTCGGCCTCACCTTCAACGTCGCGCGGCAGCTTCATTTTCTGGGCGGCGGGCGTTTCTTCTGGAACACCACCAGCGTCGTCCACGAGGTGCAGTCGCTGTCCGATCTCGTCACGGTGAAATACGTCATGAACAAGGTCGTGGTGCTGGAGGACGTGAAATGGTATGGCGAAAACCGCGTGCTGCTCCTCGCTCAGGGCGTGGTGAAAGCCGGGATTGATTTGAAAAAATTGAAGCCGGAGGACATTTCCATTTCGGAGAAGAAAATTTCCCTGCGCCTGCCGCCGCCGCAAGTCACCGACGCCTACCTCGATGACTCGGCGAGCCAGGTGATTGACCACACGACGGGTCTGCTCCGCGCGTTCGACAAGGATCTGGAGCAGTCCGCGCGGCAGAACGCCGTGGATGACATCGCGCGCGCCGCGCGCCGCGCCGGCATTCTCGATGAGGCGGACAAGCGAGGTCGGGCGGAACTGGAGAATTTCTTCAAACGCGCGGGCTTTGAGCGGGTCGAGTTTCGCTGACCACACTGCCTACATTCTGGAGGACGTGTCTAATTATCACCGGCTGCGGGCAGGCGGGCAAAATCGTTACCGGAAGGCGGCGACGCACCGTGGGAATTCTTTTCACCGGCGGAGGAACCCGGACGCCGGTCAGCGCCATCGCCGCCATCCGTAAATTGATCGCGGCAATGGTCGCATTCAATGGGGAACCGGACGGTCGTTGTAATTTTCTGGCCACGAGAAGTTGGAAGCAACTCGCCTGCCATAAATTCGCGCTGGATTTCGGGGCGGGGGCTTAATCTGAAAAGCCGGCGGGGCGAGCCTACGCGCGAGCCCCATTGGCCGAGCGACGCGCGGCACGCGCGGACGCTCGCCCAAACAAATTAAGCCATGACCGGTTTACGGCGCGCGGCCAAGCAAAAACCCCGCCGTTGCCGGCGGGGCTGGCTTCTGATTTTTTTTCGCTTACTGCACCACGCCGATTTCCGCCGCCGAGGCCCACGCGCCGCCGTTGGCTTCGGAGAGCGCCTTGAGCTTGATGAAGCGGCAGGTCTGCGGCGCGAAGGTGACGGTTTTCAAATCCTTGCTGCTTTCGAAGGCACCCTTGGTGACCGCTTGGCCGAAATCATTGCCGTCATTGCTGACGTAAAGTTCGTAGTCCTTGATGGTGCCGTTATCGCTGTCGTCCTGGCGCGGCAGATAGGTGAGGCCCTTGATGGTCGCGGCGGGCGCGAGTTCGATGACGATTTCATGCGGACATTCCGGGGTGGCGTCCTGCCATTGCGTATGCCAGATGGTGTTGCGGTCGCCGTCTACCGCATTCGCACCCGCGCCATTTTCGCCGGCGGTTTCCTCGCTATCCACCTTGACCACTTTGAGCGTGACCTTGACCGGCGCAACGGCCTGGACGGGAGTTGCGGGTGTAACCGGAATGGCGGGTGAGTCAATGGCAGTCGGTGTCGTCGCCGTCGGCTGGCAGCAGCTTGAACCCTTGTCGCTGGCGCAGCCGAAACCGGTCAGCACGGCCAGTGCCAAGGCTGGAACCAGAATAAGGTGACAGGTGTTTTTCAATGAAGGGGAATAAAATTTTGTGTTGTTCGTCATGGTGGCAACAGTAACGGATAGTGGTGTGCCGGCGTCAAGCGCGGAAATGCCCCTCAAATGAGGGGGGTGTTTTCCCGCCGCACTATTTTATCGCCGCCCCAGTCGCGCGAGCAACTTGCCATGGATGCCGTCGAAGCCGCCGTTGCTGAAAACGACCACCACGTCGCCGCCCTGCGCATGCTGCGCGAGGTGCGCGACGATGGCGTTGGCGTCCGGCAGATACGCGGCGACCTTGCCGGCTGCCTTGATGTCGGCCATGAGCTTTTCGGGATTGAGCCGCTCGTCGGCCGGCAATTGCTCCAGCCGCGCCACCTCGGAGACGATGACGGCATTCGCATCGGCAAAGGATTCGGCCAACTCCTGTTGAAACACATTCCGGCGCGTGGTGTTGCTGCGCGGCTCGAACACCGCCCAGATTTTTTCCTTCGCGTAACGCAGGCGCAGCGCCTTGAGCGTCTCGCGGATGGCCGTCGGATGATGGCCGAAGTCGTCAATGATCGTCACGCCGCCGGCGATGCCCTTCACTTCCAGCCGGCGCTTGATGCCCTTGAACGTATCGAACGCGCTCTGGATCTGCTTGTTCGACAGGCCGCAATGTTTCGCCGCCGCGATAACGGCGAGCGCGTTGCGGACGTTGAGTTCGCCGACGAGGTTGGTGTGGAACTTCGCACTGGGAATCTCAAACTCGCTGGCCGTCGAACCGAGCCGCAGGTTCGTCGCGCGGATGGAATTGTGCTCGCCGAGGCCGAAGCGCTTCACCGGGCAGTGCGTGATATTCAATAGCGGCGCGAGGTTCGCGTCGTCGCCGTTGCCGAGCAGCAGGCCGTTGCGCGGCACGAGGCGGATGAAATGCGAGAAGGTTTTCTTCACCGCGTCGAGGTTGTCAAAGATGTCGGCGTGGTCGAATTCCAGGTTGTTGACGATGGCGATTTCCGGCTGGTAATGGATGAACTTGCTGCGCTTGTCGAAAAACGCCGTGTCGTATTCGTCGCCCTCGATGATGAACCACTCGCTGTCCGTGAAGCGCGCGCCTTGCGAAAAATTGTTCGGGATGCCGCCAATGAGATAGCTCGGGTTCAGCCCGTTGTGCTCGAACACCCATGTCAGCAAACTCGTCGTCGTCGTCTTGCCGTGCGTGCCGCTGACGACGAGCGAGCGCTTGCCGCGGATGAAAAACTCCGCCAGCAGCGCCGCCAGCGAGCAATAGCGCAGCTTGTGGTCGAGCACGTATTCCGCCTCCGGGTTGCCGCGCGAAATGGCGTTGCCGATGACCACGAGGTCGGGCTTGTGCTTGAGGTTTTGCTCCGCATAGCCGTTCATCACGGGGATTTTCTTGGCGGCGAGGAACGATGCCATCGGCTCATAGACATTCTGGTCGGAACCGGTGACGGCAAAGCCCTTGTCCAGCATCGCGGCGGCGGCGGACGCCATCGCCGTGCCGCCGATGCCGGTGAAATGAACGGATTTGATCTCGGATGAAAACATGAAGGAGAAATTTAACCGCCCGGACGCCACGGCACAAAGTTTTTTGCTCACACCTTGAAGCATCACCAGTTCTGTGGATTGCCCCGCCCGTCGCGTTGTGCGAAAACTGGGAAACCAATTATGATTCCCGCGCGTCCTTCACTCATGCCCTTCCAATCCATGACGAAATTTCTTTTGCCACTGCTCGCCGTTGCCTCGCTGTCCCTGCGCGCCGCCGAACCCATTTTACCCAACAACTCTGCCAACCTCGACGCCAAGCGTGACGTGGCGTCCAAGTCCGGTTTTCTCATGGACACGAACCGCACGTTTCCGATGCTCTTCATCGTCGGTGATTCCACGGTTCACAATCCCGGCAAAGGTGAGCGCGGCTGGGGCGATGTCATCGGCACACATTTTGACACAAACAAAATCCGCGTCGAGAACCACGCGCTCGGCGGGCGCAGCAGCCGCACGTTCATCACGCAGGGCTGGTGGGACAACATTCTCGCCGCCGCCAAGCCGGGCGATTTTGTGCTGGTGCAGCTCGGCCACAACGACGGCGGCGCGCTCAACGAGGAGCCGCCCGGTTCCAAGTATCCGTTGCGGGCGCGCGGCACGATCCGGGGCCTCGGCGCGGAGACGCAGGAAATTGACAACGTGCTCACGAAGCAGCACGAGACCGTTCACACCTACGGCTGGTATCTGCGTAAATACATTTCCGATGCGCGCGTGAAGGGCATTACGCCGATCCTCTGCACGCCGATCCCGCATTGCCCGAAGGACGAAGTGAAGGCGGGTGACGTGGAAAAAAGCCCCTATGTCGAAATGTCCACCGCCGTCGCGAAGAATGAAACGGTGCCATTCATCAACCTGAACCAGATCACGATGAGCCATTACGCTGGAATGTCGCCGCAGGAGATCAAAGCGAAATACTACACCGCCGCCGACAACACGCACACCAGCCCCGCCGGCGCGGAACTCAACGCGCAATCCGTCATTGAGGGCTTGAGGCAGTTGAAGGATTGCCCGCTCGCGGGATATCTGAAGGCGCAGTGATCAACCCTTCAGCTTCCGTTCCAGAATCTCGCCGACGAGCGCGGGGTTGGCCTTGCCTTTGGAAAGCTTCATCACCTGGCCCTTGAGAGCGTTGAGCACGGCCACCTTGCCGGCCTTGTAATCGTTCACGAATTTCGGATTTGCGGCGATGGCTTCGTCACAGAACTTCTCAATCGCCCCGGTGTCGCTGACTTGCGCCAGGCCTTTTTCTTGTACAATGACGGCGGGTGCCTTGCCGGTGGCAAACATCTCGGCGAAGACCTGCTGCGCGGCGGAACTGCTGATGGTCTTGGCCTCGACGAGCGAGACGAGTTCCAGCAACGCCTCGGGTTTGAACTTCAAGTCCGCGAGCGTGGAGAGTTTCATGTCGGCCAGATCGATGCCAAGCGCGGCCTGTTCCTCGGCCTCCGCCTCGTTTGCCTCGGAGAGTTTGGCGAGCAGGTTGTTGATGATCCAGTTGGCGACGGCCTTGGGATTCTTCGACCGCTTCGCGAGGCCTTCAAAATAATTGCCCAGCGTGACGTTGCTCTTGAACACTTCTGCGTCGCCGGCAGGGATTTGGTAATCGCGCATGAAGCGCTGCTTGCGCGTTAGCGGCAGCTCGATGACGCGCGACTTCACCTCGGCCAGCCAGGCGTCGGTCGGCGCGAGTGGCATCATGTCGGGCTCGGGGAAATAGCGGTAGTCGTGCGCGTCTTCCTTGGTGCGCATCTGCTCGGTGATGCCGGCGACGTCGTCCCAGCGGCGCGTGGACTGGATGAGCTTCTCGCCGCGTTTCACGGTTTCGATCTGGCGGGCGATCTCGTATTCCGCCGCGCGGCGCACGCCGGAAAAGCTGTTCATGTTCTTGATCTCGATCTTCGCGCCGAGTTCCTTCGTGCCGACGGGACGGACGGAGATGTTCACATCGCAGCGCACCATGCCCTTTTCCATGTCGCAATCGCTGACGCCGCCCTGATGCAAAATTTCCGTGAGCGCGTTGAGGTAGGCGTAGGCCATGTCCGCGCCGGTGAGGTCCGGCTCGGAAACGATTTCCAGCAGCGGCACGCCGGCGCGGTTGAAATCCACGCCGCTGGTGCGGTCGAAATGCGTGAGCTTGCCCACGTCTTCCTCCAGATGCGCGCGGGTGATGCGGACTTTGCCCATGCCGTTGACGGAGCCAAGGCCGTTGAATTCAAATTCCACAAAGCCGTTCGCGGTGCTCGGCTTGTCGTATTGCGTGAGCTGGTAATTTTTCGAGGCGTCGGGGTAGAAATAATTTTTGCGGTCGAACTTCGCGAAGCGCGGGATCTCGCAGTTGAGCAGGTAGCCGGTCAGGACGGTTTTGCGCAGCGCCTCCTCGTTGGGCACGGGCAGCACGCCGGGCATCCCGAGGCAGACGGGGCAGACGTTGGTGTTCGGCTCGGAACCGTATTGGTTCGCGCACCCGCACCACATCTTGGATTTCGTTTTGAGCTGGACGTGGGTTTCCAGACCGATGACGGCTTCGTATTCCATTGCGGGGAAAGTTTAACCACAGACGCCCGGCACTTGCCACGCTGAAGTGCGGTCTCATCCAGCCTTGGGCGGTTGGGTCGAAAAGCTTAGATGTTTAATTGAACTTTAACTTGCCTAATTCCTAGAATTAGCGTAAAAATTCACAATAATCAGATTCGTGTTCGCCTGACCTGGGGGGATTGTAGGGATGGGAAAAACTTCATCATGAAGTCAATTATGAGGCGATTGATTGAACGGCCAATTCAGGCGGACTTGGCGGAGGCTCCTGCCTTTCTGTCTTTTCAGCTTTTATATCCGCGCGGCGGTCCAGCGGGGCGCGCGAAAAATTCCAACAGTTCTTTTGCCCGGTCGCAAGGTGTCTTGCCGTCCTGCGGCCGGGCAAGGCTGAAGGACTTGCGCATCACAAGCATCATTCAACAGTGGCCGGCCCTGAATTTCGCTTATGAAAACCTCCGGACATAACCATCAATGGAACTCCTTTCCCCGCGTTGCCGGACAGATGTCCGTCGTCATGGGCTTGTTTGTCCTCGTCGGCTGGGTGCTGGACATTGCGTGGATCAAGAGCGTGCTGCCGGGCGCGGTGGAGATGAAGGCCAACACGGCGGTTGGCCTGCTGTTGGCCGGGGCGGCGCTCTGGCTGCTGGATTCACCACCGTCAGCGTGGTGGCAACGGACAGGGCAGGCGCTGGCGCTGGCGGCCGCATTGTTGGGTTTTGCCACCGCGGCTGAATACGCCTTTGGCTGGCGGTTGGGCATTGATGAGCTTCTGGTGCGTGATGCCACGAATGCCTACAACCCTTTTCGCGGCCGCATGTCGCCCTACAGCGCGCTCGTTTTTGCGAGCCTCGGCCTGGGGCTGGCGGCGCTGCCGTTGCGCCCGTTGCGCTGGTTGGTCTGGCTGGCGGCGAACCTGGCCGTCCTGATTGGCGGCGTGTCAGTCATCGGCTATTTGTGGCGGGCCAGCGAACTCGTCACCGACCGCATTCTGCCGCCGGTGGCCGTTCATACGGCGGCCGTTTTTATTTTGCTGGGCGCCGGCACGTTCGCGGCGAGCCGCCAGTCGGCAGAACGGAAGCGGCACACTTTGGCTTCGTTGTCATCGGTGGAAGCCAGAACCCTGGCCGGGTTTCTGGCGACACTCATGTTGCTGTTGCTGATGGGGGGGTATGCCTACCATGCCGCCGTCGAGTCGGCGGAATCCGCCCGCATGGTGGCCTACACTCAGCGGGTTCGCGCCAGCCTGGGCCGGTTGGAGGTCGCCATTTGGGCCGCGGAATCGCAGCACCGTAATTATCTTTTGAGTGGCAGACCGGACTACCTTGATCATTATAAAAATCATGCCGGCGAAGCTGTCCGGCAGGCGGATGCTTTGGCTGGGACCATCGCCGACAACCCGGCGCAGTTGCAACGGTTGAAGCAGCTTCAAAGCCTGATCCATGAGCACCTGACGGTTTTTGAACATACCCGGAACACCTATGAACAATCCGGCCTCGCGGCGGCCCAAACATTGATTGCCAACGGGGCGGGACAACAACTCATGGCGTCCATCCACGACCTGGTCGAACAAATGGATGGGGTGGAGGCCGGGCTGTTTCAGGCGCGCTTGGGGGATTCCGCAGCCAAGCAGGTCAAGACGCTGCTTTCCCTGCTGGCGACGCTCGCGGTGGCGATAGCGGGGTTCATGATGCTTTACGGCGGCATCCGGCGCGAATTGGCCGCCCGGACACAAGCGGAAGAATCCCTGCGGGCCAGCGAGGAAAACCTCTCCGTCACGCTCCATTCCATCGGCGACGCGGTGCTGGCGACCGATGCCGAGGGGCGGATCACGCGGATGAACGGTGTCGCGGAAAAGTTGACGGGCTGGACGCAGGCGGAGGCGGAGAGGCGGCCCGTGGCTGAAGTGTTTTGCATCATCAACGAGCAGACGCGCCAGCCGGCGGTCATTCCGGTGGAAAAGGTTTTGGCCACTGGCACGATTCAGGGTTTGGCCAATCACACCGTCATCATCGCTCGTGACGGCACGGAGCGACCCATCGCCGACAGCGCCGCGCCCATCCGGGACAAGGACGGCCGCGTCCTCGGCGTCGTCCTGGTCTTCCGTGATGTCACCGAGGAGAAGCAGGCGGAACGGGCCGTTCGCGAGAGCGAGTCGCGGTATCGCACCCTGTTTGATTCGATTGACGAAGGTTATTGCATCATTGAGGTGATCTTCGATGAGCAGGAAAAGCCGGTGGATTATCGTTTTCTGGAGATCAACCCGTCGTTTGAGAAACAGACCGGTCTGCGGGACGCGTTGGGCAAGCGGATGCGCGAACTGGCCCCGAAGCACGAGGCTCATTGGTTTGAAATCTACGGACGCATCGCCCTGAACGGCGAGCCGATGCGTTTTCAAAACCGGGCCGAGCAATTGGGCCGCTGGTATGACGTTTTCGCCTTCCGTTTCGGCGACCCGAAGAACCGGCAGGTTGCCATTCTTTTCAACGACATCACCCAGCGCAAACAGACGGAGGAAGAGCTCATCCGCAGCGAGGAAAAACTCGCCGTCACGCTCCACTCCATCGGCGACGCGGTGCTGGCGACCGATGCCGGGGGACGGGTCTCACGGATGAACAATGTCGCGGAAAGGTTGACAGGCTGGACGCAGGCCGAGGCGGAAGGGCGGGCCGTGGCCGAGGTGTTTCACATCATCAACGAGCAGACACGCCAGCCGGCGGTCATCCCGGTGGACAAGGTTTTGACCACCGGCGAAATCCACGGGCTGGCCAATCACACCGTCATTATCGCCCGCGACGGCACGGAGCGGCCCATCGCCGACAGCGCCTCGCCCATCCGAGACAAAGCCGGCTGTATCCTCGGCGTTGTCCTGGTTTTCCGCGATGTCACCGAGGAAAAAAAAGCGGAGGAGGAAGTCCGCCGCCTGAACGCAGGGCTGGAGGAACTGGTTGCCCAGCGCACCGCCGAGGTGCGGCAGGCGTTCGCCACATTGGACGCCACGGTAGACGGCGCATTCACCTTCGACCCGGCGAGCCTGCGCTTCATCCACGTCAACAAGGGCGCGGTGCGGCAGTTGGGTTACACCCGCGAAGAGCTGCTCACGCTGACGCCGCTGGCGATTGACCCCAAATATACCGAAACCACCTTCCGGAAAATGATCGCCCCGCTCATTCGCGGCGAAAGGAGCGTGCTGGCTTATGAAAGCGTCCATCGCCGCAAGGACGGCGGAAAATTCCCCGTGGAGATCAACCTGCAATACGTCAGCCCGGCGGGCGCGCCCCCGCGCTTCATCGCCATCGTGCGCGACGTCACCGAACGCAAGAAAGCCGAGCAGCAGGCCCTGCGCTCGCAACGGATGGAGTCCATCGGCACGCTGGCGGCGGGCATCGCCCACGATCTGAACAATGCCCTTGCCCCGATTCTCATGAGCAGCGGCATATTGCGGTCGCAATATCCCAAAGAGACCACCGCGCTGGACATGATCGAGAGCAGCACCAAGCGCGCGGCGGACATGGTGCGGCAGTTGCTGACCTTCGCCAAAGGCGCGGAAGGCGAGCGTATTCCCCTCCCTCCCGCCCGGCTGATCAAGGATATGCACAAGATCATGGATGGCAGTTTTCCCAAGAATGTCCGGGTGGTGGTCAAATGCGCCCCGGAACTCCCGTTGGTGCTGGGCGACGCCACGCAGTTGCATCAAGTGTTACTGAACCTGTGCGTGAATGCCCGTGACGCCATGGCCAACGGGGGCGTGCTCACGCTGGAGGCCGATAGCCGGGTCATGGACACCACCTATGCCAGCTCCATTCCCGATGCCAAGCCCGGCAAATATGTTCTGCTCCGCGTGAGCGACACCGGCACCGGCATTCCGCCGGAAATTGTTGACCGCATTTTCGATCCGTTCTTCACCACCAAAGGCCCGGACAAGGGCACGGGCCTGGGCCTCTCCACCGTCCTGGGCATCGTGAAGGGCCACGGCGGATTCCTGCATGTCTATTCGCAACCCGGACAAGGCTCGATCTTCACCATTTATCTGCCCGTCGGAAACGCGGGCGGGGACATCGCCTTCGCCGCCAGGCCGGCATTGACCTTTCGCGGCCAAGGGGAGGTTGTCCTGTTCGTGGATGATGAACCCGAGCTGCGGGCGGCGGCGCGCACGGTCCTGCAGCGGCTGAACTTCAGGCCGTTGATCGCCACCGACGGTGCCGACGGCCTGATGCAGGTGGCGCAATATCCCGCCGAGTTGCGCGCCGTCATCACCGACCTGCATATGCCCCACATGGACGGTCTGGCGTTTGTCCGTGCACTCCGGCGGATGTTGCCGGCCATCCCGGTCGTGGTGGCCAGCGGGCGGATGGAGGACAACGTCGCTGAAGAGTTCAAGGCTTTGCGCGTGACGGACCTGCTGGACAAGCCCTTCACTGAAGCGCAACTCGCCGAGGTGTTAAAAACCGTCTTGATGCTCAAATAAACCGGTCATCCGGCGTCCGCCGAACCGGTTTTGATTTGAGCTGGACGCGCGTTTCCATTCTGATGACGGCTTCGTATCCAGTGCGGCGAAAATTTGACCGCAGATGGGCGCGGATTTTTCAAACCGTGGCGGCGGGGGTGGAAGTTGGGTTTTTCTGCCGGCTGAACCGCTGCTGGAAGCGTTCGAGGTAAAGATAAATCACCGGCGTGATGAAGAGCGTCAGGGCTTGCGAAACGATGAGACCGCCGGTCACGGCCAAGCCGAGCGCACGGCGCGATTCGCCGCCGGCACCGAGGCCGAGCGCGATGGGGAGCGACGCCATCAGTGCGCACATCGTGGTCATCATGATCGGGCGGAACCGCAGGATGCAGCCCTCGAAAATCGCGTCGTAAGGCGTCTTGCCGTGGTGCTGTGCCTCGATGGCGAAGTCAATCATCATGATGGCGTTTTTCTTTACGATGCCGACGAGCATGATGAGGCCGACGAAGCCGTAGATGTTCAGGTCGAGGTGAAACAGCATCAGCGTGACGAGTGCGCCGAAGCCCGCTGACGGCAGGCCGGACAGAATCGTGATGGGATGGATGAAGCTTTCGTAGAGGATGCCGAGAAGGATATAAATTACCAGCACAGCCATGATAACAAGAAACAGCATTCCTTGCAGCGACGATTGGAACACCGCCGCCGAGCCTTGGAAATTGCCGGTGATGGTCGCGGGCAGGTGCAGTTCATCTTGTATCTGCTTGATTTTTTCCACCGCCGTGCCGAGTGCGACGCCGGGGACGAGGTTGAAGGAAAGCGTCACGGACGGCAGTTGCCCGACGTGCGAAATGGTCATCGGCCCGACCCCGCGCGCCAGTTTGGCCACGGCGCTCAACGGAATCAGTTTGCCGTTGTTCGCGGTGATGTACAGCCGCGCCAGCGCGTCCGGGTCGCGCTGGAATTCCGGCAGCACCTCGAAGACGACCCAGTATTCCGCAAGGTCGCCGTAAATCGTCGAGGCCTGCCGCGAGCCGAACGCGTCGTAAAGTCCGTTCTCGATCTGCTGCGCGGTGACACCGAGCGTGGATGCCTTGTCGCGGTCAATGTCCACGATGACCTGCGGATTCGCGAGCAGCAGGTCGCTGGTTACGTCCTGAAAAACGTCCTTATGCTCGGCAATTTTCTGCATCAATTTCGGGGCCTGATCGAATAGTTCCTGCGTATCGGTGTCCTGCAGGCTGAATTGATACAACGCCTTGGTCAGCGTGCCGCCGACGCGGATGAGCGGCGGGTTCTGCGGATAAACCTTCAGGCCGGGAATCTCGGCAAACTGCTTGCGCAAGTCCTGGATGATTTCGGTGACGCCCTGCTTGCGTTCGCTGCGCGGTTTCAGGCGCATGAAGATGCGGCCCTGATTGCCGGCCACCGTCGAACCGCCGACGCCCATGGCGGACATGAAGGCGGCGACGTTCGGGTTCGCTGCCACGATGGCGGCGGCCTTTTGCTGGTGCGCCTTCATCGCGTCGAACGAAATATCCTGCGACGCTTCGGTGATGCAGAAAATCTGGTTGGTGTCCTCGTCGGGGAAAAAGCCCTTCGGGATCCATGCAAACAGAAGCGCCGTGGCCACGAACGTCGCCAGCGCGATGCCGAGCGTGATGCGGCGGTGCGCCAGCGCCTTCCGCAAGGTGCGCTCGTAAAGCGAGCGGACGTGGTCGAAGAACCGTTCAAACCAGTTGTAAAGCCCGCCGTGTTTTTCCTCGCGCACGGAATGAACGAACCGGCTGCACATCATCGGCGTGAGTGTGAGCGAGACGAAGCCGGACACCAGCACTGCGCAGATGATGGTCACGGCAAATTCATGCAGCAGCCGGCCCAGCAGCCCGCTCATGAACAGCACCGGGATGAACACCGCCGAGAGCGACAGCGTCATCGAGACGATCGTGAAGCCGATCTCCTTCGCGCCGCGCAAGGCGGCCTCCATCGCCGTCATGCCGTTTTCCATGTGGCGCACGATGTTTTCAAGCATCACGATGGCGTCGTCCACCACGAAGCCGACCGACAGCGTGAGCGCCATGAGCGACAGGTTGTCGAGGCTGAAGCCGAAAATCTTCATCGCCGCGAACGTGCCGACGATGGACATCGGCAGCGCGAGGCTGGGAATGATCGTCGCGGAAATGTTCCGCAGAAAAACAAAGATCACCATCACCACGAGGCAGACGGTGAGCAGCAGCGTGTTTTCCACGTCCGAGACCGACTGGCGGATGCCTTGCGAACGGTCGAAGAGAATGTCTATGTTCACCGCCGCCGGGATGGCCGCGCGCAGGTTGGGCAACTGCTTTTTGATCTGATCCACGACTGCCACCGTATTGACGCCGGGCTGGCGCTGAACAGAAAGCACGATGCCGCGCGTCTGGCCGAACCAGGCAGCCACCTTGTCGTTCTGCACGCTGTCAATGACGTTGGCGACCTCCTGCAACCGCACCGGATTGCCGTTGCGATAGGCCACGATCAGTGGCCGGAACTGCGTGGCGTTTTTCAACTGGCCGTTCGCCTGGATTGTGAACGACTGATGCTGGCCGTAAAGTGTGCCGAGCGGCTGGTTCACGTTGCCCGCCTCGACCGCCTGTTCCACCTGGTCAATGCCGAGGCCGTAGGCGGCAAGCTTGTTCGGGTCCACCTGTACGCGCACGGCGAACTGCTGCGGGCCGAAAACCCCGACCTGTGCGACGCCATTGATCATCGAGATGCGCTGCGCGAGCAGGTTCTCTGCGAAGTCATCCACCTGCGACAGCGGCAGGGTGGCCGATGACATTGCCATGAACAAAATTGGCGAGTCGGCGGGGTTGACTTTCTGGTAGGTCGGCGGCGTTGGCATGCCCGGCGGCAACTGGCGCGACGCCTTGGTGATGGCCGCCTGCACGTCCTGCGCCGCGCCGTCAATGTCGCGGTCGAGGGAAAACTGGATTGTGATCTGCGCGATGCCCTGCGCGCTGACGGACGTCATCGAGTCCACGCCGGCGATGGTGGAAAGCTGTTTTTCCAGCGGCGTCGCCACGGCGGCGGCCATCGTAGACGGGCTGGCGCCGGGCAGGCTGGCGGAAACCTGGATGGTCGGGAAATCCACGCTCGGCAGATCGCTCACCGGCAGCAGGTGAAAGCCGAAAATGCCGAAAAGCAGAATTGCCGCCATGACCAGCGTGGTCATCACGGGCCGGCGGATAAAAATTTCCGAAACGCTCATGGCGCGTTTGTCACGGAAGTTTTGTCATTCACCGACACGCCCGGCGCGAGGCGGAGCTGGCCGTCGGTCACGACGGTTTCACCGGCCCGCACGCCGTCCGTGATGACGGTCTCGCCATTGACCGTAACGGAAGTTTTCACCGCGCGCGATTCGGCAGTCTTGTCCGCCTTCACGACAAAGACGAACTGGCTGTTCTGTCCGTTTTGCACCGCCTGTGTCGGCACAACGACGGCATTGGTCAACTCCTCAAGCTCCAACGCGAGCTGCACAAACTGCCCCGGCCAAAGCAGGCCGCGCTGATTGAGGAACGTCGCCTTGAGTTGGATGGTGCCGGTCAGCGCATCCACGGAATTGTCCACGAACGTCAGGTCACCCTGCGGCGGTTCGCCTTCGAGGTTTTCGTAGCTGGCAACCACCGTCAGCGTGCGCTGGCGCATTTGCTCCTGGATTTTCGGGAGCCAGCGTTCCGGCACGGCGAACGCGGCGTAGATCGGGTGAATCTGGTTGATGGTCAGCAGCACGTCGTCCGGCGACTTGACGACGTTGCCCTCGTGAAATTGCAAGCCACCGGTGCGCCCGTCAATCGGCGCGCGGATTTCGCAGTAGCCGAGGTTCAGTTCGTCCGACTGCACCGTCGCCGCCAGCGTGTCGCGGGCGGCTTTGCTGGTGTCGAACTCATCCTGGGAGATCAACTTGTCCGTGAATAATTTTTGTTCGCGGTCGAATTGGATTTTGGCGTTTTCCAACTGCGCCTGGTCGTGCGCCAGCGTCGCCTGTGCCGGGCGCGGATCAATCGTGAAAAGTAGATCGCCCTTTTTGACTTCCTGACCTTCCTGAAACTTCACCGCGCTGATGAGGCCGCCGATTTGCGGGCGGATGGTGACGGTCAGGATGGGCATGATGTGGCCGACCGGCGGCGGCTCGATGCGCACCGCCATCGTCTTTTCCGTGGCCTGGGCCGTCAAAACCGGAACGGCGGCGGCAGCCCTGGGGCCGGCCGGCTTGGAGCAGCCGGTCGCCAGCGCGAACGCGGCCAGAATCATCAGTGGCGGAAAGGTTTTTTTCACAAGTATCCAAACGGTTACAAAATATTAAAATGTCGTCACCGGGCTTTCAAGGACGGAAACCGGCCGCGATGGTTTCAAGAAAGCGCGTGTATTCGCGGCGGAACTTCGGGCTGTTGGCTGGGAGGCCGGTGATGATGCGGGTCAGTTGCGGCAGGGCGATGGGGAAAATTGCGAGCGAGGCCAGGGCCAGTTGCAGATGCTCCGGCTTGCAGCCGGCCAAAATGCGCCCTTGCTCCTGCTGCTGGCGGATGAGCTTGTTGGTGTAAATCGCGCCGCGCCGGCGGGCGGGCCAGCTGTGCAGCTTGTCATTTATCGTCTGCAGCGATTCCCACGCCGTCAGCCGCACCCAGTCGGTGTCGTCGCAATTATGCTGGAACAGCAGTGGCAGCCCCTCGGTCATGCCGTCGGCGGCGTAGCTTTTGAAACGGGCCATGCGCTCGTTCAGCTTGAACTCCAGCACCGCGCGGAACAAATCTTCCTTGTCGCCGAAATAATGGTAAAGCATCCGCTTGTTGGCCTTCGCGGACCGGGCAATTGAGTGGATGCGTGCGCCGGCAAAACCGCGCGCGGAAAATTCCTTCAACGCCGCGTCCAAAATGCGGCGGCGGGTGCGCTCGGGGTCGCGCACGTTGACGCCGGTAGTTTTTTTAACTTTGGGAGGCACCTCTGATTAGTAACTGATAGGTTACTCGCGGGCAAGCCGGAAGCGTCAGGCGGCGGGAGGCGGCGGTTTCTGGGAGCGGTTCAGTTCCTCGATTTCGCGCATCATCTTGTTTGCCGCGTCTTGCGAGAGGCTGTGGGAAACCGAGACGCCGAACTGTTTCTTGAGGTATTCGTCGAGCCGCAGCCACTGGCCCTGGTATTGCACCTGGCCGGTCCACGCGCAGACGGTGACAAATTCCTGAAGCCGCTCCAGCCGGAGCAGGATGACCACCACCAGAATCAGCGCCATCGCCACGGCGGTGATCAGCGTTAGCGACATGACCTGGGTGGAAACCACGTCCTCCTCCGCCTGTTGCTGGTGTTTGCTCAAAGCCTGCTGCTGCTCTTCCAGCGCCTGAAACAGGACGCTGCGGATGTGCTCCAGTTTCTCCTTGCCGCGCGCGGTCAGCGCCAGCACCGAGGCGTCGTTCGCCGCGTTGCCGGGAGGGGGAGCGTTGTCCGGGTCAAAGACGAGTTCTTCCTCCACCATTTTCGTCAGCGCGGCGAGGTTGGCCTGCTGCACGGGATCATTGCTGGTGAGTTTTTTCAGCGACGCGATGTTGGCGCGGATGGTCTGCATCGCGCGCTGGTAGGGTTCGAGGTATTCTTTGCGGCCGGTCAGCAGGTAGCCGCGCTGGCCGGCTTCGGCGTCGACGATTTGCGCCTGCGTCTGCTCGAAGACGTCCAGCACCTTGTAATTCTGCATGACGTAGGTGAAGGAGCTGTTGAAGCGTCCGCCGGTCTGGTGCACCAGCCACGCCATCGCCAGCAACGCCACCATGGGCAGGGACAGGCCGAACCAGAAAAGAATTTTTTTTGTCTTGGGTGAGGGCGACATCCGCACGGAAGCTAATGCAAATCCACTTAAATTGCAGTCTTTTCTTTGTGCCACGGCGTCGCCTGCTCGTAGGCGTGCGCGATTTTCAAAAGCGATTCCTCGCCGAACGGCTGGCCCAGCAGTTGCAGGCCGATGGGCAGCTTCGGGTTCTTGGTGAAGCCGCACGGCACGCTCACGCCGCAGATGCCCGCGAGGTTGCACGAGATCGTGAAGATATCCGACAGATACATTTGCAGGGGGTCGTCCGATTTCTCGCCGATCTTGAACGCCGCCGTCGGCGTGGTCGGCGTCACGATGGCGTCCACTTTTTCAAACGCCTTCAGAAAATCATTGCGGATGAGCGTGCGGACTTTCTGCGCGTGCAAATAATAAGCATCGTGATAGCCGCTGCTCAAAACGTAAGTGCCCAAAATAATTCTGCGCTTCACCTCCGGCCCGAAACCCGCGCCGCGCGTCTGGCCGTAAAGCTCGATCGGGTCCGCGCCGTCCACGCGGGCGCAATAGCGGATGCCGTCGAAGCGCGCGAGGTTCGCCGAGGCCTCGGCGGTGGCGATGATGTAATACGTCGCCACGGCGTAATCCGTGTGCGGCAAAGAAATTTCCACAATCTCCGCGCCGAGTTCCTGAAATTTTTTCACGGCGGCAGCCACGGCGGCTTTCACCTCCGCGTCGAGGCCGCCAATCATGTATTCCTTCGGCAAGCCCAGCTTCATCCCGCGAATGTCGCCGGTCAGCGCCTTCGTGTAATCCGGCACCGGCTGCGGCACGCTCGTCGAATCGCGGGGATCCACGCCGCCCAAAACGCCGAGCAGCGTCGCCGAGTCGCGCACATCCTTGGTGAATGGTCCAATTTGGTCGAGCGAGCTTGCGAACGCCACGAGCCCGTAGCGCGAAATCCGGCCGTAAGTCGGCTTCAAACCCACGCAGCCGCACAGCGCGGCGGGCTGGCGGATGGAGCCGCCGGTGTCCGAGCCGAGCGACGCGATGCACTCGTGCGCCGCCACCGCCGCCGCCGAGCCGCCGGACGAGCCGCCGGGAATGCGCGTGATGTCCCACGGATTTTTCGTCGCGCCGAACGCGGAATTTTCCGTGGAGCTGCCCATCGCAAATTCATCCATGTTCAACCGGCCAAAGACAATCGCGCCCGCCGCCTTCAGCTTTTCAATGGCCGTCGCGTCGTAGGGCGAGATGAAATTGCCGAGGATTTTTGACGCGCAATTCAGCGGCTGGTTTTTGACCGCGAGCACGTCTTTGATGGCAATCGGCACGCCGAGCAAGGGTTTGGCCACGCCGCTGGAAATTTCCTGGTCCGCCATGTTCGCCTGTGCGAGCGCGTCGGCGGCGTTGTAACTCAAGAACGCATGGATTTTTCCATCCACGCGGGCAATCTGGTCAAGGCATGCCTGCGTCACTTCGCGCGCGGAGACTTCCCGGCGGGCAAGTTTTGCAGACAGTTCGGAAATGGTGAGCTGGTTCAAAGACATAAACATCCAACATCCAACATCGAACAGCCAACAACCAGTGAACGGCCATCGGAACAAACAATGGATGTCCGATGTTGGAGGTTGGATGTGGGATGTTGCTTCAAAGTCATAACCGGGCGGAATGGTTGCTGATTATTCGACAACTTTCGGGACGATGAAAAGTCCGTTGGATTGGCGTGGCGCGTTGCGGAGCGCCTCGTCGTGCGGAAGCGACGGGCGGATTTCATCGGCGCGGGTGATATTGACCAGCGGCACGGCGTGCGCGGTCGGCTCGACGTTCGTCACGTCCAGCTCGCGCAGTTTTTCGATGTAGCCGAGGATGCTGCCAAGCTGCGCGGACAATTTTTTCTCCTCGTCCGGCGTCAGCGCCAGCCGCGCGAGGTGCGCGACGTATTTCACGTCAATTTCTCCAGTTGCCATGAAATGAGTTTCAAGTTTCAGGTGGCAAGTTTCAAGTTGAAACCCGGGTCCCGGTAAAATTCCAAATTAAAGAGTCGCTTTCAAACTGCCGGCAAAGATGATCCGAGACCCATTTTGTCGCAATTTGTCGCGTTTTGGCGTTTTTGTCGCCCATGTTTCGGTGCGCGCCGGGCGAATGCCCGCCAAGGGGAAGGGCCACCGGTGATATCCAGTCCGCTTTGCCGCGCCTTCTGAATCCCCCCGAGAATGACGGCTTGGGCGTCCTGGGAGATGACCAAACCAGACCAAACCAGACCAGAGATGACCGGATGTCACCTTTTGTCACTTTTTGGCCCTTTTTGTCACCCCGTTATAGAAAGCGTGTTTTTGTCGTTTGGGTGACATTCGGCTTTACCGCTTTCTACCGCTTTCTTTACCATCGCCTGCAGAATTGTTGTAAGTGGTTGATAGAGCATCCAAAACTTTACCTTTTCTTGACCAAGTTTTCGTTTTTGACCTGAGAGGTCGCGGTAAAACACCAGCACGCCGCCAAGCCTCATCAGGGTGCCGAGATGGCCCAAGGGCCATGCCCCTCCCGAGGCACCCCGTGTGAAAGCGGGGCCGGAAATACCCGCGGCCACAATCCAGATTTTCAAAGAGCGGCTCCGAGTCCCAGTCAGGTTAGCGGAACAAACCGCGCCGCCGGCAAGCCCAGAATCTTCATCCGGCCATCAGCCTGTGCCAGCGCGAGCAAAGAAGCAAGCTTAAAGGTGTATGTTTATGATTGAGATACATCAGCTGCCGGGCCCAGAATCAACCAACAGCCGGCTCCGGTTTCCCGGTTTTGAAAGCGGGTCAGAAGATGGGAAATGGGAAATGAATCACTCCTCGTCGAACTTGCGCTGGACGAGCGCCTCGAGTTCGGCGAGCGCGGCGGCGGCATCCGTGCCCTTGACGTGGAGCGTGACTTTGCTGCCGGGACCGGCGGCCAGCATCATCAAACCCATGATGCTCTTGCCGTTAATCTTTTCGCCGTCCTTTTCCACGAAGATGTCGCTGCCGTAGCGGTTGGCGGTCTTGACGAATAGCGCGGCGGGCCGGGCGTGGATGCCCGACTTGTTGAGGACGGTCACTTCCTTGGTGAGGAGCTCGGCGTCCGTGGCTTTCTTGGCGCTCATGCGGTTGTTCATCGGGACAATAGACCAGCGCGGGGGTTTTCGCCAGTAAAAATCAGGTCATTTCGCCGGCGCGGGCGGCACCGGCGCGGCGGGGTTCATCTGCGCGAGCAGGCGGTTGTTCAAATCCTCGGCGGCGTTGTAGCCGGACTTGCGCAGCTTGATCTGGAACGCCGCGACTTCGATGAGCCGCGCGATGTCGCGGCCCGGCCGCACCGGAATGATGACGTGCGGGATGTCCACGCCCAGCACCTTGACGAATTCCTGCTCCATGCCCAGCCGGTCCACGTCCGTAACGTCGTCCCACGGCTTGAGCGTGACGATGAGGTCGAGCTTCTTGTCCTTGCGGATGGCCTTCACGCCGAACATCTGCGCGACGTTGATGATGCCGATGCCGCGCACTTCCATGTGGTCGCGCGTGAGTTCGGAACTGGTGCACAGCACCACGCGGCCATCCACCAGCACGCCGCGCACCACGTCGTCGGCGACGAGGCTGTAGCCGCGTTCAATGAGCGCGAGGACGGATTCGCTTTTGCCCACGCCGCTTTCGCCCTTGATGATGACGCCCACACCGAGGATGTCCACCATGCAGCCGTGTTCGCTGGTGCGCGGGGCGAACATCATCTCCAACTCCAGCGTGGCCTTGTTGATGAATTTCATCGTGACCAGCGGCGTCTGGAAGATGGGCACGCCGGCCTGGGCGGCGGCGGCGAGAAATTCCTTGTCCGGCTTTAGTCCGCGGCTGAACACCACGCACGGAATCTTGTAGGCGAACAAATAAGCGTAGCGCGCCTCGCGTTCCTCCTGCCGTTGTTCGCGCAGATAATAGACTTCCGCGTGGCCCATGACCTGCATCCGTTTGTAGGCGAAGTAGCGCGTGAAGCCGCTCAACGCCAGGCCGGGGCGGTTGACGGTCGGCTCGCGGATGACCCGGTCCAGGCCGGTCTCGCCGGCGAGCAGCTTCATTTCCAAGGACGCGCCCTGTTCCTTGAAAAACTGGCCGACGGTGACGGATTGGCGTTCCATAAAAATTCAGATTGAGATTACGATTAAGTTTATGATTACGAGCGTGGCTCCTAATTTTAATCGTAATCCTAATCTTAATCCTTGGGTTACAGGTTGAACTCCGGCCCCAGATAAATTTCCCGCGCCTTCGGGTCGTTCGCGAGAAATTCCGCGCTGCCGGCCACCAGCACCTGGCCTTTGTGGATGATGTAGCCGCGGTCAATCAGCTTCAGCGTCTCGCGCACGTTGTGGTCGGTGATCAAGATGCCGAGGCCGCGCTCCTTCAGCCGGCGCACGATCTTCTGCACCTCGTAAACCGCAATCGGGTCAATGCCGCTGAACGGCTCGTCGA
>CAYUGC010000003.1:0-49402 GCA_964444085.1 uncultured Bifidobacteriaceae bacterium | reverse complement strand
TCGGCTCCGGCGTCATCATCTCGCCCGACGGCTACATTTTGACGGCCAACCACGTTGTCGCCGACGCCGACGAGGTGAAGGTTTCCATCGCCGACGGGAAAACCGAATACACCGCGAAAGTCATCGGCAAAGACCGCGCCACGGACATCGCCGTGTTGAAAATTTCGGCCAGCAACCTTTCCGCCGTCACGCTGGCGGACAGCGACCAGCTTGAAGTCGGCGACGTGGTGCTCGCGCTCGGCAATCCCTTCGGCGTCGGTCAGACCGTGACGATGGGCATTGTCAGCGCGCTCGGCCGCAGCGGTTTTGGTTTCAACGGCTACGAAAATTTCATCCAGACCGATGCCGCCATCAATCCCGGCAATTCCGGCGGCGCACTCGTGGACGTGGAAGGCCGGCTCGTCGGCATCAACACCGCCATCATCAGCCGCAGCGGCGGCAACCAGGGCATCGGTTTTGCCGTGCCGATCAACATGGCGCGCAATGTCCTCGAACGGCTCGTCAGCGGCGGCTCGCTCGCGCGCGGCTACCTCGGCATCAGCCCGCAGGACATTAACGCTGATCTCGCCAAACAGTTCGGCCTCGCCGACCAGTCCGGCGCGCTCGTCGGCGATGTGGTGGCCGGCACGCCCGCCGCCAAGTCCGGCATCCGGCCTGGCGACGTGATTATCGCCATCAACGGCAAACCCATCACCGACGCGAACAGCCTGAAGCTCACGGTGTCGCAGTTCGCACCCGGCACGTCCGTCGCGGTGAAAATAATTCGCAACGGCTTCGGCAAAACCGTCAACGTCACGCTCACCGAATTGCCCGGCGGCGAAGTTGCCGCCAATGACGATGACAATGCCACCGCCGGTCCCGCCACCGCTGACGCACTTGACGGCGTGACCGTGGCCGATCTCGAACCGACGGTACGCGAACAGCTCCGCGTGCCGGCCAGCGTCAACGGCGCGCTCGTGACCGAGGTGAACCCGGATTCCAATTCCGCCGACGCCGGCTTGCAGCCGAACGACCTGATCGCCGAAATCAACCGCCAGCCCGTCGCCAGCGCCAACGACGCCGTGCGGCTGTGCAAGGCCGCGCGCGGCGAGCACATCCTCGTGAAAATCTGGCGGCGCACCGGCAACTTCGCTGGCACGCGCTTCCTGAGCGTGGACAACGCCAAGCGCGCCAAGTGATTTACGATTGCCGATTTACGATTTACGATTGGGAAAACTGTCCATGCCGTCCACTTTTCGACACCCATCGTAAATCGTAATTCGTAAATCGCCAATTCCCGGTTCCTTCCGGCTTTGACAAATCGCCGCTGACAGGCAAATTCTTCCCCGATGGCTGTTCAATACAAAGATTATTACCAGAGCCTCGGCGTGCCGCGCACCGCGAGTGCGGACGAGATCAAAAAATCCTTTCGCAAGCTCGCACGCGAATTCCATCCCGACGTGGCCAAGGACAAGAAGAGGGCCGAGGAGAAATTCAAGGAGATCAACGAGGCCTACGAGGTCCTCGGCGACGCGGACAAGCGCAAGAAATACGACGAGCTCGGCGCAGACTGGAAGTCTGGCGCGGAATTCCGTCCACCGCCCGGCGCGGGCGGTTTCGGTGGCGGCGGCCAGGGTTTTCGCGGACGCCCGATGAGCCGCGAAGATTTCTCCACGCATTTCGGCGGCACCGGCTTCAGCGATTTCTTTGAACAAATGTTCGGCGGACAGCGGCGCGGCAATGGCTTTGGTGGACAAGGCGGTTTTACCGAAGAACCGGTTGCCGAAGAAAGCCGCGACATCGAGGGCGATATTCTCGTCACGCTCGAAGAGGCCAAGCGCGGCTCCGTCCGCACCGTCACCGTGCGGCGCGAGAACCGCACCGACTCGCATCAGGTCAAGATTCCCGCCGGCATCACCGAGGGGCAGAAGCTGCGCATCGCCGGGCGCGGCGAGCATGGCGGCGACCTCTATCTCCGCATCCGCCTGGCGAAGCATCCCGACTTCGAGGTGGACGGACACAATCTCATCCACGAGCTCGAACTCGCGCCGTGGGAAGCCGCGCTCGGCGCGGAGATCGCCGTGCCCACGCTTGCCGGCAAGGTGAACATCAAGATTCCCGCCGGCACCGCCAGCGGCCAGAAGTTCCGCGTGCGCGGCCACGGCCTCGGCAAGACCGGCGACCTCCACATCACCGTCAAAATCGTCGTGCCGGCCAAAATCACCGACGCGCAGAAGAAACTGTGGGAACAGCTTGCCAAGGAATCGCACTTCCATCCGCACGATTGATTTTTAACGCAAAGACGCCAAGGCGCAAAGTTTCTGGTGGGGCGAGCGTCCTCGCGAGCCGAAATGAGCGAAACTGTATATGCTTCCGAGTTAATGAAAGATGTCCGACAAGCCGCATTTCAAACGCTGCATGATCTGCTGCAGGCGGCCCAAGGTGATGCTCTGCTGGCATTGCTCCAGACGATGAAGTGTTGAAGCGGGAAGGCCGAGCTTTTTGGAAAATTGGGCAAACGTCATATCGCCACCTTTCTTGCGCAGAAACGCCGCGAGTTGTTTTTCCAAAGTGTCACGCACCCGGCCATGCTGGCCAACAAACTTATTCCGTTTGCGGAATAAGTATGTTGACAGCTGCGTGCGAACTTGGAAGATTAAATTAATTTCCATTAAGGGCTTGTCTTATGAAAATATCTGCACAATGGGTTCTGGTTTTGGTTGCAATCGTTCTTAGCTTCAACGCTTGCGCGACGACGTTTTATGTGGATGCGGGCAACCTCTCGCCCGCCGCGCCATTCACCAACTGGCCGACGGCATCGAAGGACATCCAAAGCGCCGTTGATGTGGCCACGGATGGAGACCTGATTCTCGTCACCAACGGCCTTTACAACACCGGCGGAAGGGTGGTGAACAGTTCCCATACTGGTGGAGGCGTGGGTTATGCCACCCCCATCACCAATCGTGCGGCCATTAACAAGGCCGTGACTGTCTGCAGCGTCAATGGTCCGGCGGTGACAGTGATTCAAGGTTATCACTACAATTTCGTTCAAACCAATTCGGCCAGCGCCACCAATTACAATAACGATTTGAGGGGCGTTTATCTGACCAACAATGCCACGCTGGATGGCTTCACCGTCACTGGCGGCGGAGGGACTGGCTCCGGCAGCGGGGTAAATTGCGAATCCACCAATTGCTTTCTGACCAACTGTGTGTTAACCGGCAATGTTTGTGCGGGGAGTGGCGCGGCGTATGGCGGTGCCGGAGTTTACCAAGGAACTTTGAACAACTGTGTTATCTCAAACAACCTTGTACCGATCACTCAATGGAATTATGCCGTGAGAGGCGGTGCTTTTGACAGTGTTTTGAATAATTGTTTAATCATCAGCAACAGCGCCAGCTTCGGCGGTGGGGCGGCTTATTGCCTATTAAATTATTGCCAAGTAATCGGGAACATAGCCCCATTCTATGGCTCCACCTCTTGGGGCGGCGGAACCTATATGTGCACCGCAAATTACTGCCTGATTGCGGGAAATCTTTCGACAACTTCAGGTGGGGGAGATTGCTTTGGAATTTTGAACTACTGCATTTTAAGCAACAACGTCTGTATGCTTCCTGTGGTTGGAGGAATTGGAATTGGAAGTGGCGGGGGAAGCTACCAGCAACCGCCTAATGGAAGTTATATTCCGATGCTAAACAACTGCCTTGTTATCAGCAATGTTGTCTATGGCAATGGCGGCGGCGTTTATACAGTCAACAATACTGGTATTTTGCCGATTTTAACTAATTGTACGATCGTCGGAAATACGGCAACCAATCAAGGCGGCGGCGTTTATGGCGGAACATTGAAAAACTGCATCATCTATGGCAACTACTGCACTTCCGTTTTCGTCGCCACATCCAATGTTTACAATGCAAAATTAACCAACTGTTGGACAAGCGATCCGCTGTTCGTAAATCCAGCGCTGGGAAATTATTCTCTGCAATCAAACTCTCCCTGCATCAACGCTGGAAATAACGCTTACGTTTCTGGAACTAATGATCTCGACGGCAACCATCGCATCGTTGGAGGCACGGTGGACATCGGCGCTTATGAATATCAAACGCCGGCCTCGCTGCTCTCCTACGCTTGGGCGCAACAATACGGCCTGCCCACAGATGGCACGGCTGACACGATTGATTCCGATGGTGACGGCATGAACAACTGGCAGGAGTGGATTGCTGGCACCATTCCCACCAACGCGGCCTCGGTGCTGCAATTGTCATCACCGTCCAACAGTCTTTCCGGCATGAAGGTGACTTGGCAAAGCGTGAGCGGCGTGTCTTATTATCTCCAACGCAGCACCAACCTCGCCGTGCAACCGCCGTTCTCCTCCATCGTCAGCAATCTCACCGGCCATGCGGTTTCGACCAGCTACACGGACACCTCGACCACGAACGGCGGCCCATATTTCTACCGCGTCGGCGTGCAGTGAAAATTCCGTGCCGTCCTTGACCCGTCTGCTGGCGGGCTTTACGTTTTGGGCATGGCGAACGCCAAAAAAAACAAACGCAAGGCCGCGCTGCTCGGCGTCGGGCTGGATTCCGACGGCCACAAGCGCATCACCAAGGGCGACAATTTTCTCCTCATCGGTGGCACGCAGGAGACGCACGAGGTGATGACGGAGAAGACCATCAAGCTCAACGAAAAACTCAAGGCGCGCGGCCAGCGCCTCGAAACCGTCAGCAAAGAGGAGTTCGACGACATTGCCCAAGAGGTCGGCCTGAAAAAGTTTCCCGCCAAATGATGCGCTGGTTCATTCTGGTTCTAATGGCAGCGTGGGTTTGTCCGCTGGCTGTTTCCGCACCGTTCAACCCGACCGATCTGCCGCCATCACCCATATCATTGCCCGCCTCGACGGTGCCGCAATCAGTCTCATATCACCGAGATGCTGAACGGGCGCTCGAACTGCACGCGACGTCCACCAATGCTGCGGTCATACAATTGCTGGGTGAAATCCGGGAGCTGAAACAAAATCTGTCCGCGCTGGAAACCAACGCCTGGCAAAAAGACCCGCTGCTGCTGACGTGCGACCAATTCATCGAAAAAACACACGATTGGGTCATGGCAAAACATCACGCTGAAATGGAGGCGGAGTCAGCTTATTTCCACTCAACCAATCCAGCCGAAGCCGGTACGCGCCGGAAATTAGAAAGCGACCTGACGCGTATGATGGAATTGATCCTGTTCCACGAGCTCGACGGCAACACGAATTTTGCGCCGCTGCAAAAATCGCTTTACGCAATCGTGGAGCAGTTTTCCAAACCGACTACCAACGCCAGAAGCCGGCAGGACATTTGCCGCTACTGGTGGTTCGACCGTTTTATCGGCTTTCCGGACACGAACCGCCCGGCCGGAGATTGTTCGTTCACCAATCTGGAAATCCAAATCGGCCGCCGCTACGAATGGCTTGTGGCGGGTCTGGCGAAAATGCAACGGGACAAAAACATTCCACCCGAAGCCGTGGCCGGCCTGAAATACGGCCATCTCTACCGGACGCTGGACGACATGTGCGAAGTCTATCTGGAAGTCCGCACGCCAGCGGACATTCAAAAACTGCGAGAAGAACTGCGCCGTAAAATGATTGACCTTTCCTGGGCGGACAGACAACGAAACTAAACCAGCCTAGGCGTTTGTCAGTTTCTCAAAGTTCTTCAGCAGTTGCAGGCCAACTTATTGGGAATGGCTTTTTCCACCCCCGAACACATGGAAGAAAGGCTGGGAAAAGCAAATTTCTTCGGGTCGCATATGGCAATAATTGTTGGCGGTCTCATGCTAATTTTCAGGCATGGTGGAAAGACTGACGCGGGTTTTGTGCTGACGAAACAATATTTTGCCGGGAACAATTTCAGGGTTCACTCCTCTTAACTGTTGAAACGCTTGGTTTAAACCAAAAATTCAAAAATCTATGAAAAACACATGCAATCGAAATCTGTCATGCAGCCAGGTTTGCTGTTTCGTTCTCGCCGCTGTTGGCGTTCTTGCGTTAGCAGGCACCGTGTCGGCAGACAGCATGAAATCTCGTCACGACTTTAATAAGGCTGGCAATATTCTGATTGCCGATCAGTTCAACAACCGCGTCATCGAGATCAACCCGAACGGGGATATTGTCTGGTCATTCGGCCTTGGACCGAATGACTTTTCAGCCCGTTCCGTCATCGGCGTCAATGATGTGCAGCGCGTCGGGCCGCTCACCTTGATGGCCGGCACCGGCACGCCCGCCGGCGTAATTCCACAGGCTCCCGACGGTGCGGCCGATAATCGCGTCCTGCTGGTGAACCCCGCCGGCCAGATTGTCTGGCAATACGGGCAGTTCGGCCAAACGGGATCAGGGCCAAACTTGTTGAACACGTCGGTGCAAAGCACCTTCCTGCCGAACTTCCATGTGCTCATCACCGATCAGGCGAACAACCGCATCATCGAGGTGAATTTGCAGAAGAAAATTGTCTGGCAATACCCGGGATCGAACACGAATGAGGCTGACCAACTCAATGGTCCAAACTCCGCCGAACTGCTGAAGAACGGCCACATCCTGATTGCTGACCAGGGCAACAACCGGGCGATTGAAGTCACCCGGAACGATCAGATTGTCAAAACCTTCAGTGCCGGTGGCACGGTTGACATCATGGCGTTTGCCAGCCGTCTTGAAAACGGCGACACGTTGCTGACCGATGCCGGTAATTCCCGCGCCGTCGAAGTGGACACCAATGACAATGTCATCTGGCAATACTTCACAGATACCGACCCGAACAGTGTTCCCGCCCCGCTGCCCACCCGTGCCGTGCGGCTCAAAAACGGCGACACGATGATCAGCGACCAATTTAACAACCGCGTCATCCGGGTCAGTCTGGCTGGCGAAATTGTTGCCAGCTATGGTTTGCCATTGGCCGGGGGCGATCCGATCGGAAACAATGTCGGTTATGACCCCCATACTTCACAGAACGGTTTGTATGCACCATATGACGCAAAAGTGGTTGGTGATTATACCGGCTTGACGCCGCCGAAGGGTTTCGGCCATGGCGTACTTTAAAGGAACCCGGTAAACGGATTGCATCAGCCAAGCCCGGTCGGCACTAGCGTGCCGCCTGGGTTTGGTCTTTTTCCCGCCGCTTTGGTTTCGCCACTTTGGTTTTGCAGCTATTGACAAAGATTGATAATGGAATTAATTAGTGTTTAAAATCTTTCAAAGTCGGCGGTTGTCGCCAAAAACATGAACCATACGCGCCCCGCGAACAGCCCGTCATGCCCATGCTGGTGGGGTGGTGTTGGTTTTACCTTGATCGAGCTGCTGGTGGTGATTGCCATCATCTCGATTCTGTCGGCGATTTTGTTGCCGGCGCTTTCCAAGGCCCAGGAGCGCGCTCGGGGCGTCGTCTGCCTGAACAACACCAAACAGCTTGAGCTGGCGTGCCAGCTTTACACCGATGATCACGAAAGTTTCCTGCCGTATAATCTGGTGATGTCGGACAACTCCCCCCGAAACAATATCAACTGGGTCAACAACGTCATGACTTGGAGTTTAAGTCCCGATAACACCAATCCCGCAACCATCACCGAGGCGAGCCTGGGCTTATACAATGGTGGCGGCACGGCCATTTACCGCTGTCCGTCTGACCACGCCTTAAGCTCGATTCAAAGCGGTGCCGGCTGGGATCATCGCATCCGCAGCTATTCGATGAATGCCATGCTGGGAAATGCGGGACCGGCGATTGTCGGCGGCGCAAACACCAATAATCCCGGCTACCAGCAGTTTTTAAAGACGACGCAGATTCCGCACCCGGCGGACATTTTTGTGTTTCTGGATGAACACCCGGACAGCATTGGTGACGGCTATTTTCTCAACAAGGATGCGCCGGCGGCCAGCGGCGCTTACGCGGCCACGGATGACGAATGGCACGACCTGCCGGCCACCTACCATAACCGCTCCACCGCCTTCACTTTTGCCGACGGCCACGCCACGCTCCATCACTGGTTGAAAGCCAGCACCTTCCGCCCGCCCGCCGCGCACGCCGCGAACCTGCCCATCGAGATTCCCGCCACGCCGGCCGATGAACACGCTGACTTCGACTGGGTGCTGACACACATGAGCATTGAAAACTGACGCGCACAAACATGGAAAGCGGGATTTTCATCAGAGATATTGCCGGAGGGTCAGCACATCGCCCGCCGTTCCGATCAGGTAAGTTTTTCCTCCCTGCGTCCAAGTGGCGGTCATGAGCCGGTTGACTTTGGTAAATTGCGGGGCAGCTCCAGCCGGCGCATTTTTTACCGAAGTCCGGTCAACCACAAACAGCCAGAGGTCGCTCGCGACGCCCGGTGCCAGCGGCTTGCCGGTACGAAAACAGATCATGGAGACCTTCACGCCCTGCCAGTCTTCCACCGCACACCCCACCAGGGCCGCCTGCTGAAGCGGTGCCGGCAAAACAAAATCCGCCGGCGCATGGTTTTGCACAAGATAGGCGCGGATCGCGGCCGCGTCATTTGTTTGCACATCCATCGCATAGCCACGCAACGCCACGCCCACCATTTGATTTTGATAAACGGCCAGCGTGTCATCCGACGCCTGCGGCAAAAAACGGAAGACCGCCAGGACAGCGAACAGCAGGATGGCCGCCGCCGCCGCGAACTGGATTGTTCGCCGCGTCGAAATCATTTTTTCACTCGCCGCCTGTTCGGAGATGATTTGCTCCTTCAGCCCGGCGGGCACGGTGATCTGGCGGAATTTCTCGCGAATGACAAATTGGCGGGCGCAATGCACTTCCAGCCAGCGACCCAGGTCCGGGTCAACTTTAGCCAACGCCAACGCCTCGGCGATTTCAGAGTCTTCCGCATCCGCCATTCCGGGGCGGTAAAGCAATAAGATATTTTTCGCTTCGTTGACGTTCACAAAATGGCTGGTGGTTGACCGGCGGCGATGTCGCGTGCCAGCAAATGTTGCAATTGACCGATGCCGCGCGCGAGGCGTGACTTGACCGTGCCCAACGGCACGCCCAGGATTTCAGCCATTTCGTTATAGGAGCAATCCTGCAAATAGAACAGCGCCACGGGAGCCTGATAGACATCATCCACTTGGGTGAGGGCGTCGAGCACTTGCGCGGTGTCGAGCCGGCTGACGGTTGCCGGGGAAACGACTGGTAATTCAACGGCCACCGTATCGAGTTCCAAATGCGGGAAACGAGTTTGCCGCCGCCGGGAATTCAGAAACTCGCGGTGGAGGGTGGTAAATAGCCAAGTTTTCACTTTTGACATATCACGCAATTGATGACCTTTCGTGGCCCAAACCGTGAACGTCTGTTGCGTCAAATCACAGGCATCCGCCTCCGCGCGCGTGAGACTGAACGCAAATTGATACAGGGGAGCGTAAAACCGCTCCACCAAGCTTTCAAATTCGTTATTGTCAGCCATGCCAAGTCATCAAGGATAAGACGGTTCAGTGCAACATTTGTTCCCCAAAAAGGCGAGCGCGATTTTATATCGCGGCGTTTTCGTGGTTTCAGCCTGATAAACACCTTCATTCAAAAGGGTTCCCTTCTTAGACAGGTTTTGCCTGTGGCGTTTGCCCATCCGTATTTTGATTTTGATCGGCTTTTTCCGTCCGCGCCGCGCCGACCTCACCGGCGGTGATTTTATTTTCCAGAATTGCCCATGGAATTGAAGACATAGGTGAGGATATTTGCGATGTCCTGATCACTGAGCGGGAATCTGGGTATGCTGTTGTTGAATTTTTTGCCGTTGACGACCAGTTCACCTTGCAACCCATTGAGGACGACTCTGATTGCCCGGTACTTGTCGGCATTCAAAAAATCTGACCGCGCCAAGGGCGGAAATCGGGAAGCAATACCTTGCCCGGCTGGCTGGTGACAAATGCCACAGACTGTGCCAAAGAGCCGTTTTCCAAGCTCGGTTTTTTCCGCTTTGGAGTGAATGGCGGCATCGGTCGGCGGCACACCGCAGGGCGCGCCGGCCTCGACCCAGCGCTTGATGATCTGGCGTTCGTCTGCCGTCATGCTCTGGGCTTCCACACTATTTCCGGCAGGCATCGGCTGCTTGTAATAGGAACGATTCCAGCTCTGCCACACCCGCCGTTTTATTTCCACGCGGTCGTTGAATGCCGTCCGATAATCCAGCCAATCCGACAGAACGCTGTTGGGATCGCCATGGCACCGGGCGCACTTGCTCATCATGATCGGCAACACATCACTAAGGTAGGTTGGGGAACCCGGCTCGCCGCTGGGAGACGGGTTGGCGAATTCAGCCCCTGCGCTGCGTATTTTGATGGCGGCATTCGGTTCAGCTTCAGCGCGACCGACACCCGCACCGACAAATAGGAAGGTGCTGGCGGCACATAGCAGGGAGCTAACGATGCGGAACATTTTCATGGAAACAGAAACTCCACCTGGCATCAGCGCGGCGCGGCATCTGGTTTCGGCCACATGAAATGGCAATGTTCGCAGTAGAGATGTTCGCGGATCGGCTCAGCCGCCGCCCGGTCATTAAAAAGGGCCACTCGAATTCGATTCATAATTTTGAGGCGATGTCGCCGGTGCAAATTTCACCTTTGGCTGGCGCAAGCATTGCGCCGTTCGCTGGTATGAGGGATGAAGCGGTGAATAGGTTCCCGCCGAGAATCCGGATTCGAAAAATAAATTTACAAATTGCGGGGAACAAAATGCCGGCCCGTCACTCTTACCTAGCAACCGCCACCCGTTCGCCATGCTAGTGGGTGGCCGTGAAGCGAAGCGAAATTTGCGGGAACAATATCACACTAAAACGCCTCTTACTAACAAAGCAAACAGCCATGATTTTTTTCAAGAAATACTTTTTGCCGGTCATCGCAGTGGCAACACTGCCAAGCCTCGGCCTGGTGCCTTCCAGCTTTGCGGCCACGGCTAATGTCTCCGTGGGAAGCACGTTTGACCGGTTCACACCCGCGGTGGTCACCATCGCCGTCGGGGATCAGGTGGTGTGGACTTGGGCGTCCACCTTCCACTCCACGACCAGCGGCACCAACGGTGTGGCGGGCGATGATAATGGTGTGCCCAGCGGACTTTGGAATTCAGGCACCATTACCACCCTGCCGCAAACTTTCACCAACACGTTCCCCGTGGCGGGCAATTTTTCATATTATTGCCAGGTGCATTTTAACTTTGGGATGACTGGCGCGGTCGTGGTGATATCTGCCGCACTGCCGCCAACCATCGCCATCACCAACCCGGTGTCGGGCGCGGTCTTCGCCGCCCCCGCGAATGTGACCATTCAAGCGGCGGTCACGAACGGCAGCGGCGCGGTTACCAATGTGCAATTCCTCGTGGGTGCCGGCGTATTGACCAACGAAACCGCCGCGCCCTATTCCGCCACAACCAATAATCTGGCGGCGGGCAGCTACACCCTTTCCGCCATCGCCACGGACAACAATGGATTAAAGGCGACGAACACGGCCAGCATCAACATCGTCACGCCGGTGCCGGTCACCCTCAGCTCACTTTCACGGACAGCACCAACCAACTTTCAGTTCAGCTATTCGGCGAATGTCGGGTTACGCTACTTCGTCCAACGTTCAACCAATTTGCTGACGACCAACTGGTTTGCGCTCATCACCAACACCGCGGCCAGCAGTCCGGTGACGTTTACCGATTTCAACGCGACGGCGAATGCCGGTTTCTACCGGGTCGGACGCCTGCCCAACCCGTGACGGCCGGAAAAACTGAAATGAAAATGTCGAGACAGACAAACAAAATGTTGGTATGCCAATCCATCCTCAACGTATTGCCATTCGGTATTTCGCTGCTGATTTTATTCAGTGCCCCATCCGCCAAATCGCAGCCGCCCGCCGACACCGAGGCCGCCCGCCCACGGAGTTTCGCGGCCCAAGGCGTGGTCTTGTCCGTCAACCGCGACGAGCGGCAGATTGTCATCCAGCACGAAGCCATCTCCAATTACATGACGGCGATGACCATGCCATTCACAACACAAAACCCGGGCGAACTCGCCGGACTTGAACGTGGCGACCGCCTCACTTTTCAACTTCATGTGACCGCCACCGAAAGCTGGGTGGACCACCTCGCCAAGCATGGAATCATGGCTCTGCCGCCGCCCGCCCCGGCCATGGCACCAGCCATGCAACCTTTGCGCGACTATCATTTCACCAACGAACTTGGCCAGCCCGTCAGCTTGAACTTTTTTCGAGGACAGGCGGTGGCCATCACTTTTTTTTACACGCGCTGTCCCCTGCCAGAGTTTTGCCCGCGGCTTTCAAAAAATTTCCAGTTGGTTGCGCAAAAATTAGCGGCCCTCCATGAGGCGCCAAAAAACTGGCACCTGCTCTCCGTCTCGCTGGATCCGCAGTTCGATTCTCCGCAGATGTTGAAAGCCTATGGCGAGAACTATCATTACAATCCGGCGCAGTGGAGTTTTCTGACCGGACCGGCCGACAAAATCAGCGAGTTGGCCCGCCAGTCCGGCGTCAGCTATGAATCCGATGGAACCACCATCAACCATAATTTCCGCACGCTGATTGTGGATGCCTCCGGCCATCTACAGACCATGTTCCCGGTCAGCGGCGATCTTTCCGATTCCATTGTCAGCGAAATTGTCAAGGCAGCGGCGGTGACGAACCATCCGGTTTCAACCGATCACTCCCGGTGAAAACCAAGGAAATGAGAAGTTATGCCGGCCCCGGTGGCGACTGGCGATGTGAAGCGCGCGGCACGCCGAAAAATGCTTCAAGAGATTTGGAGAAACCGGAGTGCCCAAACCTTTGGGGGGGATTTGGTTTGATTTAGTGTCTGGACAGTAAAGATTCTGAGCAGCCACGCTCAAACTGGCGGGTGGCGTGATGATTAAGGCGGTGCTGACTAAACGGAATGGGTTAATTCGCAAAGATTGGAAGAACTTCGTGGGTTTTTCTGCAACATTGATGGCTCAAAAATGATTCTATATGTCCCAAATTGGCATTGTATTTAGAATTAGTGTTTGGTTGCATTAAATAGCGGGGAAACCATAATTAATAATGATGTCGTTATGAAAAGAATCTCGTTCGGTTTATCCTTGGGCTTTGTTTTGATGCAGACAGCCGGTGCCTCGCTGATCACGTTTGATGATATTACGCCTGCGGATTTGATTCATTCTTCAGGTGGGGTTCCCCAGGGTTATGGCGGTCTGCAATGGAATCGATTCAGCGTCAGTGTTGATCCATCGGGCGAATACGCAGCAGGGATTGCCAGTGATTACACCGTACCGGCGTTTACAAGCGGGCCCGCTTCTTTCACTTTGAATTCGGCTTATCTAACTTGGTTTGGTGGTGACGCTCAAATTGAAGTCGTTGGCAAATCCGGGGGCGCTGTTTTGTATGATAATACATATATTCTGAGCAGCACCGCTCCAACTTGGTGCGATTTCAATTACACCGGAATTGATACGGTTTTGTTTTTTACTCCCGTCTCCTCTTGTTCCTTCGCAATGGATAATCTGGTTGTGAATGAGAGTTCGGCCGCTATCCCTGAATCAGGAACTTGGTTTGCTGGTGCATTGTTGTTGTTTCCGCTGGGCGTGAGCGTTGTTCGGAAGCTGCGCAAGGCATGAGCGGATGGCAAACGTGGAGTACGGACACCGTTCCGCGTGCATCGGCCATCTCATCATCGCGTTGTGCACAGGCTTGAAACTGCGATGAAATCAGGAAAGAATATCTTCACCAACGACGGCAGGGCGGCGCTGGATATATACTTTGCCCGCGAAGCGACTGCCGGTTTGTGGCGTAACGATGGTCAGGCTTTCGTCAGCTCCACGAAGTTCTTGAGCAGTTGCAATCCGACCTTCTGGCTTTTCTCCGGGTGGAACTGCGTGGCAAACACATTGTTGCGCCAGACGGACGAGGCAAAGTTGTCGCCGTAATCCGTGCGCGTGGCGACGATACTGGCGTCCACCGGCTGCGGATAAAAGCTGTGCACGAAATAAACATAGCTGCCGCTCACGATGCCGCGATAGAGCGGGCAATCGGTCTTCACAATCTCCAATTGGTTCCAGCCGATCTGCGGAATCTTGTGGCCGGGCTTTTCGGTGAAGCGGACGACTTTGCCCTGGAAGACGCCGAGGCCGGCGGCGCAGGAATTAAATTCCTCGCTCTTCTCAAACAGCGCCTGATAGCCGACGCAGATGCCGAGAAACGGTTTGCCGGTCTGGATGAAATTCTTCGCGGCACCGAGCAGTTCCTGTTTTTGAAGCGCGTGGATGCAGTCGTCGAACGCGCCAACGCCGGGCAACACCAAGCCGCGGGCGTCGCCGATCTCGTCGGGGCGCTGCACGAGACGCACGTCCGCGCCGACCTTGAGCAGCGACTTGTGGACGCTGCGGAGGTTGCCGGAACCGTAATCAAGCAAAGCAATCACGCGACTATTCTAGCCACAGATGAAACCCGGATGAAACACAGAATTTAATCAGGCCGGCAGCGACACCTTGCGCACGCGGGCGGCGAAGTCGTCCACTTCCTCGATCTTCTCGAAGCCGACGTCCAGGACGTCCACGCAGCCGAGGTTGAGTGCGAACTTCACCGATTCATCGCGGCGTGCATCGTCGTTGCGCAGGCGGCCTTCGCCGATGATCTTCATGCCGATGACGCCCTTGCCGGCGGCGTGAAGTTTTTTCAGCACGGGCACGACCGTGTCCGGCGGGCCGTCCATGCTCATGCCGTAGGGATTGATGCGGGCGTGGACGGATTCCACCCATGGTTCCGCCGCGGCGGCTTCGAGTGCTTCGATGGAATGGCACGAGACGCCGAGCGCGCGGATTTTGCCCTGCGCCTTGAGCTTGCTCATAGCCTCCATCTGCGAACGCAGTTGCTGCGGCCAGTTGGCATCCATGACGCAATGCAGCAACAGCAGGTCAATGTAATCCGTCTTCAGTTCCTTGAGAAAGCGTGTCACGACGATGTCGGCGGCGGGCCGTTCCGGTTCGGGCAGGCTGCCGCCCATCCACCAGATTTTGCTGATGAGATTGTATTTCTCGCGGGGAATCCCGTCCAGCGCCGGCGGCAGATAGGTGTGCGAGCCGTAAAGATCAGCGAGGTCGTAAGTCCGCACGCCGCGCTCGTAGGCGTCGCGCAGGAGTTTCTGAAAGGCGGTGCGGCCCTTGCGGGTCTGATTGGACTGGCGGCCTCCGCCGTTGCTGCCGGTGCCCATGCAGACGCGGGAAAATTTCAACCCCGATTTGCCCAACGGCACCAGTTCGTAAGGATCAAACGTTTTTGGGGCCGCATTCTCCACCGCGCCAAGTTGCGCACCGGCCAGGACGCAGCCGGTGGCGAGCGCAGTTTTTTTCAGGAATTCGCGGCGTTGGATTTTCATGGATTATTTGGATTCTGCCAATTCGCGCTCCGTCTTCAAGCGTAATTGGCCGCAGGCGGCGTCAATGTCGTGGCCTTTTTCACGGCGCAGTGTGCAGACGACTTTCTGCGCCTTGAGCGCGCGCAGGAACTGTTCGCACGTTTCCTCGTCGGGACGTTGCCACGGCAGATCCTCCACGGTGTTGTAGGGAATCAGGTTCACCTTCGCGTTGAGCCGCCGGGCGAGCGCACCAAGGGGACGCGCCTGCTCCAGCGAATCGTTGACGCCGGCGATGAGAATGTATTCAAACGTGATGAAGCGGCCGCGCTTGTCCCGGTAATACTCCAGCGCCGCCGTGAGTTCGGCCAGCGGATATTTTTTGTTCACCGGCATGATCTTGCCGCGCACGGCATCCGTCGCGCCGTGGAGCGAGATGGCGAGGGAAAATTGTTCCGGCTCGTCGGCGAACTTCCGGATTTGCAGCGCGAGGCCGCTCGTGGAAACGGTGATCTTGCGCGCGCCGATGCGTCCGCCCCACGGCGAATTGAGCAGGCGCAGCGCCTTGAGCAGGTTGTCGTAGTTGGCCATCGGCTCGCCCATGCCCATGACCACAACATTGTCCACGATGCGCGTGCCGGGAAAACTCGTGGCCGTCTTGCCGCCGTTCGCGGCTTCCTCGGCGGCGCAGTGGCGTTCCACGCACATCACCTGCTCGATAATTTCATGCGGCAGCAAATTCCGCTTCCAGCCGTCGAGTCCGCTCGCGCAGAACTTGCAACCATAGGCGCAGCCGACCTGCGTGGAGATGCACAGCGTGTGGCGGTCGCTGACTTCGCCGTAGAGCGACGGGTTGGCGGGAATCAAAACACTTTCAATGAACGCCCCGTCGGCGAGCTGCCAGAGAAATTTCCGCGTGGTGTCGCGGCTGCCCTGTTGCCGGACAAGCTTGAGCGTGCCGAGCGAAAAGTTTTCGCGCAGCTTTTCGCGCAGCGGCTTGGCGAGATTGCTCATCGCGTCCCAATCCGTCACGCGCTGGACGTAAAGCCAGTCCATGAGTTGCTTCACGCGATAGATGGGTTCGCCCCAAGCTTTGAACTGGGCTTCGAGTTCCTCGCGGGTCAGGGATTTGATGTCAGTCGGCACGAGGGCAGGATAACGTACCGGCGGCGGGGGAAAAGCCAAACCATGAGGTCCTACTGGTTTGGCGGTGGCGCGACGAATCAATCGTTCAGGCCGCCGTGCTTCCAGCCTTGGTTCGCTAGGATTTGCCGGAGGACAATAGTGATCTTCGTGGCGCGCTCGGTGAGCGGCCAGGGCGTGGCCGTATCCGCGCCGCCCGACACCTTGACCATGTTAAATTCCGCGAGGAGCAAGGTGGCTTTTACTGCCAACGGCACGACCACGACGGCCGGCAGGAGACTGGGGAGCGGGTTCATATGCGTGAACGTAGCACACAAATCAGGCGGCACGGTTTATATCGTCATATATTTTTCGGGCCGGAAGGCCGCCGCCTGTCGCCCGTTTCCAACCGCATGCCATTAAACACAACCGCCGTCGCGCGTCCAAAAACGCGACGGCGGCGGTTGTTCAAAAACGGCTTTGGCTTTATTTCACACCCTGATACTCCGCGCTCCCAAAGCCGAGGATCGGATAGAATATGGGGCCCAGCAGGCCGAGGCCGATGCCAAAGGCGTCGCTCTTGCCGAAGTTCCGGGCGACAGCGATGCTGACGATGATACCCATGACGATATTCACGACCGGGATCAGGAACAGCACGATCCACCACAGCGGTTTGCCGGCAATCTCCAGCAGCACGACGATGTTGTAGATAGGCACGATGGCCGCCCAACCGGGCTTGCCGGCCTTGGTGAACACTTTCCAGAAGCCCGCGACGATGGCGATGATGACGACAAGCTCGACCGCCAGAACGAAGAGTCCGATGATTAATCCCATAGTTTTATCAGTTTGTTGATTAGTTGCCGCCGCACCGGTCAGCATCTGCTGATTGATGCCAGCGACGAAGTTCGAGCGCGACTCTAGGAAAGGGGCCGGCGGATGTCAAACGTCAATTGCCCGAAACTGCGGATGCGCGCGCAGCCGCTCCCAGGTTTCGGGTGAAAGCTTTTGCCGGCGGTAAACCGGTTCATGCAGCGGTTCCGCGCTGTCCGAACGCACGGCGCGTTCCAGCCAGCGGACGTTGAGCGGCTCGGTAATCAAATCCAGCCGGTTCGCGGCGATGGTCGTCTCCTCCTTCATTCCGGTCGCGTGCCCCACGCCGACAAAAAACCCCGCCAGCAGCAGCGTCGCGCGCAGCAGCGTGCTGCGGGAATACGTCGTCAGCGCACAGGGTTGCGCCGAATCCAGCGCGCGGAACAGATTCTCAAACACCGGCAACGTCCACATCGCCGGATTCTTCGCCGGCGAAAAGGCGTCGTAAAAGATGGCGTGCGGCGCGGGAGCGCCGAGCACCGTCTCGGCTCGTTGAGACTCAATTGCATCAACTGGCCGGGACGGTGCCCGGCGCTCCAGCCACGCCGGAAAGTCACCGAGGTGAAATTCCCATTCCACCGAACAATTGCCGTTTTGAAATTGAGCGCTGCGTAAATCTAGCAATTCCGCCAGTTGGTTTTCATAGCCGACGGGATAATTCAGCGCCGCCGCATTGTTCAGCGCGAACGCCAGCGGCTCGGCGGTATTGTCGAAGCTGACGATCCGCAGTTGACCGGGGATCTCCCGCGTGGCGCGCAACAGCGCCGTGGCGTTGGCCGCGCCGCCGAGGCCGATGTCCCAGACGACAAACTCCCCTGCCCCGCTTTGCAGCCGCTCGCGGATTTGCAACTGCCGGACGTAAAGCAACTCCGCCTCCGCCGCCGGGCCGAGGCCGGGATGCATCTTCTCGCCGTAGCTGGCGGAAAACAAAGTCTGCGCGCCGCTGCGCAGTTGCACGAGTTGGTAGTCGCCGGACATGACAAATATTTTTTTACCATGAAAGACACGAAACACACGAAAGGAAATTTCATCGGTGGCCGCGTTTGGAGTGCGGCGACAGGTCGCTGCTTTCCGACTGGGAGACATGTCTCCCAGTTCCAAAGCACGGACGTGTCCGTGTACTCCCAAAAAAACCGGCGACAGCTTGCGCCATCGCCGGTTTCAGATTTTCACTTTTTCGCTTTTCGACTTTCGCTTTTACAACTGCGCCATCGCCTTGTCGAGCGCGGCGTAGAGCTGGTTCATCGTGGCCTCGGTCTCGTCGCCCATGTTCGAGAGACGGAACGTCGTACCCTTGATCTTGCCGTAGCCACCGTCGATCAGGAAACCCTCATCCTTGACGAGCTTTTGCAGCTTCGCCACGTCCACCGTGCGGCCGCCAGGACGCGCGCCGTTGCTGACACAGGTGAGCGTGATGGACTCGAAACCTTTTTCCGGGAACAGATTGAAGCCATGCTTCGCCGCCCAGTCGCGCGTCATTTGGTTTGTCTTCGCGTGGCGCGCATAACGGTTCTCCAGCCCTTCCGCGAAGAAATCGTCCAGCTTGGACGACAGCGCGTAGATGTGGCCGATGCTCGGCGTGCTCGGCGTCATACTCTGTTCGGCATTCTTCTGGAACTCGACGAAGTCAAAGTAATAACCCCGATCCTTCGCCGTCGCCGCCTTCGCGAGCGCGGCGGGCGACGCGGCGAACACCGCGAGTCCGGGCGGCAAGGCGAACGCCTTCTGCGTGCCGGCGAGCAGCACGTCAATGCCCAGTTCATCGAACTTCAGCGGCACGGCCGTCATCGAGCTGACCGCGTCCACGATGAACATGACATCGGGATATTTCTTCTTCAGTGCGGCGATTTCCGCGAGCGGCGACATGACGCCGGTGGAAGTCTCATTGTGGATGAGCGTCACCGCGTCGAATTCGCCCGTGGCGAGCTTCTTGTCAATCGCCTCGGCGCGAATCGGGGAACCCCATTCCACCTGGAGCGCGTCGGCCTGCTTGCCGCACTTCTTGGAGACATCGAACCACTTGTCCGAGAACGCGCCGCACATGCAGTTCAGCACCTTCTTCTGTACGAGATTGCGGAGAGAACCTTCCATGACGCCCCACGCGGAGGACGTGCTCAAATAAACCAGTTGCTTGGTGGACAGCAGCGTTTGCAGTTGCGGCTGGATTTTGGCGTAGAGGTCCTTGAACCCCTGGCCGCGATGGCCAATCATCGGCGAGCAAAAAGCCTTGAAGGTTTTTTCGCTGACCTCGACCGGCCCCGGTATGTGCAGTTTAGCGTGTGCCATAAAATACTTCGTGAATTTTTTCACAAAGCGGCTGGCAAAGGCAAGTTTTTAACACGGCGAAAGCCGCCTTCACCGGGCAAACCGGCCCCCCCACGGCACGGAGCCGTAGGGGGATGACATTACTGAAAGGCGTAGCGTGGATTCACGGTTCCGGTGGCTTGAATGATGGCTCGCCCCATCCAGCGCCGGATATTTCCCAGACGCGGGGAACGTCAAAATGGGTTTGCCACGAAAAACCGGTCTTAAATTTGTAGCGGCGGTCTATGCCCGTCGCTGGTGATGATTTGCTTTTCTAAAATATTGGCTTACAATCCCAGCCCTCCTTATCGGAAGCTGGTCGTGTTATTTATGAATTGGGATTTGGGCAACCGCGCAACGGCAACCGCGCATAGTCTCCGCGTCTTTCTCCAGACGGTCGCTCCGCCCGCCGCCTCCCAATCCTTGACCGACGCCCCCATTTGGTTTTCCGGTGCCGGAATTTCATTTCCCGCCGCCCCCGTTTCATTTTTCCACCCCGGAAAACCATTTTCCAGCGCCCCCTTTCCGTTTTCCGTTACCCCAAAATCATTTTCCGGCACCCCCTTTGCGTGTTTCCTCACCCCCTTTTCATATTCCACTGCCCCCATCTCGCAAGGGGGCGCCCCCTTTTCATTCGGGGGAACCGTTTCGGAGCAACTGGACGCCGGTTTTTTGTCTGGCAATCAACTATTTACACCAAAAATGCCCGTTTTAACCCCACCCGACCATGCGAACCGCCTATTGGGATTCCGGCGACCCGGAAATGTATTGGGGCAACCCCAACCTCCGGTGGGGCTACCTCCCCGAACCCGGCGATCCCGGCTATGTGAACCCCTCTCCGTCCGTAAACACCACTAAAAACAAAAAAACACACATGAAAAGACAAGACTACTACCCCAGCCGCATGGCCGAACAAATCGCCTGGCTGCTCAACTTCGCCGGCAAACTCCCCGGCAAAGCCACCCTGCTGGGCCTCGCCCCCGCCACCGTCACCGCCCTCGTGGCCGACGCCCTCTGGCTGGCCTATGTCCTCCAAAACTGGCTCGACGCCGTGCGCACCTTCTCGCTCGGCTGCACCCAGACCGCCACCGCCGCCATGACCGGCACCAACGCCGCGCTCGTCACCCTGCCCGGTTTCTCCGCGCCCGCCCTGCCCACCGGCGTCACGCCGCAGAATGAAGGTTCCCTCACCCGCCTCTTCACCGCCGTGCAGGACATTAAGAACGGCCACAAAATCACCGACGCCATCGCCGTGGAACTGGGCATCGTGGGCGGCGCGGACAACGGCCCCGACCTGAGCACCGTGCAACCGGTCATCAGCGCCAAAGTCTCCGGCAGCGGAGTGGACGTGAAATGGGGCTGGCAAGGCAACAGCGCGTGGCTGGACAGTTGCGAAATTCAGGTGGATCGTGGCGATGGCAAGGGGTTTAACTTGCTGACCATTGACACCACGCCGAACTACACCGACACGCAACCCTTCCCGACCGCCAAAGCGGCGTGGACTTACAAGGCCATCTATCGTTTGGTCGACAAACAAGTGGGCCTCTGGAGCGCGACCGTGAGCGTGGCCGTGCCGGCGTGAAACGACCGGTAGGGCTGACCTGCCGGTCAGCCGGGATTCAAATGGGGCGGCGCGGCAGCGCCGCCCACCAACCGAAGAAATGGCATTGACCAACAAATGAAAACTGGAATCTTTTATATGAAATCAAAAATGCATACAAACATCGGCAAAATAATAATCTTAGTGGCCGGGCTTGCGTCCAGCTACCTTCATGCTGGCACCGTGGCCTACTGGCGGTTTGAAGGCGACGGAACCAATGCGCCCACGGCCGGCGCGCAGTTAACCGGATTTGCCCAGCACACGGCGGTGCAAAATAATGGCGTGCTGGCGGTGGATTCGTCGGGCAATGGCAACACCCTTTACAGTTGGGACAGCAATCCCGCCGGATATAATGGCTTTTGGATTGAATATGAAAATTTTGTGCCCGCGCCGACGTTACCTCAGACCGAGGCGAGCAATAATTGGTCAATTTGGACGGTGCCTTACGGAAACAATTATCCAGCCATTGCGACTTGGTCGGCCATATCACATCCCACCGGCACGGACATTGAAACCATAAGCCCCAAAGCATGGACGGTTGAGGCGTCCATCTATTGCACATCGTTCACCGGGCAATTTCATACTTTTGTCGGGCGGGATGGCAATCACGTTGCCAATATTGACGCCGGTCAAAGCCCACTATATTTTTCCGTATATAATTACTTTCCAAATTTGACCAATCTGGTCATTAAGTTTATGGACAGAGCAGGAGTTTATTACGACCTCCACGATTCAGTCAGCTTGGCGCTCAACCATTGGTATAATGTAGCTGCTGTGAGCGACGGAACAAACCTGTTCCTCTACAAAGATTCCACCGATGGCAACGGCTACCAACTCGTCGGCACGATGGCGGAAACCAGCACCAACACCGCTTTGGCCATTCCAACAGGGACTTATGCAACGATGTCGGATGGCAGCACCTGGGCTTGGTCGGTTGGCCGTGGACGTTTCGGCACCAGCGCGAATCCAGGCGACGATCACGTTGACCGTTTCTACGGCTACATTGATGAAGTCCGCATCAGCGACACGGCGTTGCAGCCAAGCCAGTTTCTTTTCGCGGTTCCCAAGCGGCCAGTCGTGACCTCGCTGACGCTCAATGGCACAAACGCCGTGTTCGCTGGCACGAACGGTCTGAACAACGGCACATTCTACGTGTTGACCACAACCAACCTAACATTGCCACGTTCAAGCTGGACACGCATTGCCACCAATGTTTTTAATGGCAGCGGAAACTTCAACTTCACCAACCCGGTCACCGCTAGTGACAAACAACGTTTCTATATTTTTCAACTTCAGTGAAGCATAAGGGCATGGGAATCGACATCGCTAATTGAAAAAGCTCCGTTCAGGAGCGGCATACCCTGATGATGTCGCTCCGGACGGAGCTTGAATTTTTGGAGATTCTCCGGCTACAAAGATTCCGCCCCTGAACGGGGCTGGCTATCAGCCGACGATCAATGCGGTGAAATCATTTCACCCAAACGGCCAGAAGTTTTCCCCAAATCCCCGCCTCACTGCGCGCGGGCGGAGGTGCGGTCGGCGAGCCATTGCCAGTCCGGCCAGTCCGCCGGGTTGGCGGAGCCGGTGCCCATCGCCCCCTGCCCGGAATGCAGCGTGCTGTCCTGCCGCCAGCGGTGTGTTTCGGAATGGCCGTCGGCAAAGGCCAGCCCGCACGCGCCGGCATGATAGGAACCCGGCCAATCCAGCCAGCCGGGCGTCTGCAGGCTCATGGCAAACGCGGCGTCGTTCAGCTTGCCCGCATTTTCATCCAGCAGCACCCAGAGCGACGAGGGGCCGGGAGCGCCGATGGTGGAGATTTTGCCGTAGGTGCTCCACGGAGAATTGCGCCGGTGATGAAAGGAACTGTCCAACCACGGGCCGTTGACCGACAAAGTTGACGCGCCACTATGCACATAACCGGAGCCTGAGAATTCACTGGCATCATAGCCGGGACAGATGCTGCCGACGGCCTGGTTCATGGCGAAAGTGCGCGCGGCGGGAACGATCTGCCCGATCAAGGCGGGGTTGTTGGTACCCTGATAAATCCCCTCGCGCCGGTCGGCGGGACAGCAAAACATCCTGGCATTGCCGGAAAGGAAGCCGATTAGCAGGCTGCGCGTGGGGTCCACCAGCACATCGGGGTTGAATTCCTGCGGTCCGCCGATGCCGGCATTGCCGCAGCACCAGTTGTGGCCGGGCACGGTGTTGCCGTCGTCGGGGTTGGGTGGAAAGCGGTCGTTGTTCTCGTCCACATACAACAGCATGGCGGCCATCATCTGCTTGCCGCCGCCGAGGCAGACCGCGCCCTGCGCCCGCTGCTTGGCCTTGGACAGCGCCGGCAGCAGCAGCGCCGCCAGGATTGCGATGATGGCGATGACCACCAGCAATTCGATAAGCGTGAAAGCGCGTTTGTTCATGACCGTCTAAAGGTCGTCAGACCGTTTCAGCGGGCGGCAGGTTTCATCGCTTCGGCGTAAGTCTGGCCGTCCACGAAAACTTCCTTGATGCGCGCGGTGCCGGATTTGTCCACGGCGGCCTGCACCGTGAGCTTGCCGTGCGGGTTGCCGGTGCCCTCGGCGACGAAATATTGTTCGAGCCCGTATTCGACGTGAATGGAGCCGGCGGCGCTGCGCCAGCTTCGCCCGCTCTTGCCGCGCAGCACGATCTCACCGGTCGCCGGCACCAGCCTTTCCCGGCTGGCGCGCGTGACTTCATAAAACCCGTTTGTCCCCGCCGGCGCGAGCGCCACGTAGATTTTGGCGCCGGCGGGCAGATCCGTTTTCACCGGCGGCGCAAACAAATTCACCGGCACGTCGCTGATCTTGTAGTTGAGACGCACGAAATCGCCGCGCAGCGGATCGCGCGGGTCCACCGGCTGGGTTTCGAGCAGCACCACCTGCCCGACGCGCAGAAGATTTTCCTGCCGGACAACGGTGCCGAGCACCCACGCGGCCTGAAGCGCGAGGACGAGGATGAGCAGTTTGTTTTTCATGCGGCCTCCGTAATTTTGGCGGTTTTGATTTTTCCTATCAGCTTCCGGCGTTTCTTTTCGAGATACACCCCGAAGATGAGCAGGAACACGCCCGACACCACGAACATGAGCCCCGTCCGCGCCATCGTGCCGAACAGGCCGAAATACGCCGAGACGATGTCCAGCCCGATGAACGCCACGCCGAGGTTGACGAGGAACCGCGAGCGCAGTTGCAGGCCGGCCTGGATCTGGAGCAGGCAGAAAACAAACAGCGTGATGACGGCCACGGCATTGACCATGTCAAAGCTGCCCGCCCAAAACCAGTGCTGTTCACGCGGCGCGAAAAACGCCGCGCACAACAGTCCCGCCACCGCCGCCAGCGATCCCGCCCAGGTGAAACGCCATTGCCGCGTCAGGCCCGGCAGGTTGCCGACTCCCGCCGCCGTCGCGATGACGGCCAGTCCCGCCAGCGCCGGCAGCAGCCAGCGGCACAAACTGGCGTCGTCGTGCGACCAGCTCAAAAAGCCCGCCCACGTCAGCGGATACGCAAAAAGCAGCAGGCCGAGCGCACCGAGCTTTTCCGCGACCGGCGCGAAATCGGGAAACGGAGTCCGACGCAGCAGAAAACCCGCGCCGAGAAAATTCAGGCCGAGCAGCGCGTAGGCGAGCACCTGCGATTCGTTGCTGAAAAAAATCAGGCTGTCGCGCTCGTTAATTTCGCAACCAAACCAGACGGAGAAAGCGGCGAGGAACAAAGCGAACTGCGCCTTGGAACGCAGCAGCCACGGCAGCGCGGCAAGGCCGAGCAGCCAGAGCAGGAAGGCGTTCGGCGTGCGCGATTCGAGGTGATAAATCTGGCCGACCAGCGCGATGTTGGCGAGGAACAGCGCGGAACCGAGAAATTGCAGCGCCTCGCCGGTCTTGCGGTATTGGCCGTGGACTTCGCGCAGCCACCAGCCCGCGCCATGCGCGCCGAGCATGAGCACAAGGCCGGCGGCGATTTTCACACCGCGCGGAATGTCATTCCAATTCGCCGAGATGAGCAGCGCGATGCCCGCCGCAATCATCACCGCGCCGATGAAGGAGATGATGACGAGAAACTTGCCGCCTTCCTCCTTCAAGCCGAAGTGCGCGATGATTTTGTCGCGCTGCTCGGCCGTGATGAAGCCGGCCTCGTGGATTTTTTCGATGTCGGTGGTTTTCATGGCGGTAATACCGTTGTGAATCCGATTGGTTTGCGAATCAATCTAATTTTGCACGGCCAACTGCTTATCGTCGCGCTTGGCGTGCCGGCCAAAGTGCGGCGAGGTTTTCAACATGCGCTTGAAGTTGGTCCGGCGCGCATGTGTTTCCCCGGCGGAATAAAGCAGTTTCACCAGGCCGAGAAAGCCGGCTTGCAGTTCGGCCAGGCTCATGTTCTTCGGCTGAAAATTGATATCGAACAGCGTGCACAGTTCCCACGCGCGGTCGCGCAGAATGCGGCCCTCGTTTTTCAGCCGCGCGTAAAGCGGCGTGCCGGGAAACGCGGTCAGGAACGTCACCTGCACCTCGTAGAGCGCGGAGTCGCGCACGAAATCCAGCACATCGGTAAACACGTCGCGCGTGTCGCCGTCGAGGCCGAGGATGAAACAGCCGTTCACCGTGATGCCGTAGGATTGGATCTTCGCGATCGCTTCCTTGTAAAAATCCTGCTGGCGGAATTTCCAATCCGATTTCGTCTCGAGGCCGTGAAGGCTGGTGCGACCCGGGCTTTCCAAGCCGATGAGAATCTGCTGACAGCCGGAATCGCGGATGAGCGCGAGCAGTTCGTCATCCTCCGCCACACGCACGTCGGCCTCGGTGAACCAGCGGACATTTTCCTTGGCCAGCTCGCGCAGCAATTTTTTGTAATGCTCGCGGTGGGCAAAGCTGTTGTCGTCGGCGAACTCAATGAACGGCTTGGCCCAGATCTTTTTGATGGCGCGGATTTCGGCGATGACCTTTTCCACCGGCTTCACCTTGTAGCGCGGCGTGAGCAAGATCGAGCTGGCGCAGAACTCACATTTGTGCGGGCAGCCGCGGCTGGTTTGCACGGTGAGGCGGTTGTATTTCTCCGGGTCGAGCAAATCGAAGCGCGGCATGGGCGCGTCGGCGAGATCAAATTCCCTGGCCGTCTGGTAAAACGGTTTCAGCGCGCCGCGTTCGAAGTCCGCGAGCAATTCCGGCCAGAGCAGTTCGCCTTCGCCGATGACGACGCTGGTGCAATGCTCCTTCGCCTGCTCGCGCAGCGACGTGACGGTGATGCCGCCCATGACGACCGGAATGTTTTTCGCGCGGTAATAATCCGCCACGTCGCACGCCTCGTAAAATTGCGCGGTGAAGGTGCTGATGACCACGAGGTCGAAATCCACCGGCAGCTCCGGCAACGTTTTCAGGTCCGCGATTTCGTGATAGCTGACGTCAAACTTGTCCGGCGTCAACCCCGCGAGCGTGAGCAGGCCGAGGCTCGGCAGCGAGGCGATGATTTTGTTGCGGTCCACGAAGCCCGGCAGTGTAAGACCGAGTTGCGTGAGTTCCGCGTTGTGCGCGCGGACACCGCTCATGGCGATAAAGGCAATTGTTTTCATAACGCTCCTATGGTTGAGTTTCTGTCAAAACCACTGACAAAGACCGTCCGAGACCCGATTTGTCGTGTTTTGGCGCAATTTGTCGCGTTTTGGCGTTTTTGTCGCCCATGTTTCGGTGCGCCGCCGGGCGAACGCCCGCCAAGGGGAAGGGGCATCGGCGCTGGCCAGCCCGTCTGGCGACCCAATCCGGGCCACCCAATTGGAGGCGTGGGCGTCCCGGGAGACGACCAAACCAGACCAAACCAGACCAAAGAAGACCGGATTTGTAGAAAACTTAAGTATGGACGCCCGGTTGACTGCGAGCGCCCCCTCATCCTGACCTTCTCCCCCGGTGGGAGAGAAGGCAACCGAAGGCCGGAAGAGGGGGAAACACCCCGGCAAAAATGCCCGCTCCCATCATTTCTGAGCAATCGAATGACACTTTTTGGCACTTTTTGGCACGATTTGTCCCTTTTTGTCACCCGGTTTTGGAAGTGCAGAAAAGTGACAAAAGGTGACACGGCCCGAAGGTGGCGTTCTGGAGGTGGTTGTGGGCTTGATACATTCGTGGTTTGGCCGGACCAGCGGTGTGGTGGGAGTTGCCGGGGTTGTTGGCGCGAGGGTTTCCCCGCAGGCCTGATCGAGCAGCCCGGCAAGCTGATCGCGCAGGCGGCGAGCCGCCTGCGGACAGACCGAAACGGGGGAAGAGATTCAGGCTGCATGCGACCCAGCGTAGCCAAGGTCGCCGGGAAGGCAAGCCTAATATTGTATATTATATTTTCTGTACAATTTACACTCTCCCAGCCCGGGGGCGGCATGCCGCCAGCCCCCGGAGCTGATTTCAAAACCGGAGCAGCCGGGGTAACAAGGTTCGAACCGAAGGAAAAGGCGGGACCTATGAACCCGGTCCACTCCCTATGAACCCCAAGATGGTGGGAGGAGCACCTCACCCCGGCCCCATTTGACCCCTCTGCCCCAGTCAAACGCGGAGAGGGAGAAACTTTCCCTGCGTCTCGACAAAGCCTGACCACAAGAGGGTTCGGGAAGGCAATGCGCGAATCGGGATTCGGGGAATCCTTTCGATGAAGCGGAGCGCCGGCGTTCCGCCGGCTTAGAGGCTGTCTGAAATTGTGGTGGCAGGCATCCCTGCTTGCCGCAGAGGGCGGCATCTTGCCGCCCGAAAAAAACGCCGGCGGGGTGAAACGCCCGAATGGACCAGTGGTTTTCTTCGCTGCGACGCCGTTCCGCCGGGCTGGAAGCCCCGGCTCTACGTCAGCCAAGATGGCCGACGCCACCATTTTTAGACCGGCTCTCAGGGCGAACGAAAGACGGTGGTAGCACAATTCAACCAAGCTGGCAGCCAGCGTTCTCATTGTTTCAAAAGTTGCCACACGGTAAAGGTCGCCCCGGTGATAAGGCTCACGACCGGCACGGAAAAAATCAAGCGGGCTTTGGGAAAACTCGCCATCACCACGCAGCAAACAGGCATCGCAATCGCGCCCACAATGAAGGCCCACGACGCAATGCCAATGCCCTGCCCCACCAGCGCAAAGTTTTGCACCGTCAGACAGAACAGCAGGTTGACCGCACCGAGGCCGAAAAATGAAATATGGCCGAGCCGATACATCCGGCGCTTGAAACTGCCATAGCCGCCCAGCCAGTTTTCGCGGTGGAAGAACAGGCCGAGCACCATACCGGAGACGAAGCCGAGCAGAATCCACAGCCAGGCGAGGAAAAGATTTGGATTAGATTTCATTTGATTCCATTCGGGGTTGCGCTACAAACTTATGACATGAAGCCAGCCAGAGAAAAGTATTATCGGGCCCTTTTTACCATCTCCGCCATTTACGATTTTCTGCTCGGCGTCACCTTCATGTTTTTTGCCGAGCGCGCCTTTGCCGCGCTGGGCATCAGCGACAAGCTGCCGGCAATCCGCGGTTATCTGACGCTGCTGGGCGCGTTCGTGCTGGTCATCGGCATCGCCTATGTTTTGATCGCGCGTGGCGATTTGCAGCGCAACGCGGATTTGATCCTCGTCGGCACGCTCTACAAACTGGCCTATGCGGGCACGGCCATTTATTACTGGGCGCAAGGCCACCTGCCGCACGTCGCCTTCGGCGAAATCTTCGGCATCGCCGATGCGGTGTTTTTCCTCCTGATGGCGGAGTGCTGGTGGACTTTGAAAAAGCGGATCAAAGGTTGAAACCTTTTGCAGCCCGCACCGTTTCGGCGCGGACGGGAGCACGGCGAATGGAAGGTGCGGCTTCATTTTTGTTGGTAGCGTTTGCCCAAATGATCCAGCGCCGCCTGGACGAAAATGGGCGCGCCGGAATCGGCATCAAAGAAAATTTCGGCCACCCGGCAGGCTTCGCGGTCGCGCACCGCCCAGCGGTCGAGCTGCTCGTCCAGCGACCGGCCACCGGCGAGCAAAATGAATTGTGTGCGGCTGACTTTTCCCGCCGCATCAAACGCCACAAAAAATGCCCGCCAATGGGCGCGTTCGACGCAGCCGCCGTCGCCGGCTCCCGGCGGAAACGGAATGATCCAGAACCACAGCAGGTCGGCGGCAGGTTCCTCCCAAGTGTAGGCCAGCGCCGGCTGCCGCAGTGAAATGTGGCCGGGGCCGCCGAACTCCCGCACGACTTCCGCCCGCGTGGTCTGGCCGGGGACGATGAACTTCACCTGCGCCGGCGTCACGGCGTGACCGTAAGCCTTACCGCCGGACGACGGCAGCGGCACGACCAGACCCACGCAGCCGGTCACCAGCAACGCGGCCAGCGGCAGGAGAAGAAAGGTCATGGCTTTCATCGCAATGCCACTGTAATCGTGTTTCCGGCACGAGCGTGAATTGATAAAACTTCGGCGGTATCGTTTCCGTCAATGGCGGACATTTTGCTTTTGCCGGCGCGGCGCGGCGATTATTGTGCCGCCCGTGTTTGCGCCAACGATGATCGCCGCCCAAAAAATCTGTATCGCCCTGCTGCTGGCCTTGGCACCGGCGGTTTTGGGTGCGGAAACAAATTCACCAGCCAAGCCGCTGCGGCCATTTTATATCATCGCGCACGGCGCGAACACGCTGGCGAAGGCGCGCGAATGTCTCGCGGCGGGCGCGAACGCGCTGGAAATTGACGTGAACGAACTCGCGGGCGAGACGAACGTCCTGTGCATCGGCCACGGCCCGGACCTCGGCGGCGGCGCGACCAAAAAAACTGAGGCGATACCGCTGGCGGAATTTCTCGACGGCCTGCACACGCTGGCCAAGGGGGATGACAAATTCTGCCTCGTATATTTCGACTGCAAGACGCTCGCGGCCACGCCGGAACACGGCGAACAACTGCTGGCCGCCATCCGCCAGCACCTGGTCGGCGCGGAACCCGACCGCACGGAAATGGTGACATTGATTTCCGTCGGCAAGCCCAAGGACAAGGCGATGTTCGCGCGCATTGCCAACCAGCTCGGCCCGCGCGAGGGCGTGATGATTGACGGCTATTCCGATCCGGTGATGGTGAGCGGAATTTTCACGGATGCCCATGTCGCGAACCAGGCATTCTGCGACGGCATTGTGCCGGTGAACACGTTCCTGAACATGTTTCTGATTCACGGCGCGGTGAAACTCGCCTGCCAGATGCGCGACGAACTGCACCAAATCCGTTTCGTCGGAACGTGGTCGGTGAACAATCCGATCCTGTTGAAACACTATATTAAAATGGGCGTGGACGGCATCGTGACGGATGAACACGCGCAGTGGTATAATTTTTCCGTCGAGAATGCCGGGCACGGTTTGCGCAGCCTGAGCCACCTGGTGCGCGACGAGGGCGCGGCGCTTGGCGTCCGCGCCGCGACCCGCGCGGACAATCCGTTCACGCCGGTGAACCCGGCGGTGCCGGTGCAAAAATAATCCGTTCGACACTTGCAGCAGCCAGCCGCTTCGATAAGACTGACGGCAGAGGCGCGCGCCATGAATGTCCATCACCTCGAACTTTTTTACTACGTCGCCCGGCACGGCGGCATCATGCCGGCGGTGCGCAACATCCCCTACGGCATCCAGCAGCCGGCGGTGAGCGCACAGGTGGCGCAACTTGAAGAATATTTAGGCGTGACGCTTTTTCAGCGGCGACCGTTTGCGCTGACGCCGGCGGGCGAAAAGCTTTACGCCTTCTGCGCGCCGTTTTTCACGAACCTCGGCAAGGTCGCGGCGGAATTCCAAGGCGGGCACGCGCGGCATTTCCGCATCGGCGCCTCGACGATTGTGCTGCGCGACCATCTGCCAAAGTTGTTGCAAGGCGTGCATATAAAATTTCCCGGCCTGAAGGTTTCCTTGCGCGAAGGGTTCCCGGCGCAACTGGAGGATTTGCTGGCGAAGGATGAAATTGACATGGTCATCACGCTGGTCGAGCGCAAGCCGCCGGCGGGTTTCCAGTCGGAAATTTTGCTGGAGCTGCCGCTGGCGCTGCTGGTGGAAAAAAAGTCCACACTGAAGTCGGCGGAAGAACTGTGGGCGCGCGACAAGATCACCGAGTCGCTCATCTGCCTGCCGGCGACGGAGCCGCTGACGAAAAATTTCCTGGCGCGGCTGGCGGAGCTGGACGTGGAATGGTTCCCGACGGTGGAGGCCAGCTCGGTGGACCTGATTGAGACCTATGTGGCAGGCGGACTGGGCATCGGCCTCGGCGTGGCGGTGCCGCAGCGCCCGCTGCCGGCGAACGTGCGGGTGCTGCCGCTGAAGAATTTTCCGCCGGCGCTCATCGGCGCGCAGTGGCGCGGCAAGGCGACGCCATTGCTGGAGGCGTTCCTGCAGATGGCCCGGCAGCGGGCGAAGGAGCTGGTGTAATCCCACCGACTGCGGTGATTTGGGACAAGGCTGTCCCGTTGTGGAACGAGGATTGACGCGGCAGGTGGGGTGAATAAGAATTTGGAAAAATGGCGCGGCAAGTGCTACGTTTCGGAGGTTGCGGAGAATCATTTCATGCACATAAGACAAAACATCAGCGGCAGGCGGCGGCAAGCCGGCTATGTCGGCGGGCTGTGGGAGGTGCTCATCGCCTTCGTCATTGTGGCGGTTTCGTTTGGCACCATCGTGGGCGGTTACGTCGGCGGCGCGACGAAGGCGGAGTGGTCGGGCTTTTCGCTCGCGGCACAGACCCTCTCGCTGCAAACGCTGGAGCAGACACGCTCGGCAGCGTGGGATGCCTCCAGCGGCAAAATCGAAATCCTGGGCATGAGCCTGATAAACAAGGTGACGAACGCCACGGCGGGCGGCGGCTGGACAATGACCGGCTATACCACGAACATTTTGGACGTGCCGTGGCATACCAACAATTACAGCATCGCCACCAATTTCATCACCGTCTCACAGGTGTTCGTCAATGGCGTCACCAATCCAAACATCCAACTCCAGATGGTCCGGGTGGACACGGTGTGGCCGTTTGCCGGCTGGGGGAAATTTTCCAAGCGAACCTATACCAACACCGTAGGCACCCTGCTGGCGCCGGACAACCGCGCCCCATTTTAAGAATGAACATCTGCCTGCTCCCATTCCAACCCGGCAAACGCCGCCGGCCTGAAGCCGGCGGCACGCTCGTCGAAATCATGTTCGCCTCGGCGATCATGACCATGCTGATCATCGCCATCATGGCCGCGCACTTGGTGGGGCTGCGCGAGGACCAGTGGGTCGAGACCAAGAGCGGCGCGAGCGATTCCTCGCGGAAGGTGCTGCAGAAGCTGCCGGAGGACATCAAGCAGGCGAAGATGTGGTTCATCGGCAACATGTCAGGAACCAATTTTGTAATCGCCACCAATGCCGCGTCGGGCACGGCGCTAAAGTTGTTTGAGAGCACGAACGGCAGCGCGTATATCCTTTATTACTTTGACCTGACCTATTCCAACAACAACGACGGCCATCTGGTGCGAAATGCCACCAACACAGTCTGGAACCCGGTGGTGCTGGCCTCCAACCTGGTGAACTGGCTGGGCGGCGGCTACACGTTCAACGTGGAAAATTTCAACGGCAATCTCATGACGAACGACGGCACCAGCAGGGGCTGGAAGCAGGTAGTCCACACGACGCTGCAATACTGCCAGTTTCAATATCCGCTTACGCCGGTTGGCACCAACGGGCTTTACGACTATTACAAGATCGAGTTCCGCGCCACGCCGCACCTGCCGGAATAAACCCATACAAAATTTATGAAAATCAGCTGCCCAGTTCTCCAACGCCAGCGCGGGTATGCGCTGCTGCTGGTGCTCATCCTCGTGGGCATCAGCCTGCTCATCGTGGCCAGCGCGCTGAACCGCACGCAGTCGATCGCCATCGTCAACAATCGCAACAACGAATACGCCGTCGCCTGCAGCGCCGCCGAGGCCGCCGTGGAGAAGTCCTACGCCCAGATGGTCTATTGGTTCCAATACTGGAACGTGGCTGGTGTCTCCCAAAGGCTCGCAGCCTTCCAGACCAACGTGCCCAACGCCAGCGAGGACCCCTACTGGTCCCAGTTCAATTTCTCCGACGGTGCGGGCAACAACGGACAGACCTGCATCTACCAGGTCGGCACCTACGGCGGGCCGCTGCCGTCGGCTTACATAGGAAGATTTTGCACCACCAACTCGCCGATTTACCGCATCATCTCCAACGCGCAGTTGACCAATTCCACCACCGGGGTCATCGGCACGGCGCAGGAAGACGTGCTGCTGGCGCTGGTGCCGTTGAACACCTGGGCAATTTTTTATAACGGCCTTTTGGAATTCACGCAGTGCGCCACGATGAGTGTCAACGGCCCCGTGCAAGCCAATGGCGACATCTATGTCGGCACTTCAGCCTCCCTGACCTTCAACAGCCCGGTCAACACCACTGGCACCTTGACGGCTCCGGCGGATGATGGTTTAAGCGCTTTTGCCGCCGGCTCTTGGAACACCACCTTCAACGCCACACCCGCCTACACCACCAACGTCGCCGCCGTCACGGTGTCGCTCAACATGACCAACTCGCATTTCATCATCGATATACCGCCGGCGGGCGAAGACCCGACCTCCACCACCGGCTCGCAGCGGCTTTACAACCAGGCGCAGATGATCCTCATCGTGACCAACGACATGAACGGAGCCTCCAATCCCATGGTGCTGCTCACGTTGCAGCTCGGTGCGAACGGCAACGTGAATGGCAGCGACTCCGCGAAAGTCGTCAATCCTTACACCAACTCCTCGCCCGCCTCATTGAGCACCAACCTGCCCTTCTTGAGCCTGACCAACAGAACCTATGACCAGCGTGAAACTGACACCAACTTGTTCACGCAAATTGACGTGGGCAAGCTGGCTACTTGGAGCGCAACCAATTCTCTCGTGCAGGGCAAACTGTCGGCGGCGTCGGGAATTTATCCGACACTTATATATGTGGCCGACCGACGGAGCTATAATTCCCGGCAGCTCCCGGCGGTGCGTCTGGTGAACGGGGCACAGTTGCCGGCCAATGGGAACCTGGGCTTCTCCGTGGCCACGCCCGATCCGCTTTATGTCCTAGGCAACTACAACACACAAATTTCCGGCAGCGCAGCAAACGCCTCCGCCGCGACCACTAACACGAGTTACACCGTGCCCGCCGCCCTGTTCTCCGATGCGCTCACGGTGCTTTCGGCGAACTGGAACGACAGCGACGGTTACACCACCTATGCGCAGAACTCAACTTTTCAAGCCGTTGATGACACCATCAATGCCGCCATCGTCACCGGCACGATGCATACCACCGGCATCACCGACACCACTTTCAGCGGCGGCGTCCACAACCTGCCCCGCCTGCTTGAATATTGGAGCGGCGCAAACCTGTGGCTGAACACCTCGATTCTTCGCCTCTGGGACAGCAACATGGCCACCAACCAATTCCGCAATCCTTATGGCTTCACCCCGACACCGGTGAACCCGTATTACAATCCGCCCACGCGGCACTACAGCTTCGATCTAAATTTCCTGAATCCGTCCAAGGTGCCGCCGGGCATCCCACTGGCGCTGGTGCCCATCCGTTTCTCGTGGTGTGTGCCGCCGCCGGGCACTACGAATTACACGGCGTCGCACAATTAATTTTGTCCCCGCCCGCCTCCGGCCGGGCGGAATTTTTCAGGACAGCCTTGTCACCCACAAAGACAGCCGGTGGACGGCGGGTAAAGATTCTCTGTCCCCAAACGCCGGAGCCGTGTCCTGATTGGTAGTGCGCGGACACGTCCGCGCTGGGGAATGCCGCGACATGTCGCGGCGGCGGAAAGCGGCAACATGTTGCCGCACTCCAAATTCGGATACAACCAACGCCGGAGCCGCCCGGCGGGGGGGCGGCGGGAGGATTACACAACTTATCCCATCCGCCGCCGCCGGATTGGCGCGGCAACTGCTTGGCAAGGGTCGGAAAAAGAAAACCAAAAATCAGTCTTGAAACAAAACTGACCAACCGATAAGAATCACCCATGGGTTTCACCATTCCATTTGTAAATGGAGACACAAGGAAGAAGCGCGCCCAGATCATCGCCGTGGACCTGGGCAGCCGCACCACCAAGGCCGTGCTGCTCGAACGCCGCGGGGAACTTCTCGCCCTGACCCGTTTCGCCCTGCTGGACGCGCCCATCGTGGACAAGAAAATCTCCCCCGAGCTGCTCGCCGACCACCTGCATGCCGTGGCCGAGGCGCTCGGCGGCAACGCGAAATACATCGCCGCCGCCGTCGGCCTGGGCGACGCGCTGGTGCGGCAGGTGGAATTGCCGCAGATGCCGCTGGACGAACTGCGCGCCATCGTGAAGATGAACCACAAGAATTATCTCCAGCAGGATCTGCCGAACCACGCGTTTGACTGCTACATCATCCCGCCGCGCCTGAGCGACAAGCCCGAGGACGGCAAGGCGGTCTCGGCGGCGCCGAAAAAATTGAAGGTGCTCGCGGCGGCGGCCAAGCAGCAGATCATCGCCGACTTCATGCAGGCCGCCAAGGCGGCGGGCCTGGTGCCGGACGCGCTGGTGCCCGGACTGCTCGGCCCCATCAACGCGTTCGAAAAGGCGCAGCCGGAGGTCTATGCCAAGGAAGCCGTGGCGCTGGTGGACATCGGCTTCAAGCACACCTCGGTCTGCGTGCTGGACCGCGGCGAGCTGGCGACGAGCCGCACCATCAACATCGGTGGCGACCAGATCACGGCCGGCCTGTCCGAGGCGATGAGCATCAGCTACGCCGAGGCCGAGGGCATCAAGGTGGGCATGGCGCCGGAAATTGAAGTTCACCTGCAGTCGCAGGTGGTGCCGCTGGGCCGCGAGATCCGCGCGTCGCTGGATTTCTTCGAACACCAGCAGGACCGGCCGGTCTCGGAAATCTACCTGAGCGGCGGCTCGACGCGCTCGGAGATGATTTTGCAGATTTTGCGGTCAGAACTCCTGGTGGAATGCAAGACATGGAACCCGACGGGCTTCCTGCAACTGGCGCTGCCGGGGCAGCAGGCCGTGGAGATTGACCACATCGGACCGCAACTGACGGTGGCCATCGGCACCGCGCTGGCGATTTACTGACGCACCTATGCCCATACGAATCAATTTATTGAACGAGGCGCTGGAGGAGGAGGAGTTGCGCCGGCGCGACCCGGTGAAGCGCTCGATTTTCATCGGCGCCTTTCTGGTGGCGCTCTCGCTAGTGTGGTTCAGCTCCACCTGGCTGGAATACAAGCTCACGCAGCAGCGCAAAAACACGGTGGACATCGAGATTGACGCGCACACGAACGAGTTTGCACAGGTGCAGTTCAACCAGAAAAAAATCAACGACGGCATGCGCCAGCTGGACGCGCTGCTGCAGATCAACACGAACCGCTTCCTGCAGGGCAACCTGCTCAACGGGCTCCAGCAGGTCTATGTGCCGAACGTGCAACTGCTGCGCGTCAAGCTGGAACAGAACTTCACCCAGACCGCCGGCACGCCGGACAAAACCAATGATTTCGGCGTCTTAGCCGGCCGCCCGCCGACCGTCACGCAGCACATCGTCATGACTCTGGACGCGAAGGACGCCAGCCCCAACCCCGGCGATCAGGTGAACCGCTACAAGGACGCCCTCATACGCAACCCGTTTTTCAAGTCAAATCTGGACACGACCAACAGCGTGAAGCTGACAACGTTGTCCTCGCCGCAAATTGGGTTGAACGGCAAGCCCTTTGTCTCGTTCACGCTGGAGTGCCGTTTTAACGACAGGACCATCCGATGAAACGCCTGCCACCCGACAAACGCAACAAGCTGATTCTCGTCCTCGCGGGAACCGCCGGCCTGATCGGCATGGTTTATTTCCTCCTCATCAGCCCGCAAAAGGAGGGAAACCAGAAACTTGGCGCCGCCGAAGCCACCGACCGGGCACGGTTGCAGCAGATCAAGCAGACCGTCAAGCAGGCCGGCGCGACCAGCGACCGGGTGGCGGAGATTTCACAGTTACTCGCCCGCGCCGAGGATGATTCCGCGACCGGCGACGTGTTTGCCTGGACCTACGACACCATCCGGCAGTTCAAAACCCCGCACAAGGTTGATATCACCTCCATCGGCCAGCCGGTGCTGTCCGAAGTGGACCTGGTTGGCAACTGCCCCTACAAGCAGATCAAGTTCCAGATCCTCGGCAGCGGCTATTACCATGACATCGGCAAATTCATCGCCGACCTGGAAAATAAATTCCCGCACATGCGCGTGACCAACCTGGTCATTGACACGGCCGGCGGCCCCGAGGCGCAGGGCGAAAAACTTTCCTTCCGCCTGGAAATCGCCGCGCTGGTGAAACCGAACGCGTGAACCCATGAAAAAATCCCCCCAACTTTTTCTGCTGGCGGCGCTGGCCGCCGGCCTGGCGTGGGCGTCCGGGACCACGGCGTCAGCGGCGGACACCAAGACACCGCCCGCCACCAAGGCCGTCCCGGAAAAGAAGGCCGCCATCTCGACCGGCTTCGGCAACATCCCGTCCGTGTTTGTCCTGCCCACCAGCGTCCGGGACGGACGCGATCCGTTTTATCCCGAATCCGTCCGCGCCGTGGAGAACGCCATGGCCGCGTCGCACACCGTGGAGATCACCTCGCTAAAGGTTCCCGGCGTCTCCGGCACGCCCGGCCACCTGTTTGCCATCATCAACAATCATACCTTTTCCGTGGGCGAAGAGGGCGATGTCAAGACCGCCGGCGGCCCGGTGCACCTGCGCTGCGTGGAAATCCAGAACAGCGTCGTCATCGTGGAAATCAATGGACAACTCCACCGCCTCAACGTGGAACCCTGACGAACCCAGACAATCCAATAAAAAAATCTCCGGCCAAAATCAATTGAACCAACCCATTCAAGCCATGAAAACCATCACCACCCTGCTCCTCACGCTGGCCTGCCTGTTCTCCGCCGTGGCGCAAACCAATCCGCCCGCGACCACCGACGCCCCCGCCACGAACTCCGTGGCGGTCGCCCCGGCGGCAGACACGAATGCCCCGGTGCCGCCGCCACCGCTGGCGGACACCAACGCCGCCGCGATCACCGCGCCGGCACCGGCGACGGAGCCTGACACCAATGCCGCGACCGCGAACGCCGGCATCCCGCAGATCAAATTTTCCGACGTGCCGATCACCACGGCGGTTGAAAACCTCGCGCGCCTCGCCGGCATCAATTATATGCTCGACCCGAAAATCGGCTACGGCCAGCCGGACGCGAACGGCCAGATCAAGGTGGAGCCGACGCTTTCGATCCGCTGGGAAAACATCACGGCGGAAAGCGCGCTGCTGGCGCTGCTGGACAACTACGGCCTGCAACTCACCCACGACAAGCGCACCGGCATTGACCGCATCACGATGAAGGATCCCACCGCGCCGCCGCCGCTGTTCACGAAGGTCATCCAGTTGAAATACGCCAGTGTTTCCAATCTCGTCGAGCACGCGCAGTCCGTGCTTTCAGACAAGCGCAGCAAGGTACTCACGGACCCCCGCACCAGCCAGTTGGTGGTGGTGGCCACCGACCCCGAACAGCAGGCCGTGGAATCGCTCGTGGCCCAGCTCGACAAGCCCACGCGACAGGTGCTGATCGAAACGCGGCTGGTGGAAATTTCCTCGAACCCCACGACCACGAAGGGCGTGGACTGGAGCGGCACGCTGCAATCGCAGCACGTCAATTTCGGCAACGGCACAATGGCTGGAACCATGACCACAACATTTCCCGGCACCCCCATCACCGTTGGGAAAGACGGTAAAGGCGACCCTATCACTGTTCCGAGCGGCAATGACCAAATCGGAACCCTCAATAATAGTATCAATCCTGCCAGCACCGGCGGCGGGCTTTCGTGGGGCACCAAGAGCGGGTTCACACCGGCCACCGGTTTCTTGAACGCGGACGGTTTAAGCGCGGTGCTGTCCTTTTTGAACGCCTCGTCCGACGCCCAAGTGATGTCCACCCCGCGCATTGTGACGCTGGACAACGAGGAGGCTTCCATTAACGTCACCAGAACTTATCCGGTTTTCAATATCCAGGCGGCGGTGGCAAATGTCTCCGGCGGCGGTTCCAGCGTGAACTATTCCAACGTGGGCACCGTTTTGCATGTCACGCCGCGAATCTCCGCCAACGACTATATCTGGCTCCACGTATTGCCGGAAGTTTCCAGCTTCTTCGGTTATGGCACCGGCCCCGGCGGCTTGCTGGCACCGGAATTTGACACCCGCAAGATCGAGACCCAAGTGCTGATTCCCAATGCCAACACCTTGGTGCTGGGCGGCCTCGTGAAGGACAATCCGCAAGCCAACTACACCAAGGTACCGTTGTTGGGCGACGTTCCCGGCCTCGGCTTTTTCTTCCGCAGCTCCAGCAAGTCGATGGACAAGGACAACCTGCTCATCTTCATCACACCAACCATCATCAAGGATTCGGATTTCCAAGTCGCCACCAAGTCGGGCGATTTTCTCAAAAGCACGCCGGAGCGGATGAAGCAGACGATGAATCCCAAGCAGGCTTGGGACAGCCCCGTGCCGCGCGGGAACTGGAGCGATCCCATCACGGAAAACACCCGGTAATTTTCAGTTAATACCAATACAACCATGAATGTTTCAACTTTTCGCAGGTTGTTAAAGAGCCGGTTTGGCCACCTCGCCTGCGGCCTTGGCCTGATGCTGGCGCTGGGCGGCACACATGCCTTCGGCCAGGCTACGGTCACCACCTTGAACGACGCCAACCACGGCCGGGCCGGCTATGCGAACGGCAACACTTTAAACACCGCGCAGTTCCGCTTCCCGGCGGGCATCGCGCTCGACCCGTCCAGTTCGCTGCTGTTCGTCGCCGATGCCACGAACAATGCCATCCGCATGGTCAATAACCTCGGCCAGGCCTCCAGCACCACCTTCACCGCCTACAACGCCCAGAACGGCATCAGTCATCCCATGGGCGTGGCGGTGGATTCCGCCACCAATATTTACGTCCTGAATTACGGCAACGGGAAGAACGGCAGCCTGATGGTGTTCAACGGCAACTTATTTGTCGCTAATAACGATTACCAACTTCGAATCGTCATCTCCACCAACGCCACGCACCTGACCAACGCGGCGGGCATCAGTCTGGACGGTTTCAATAACGCCTACCTCACGGTCAAGGGCAACACCGTCATCAAGGTCACACCCGCCGGCGTGAGCAGCATCGTCGGCGTCGTCACCAACGCCAAGACCTCGCTGCGCGGCCTCGCGTATCTGGCGACCGGCAAGCTGGCCATCGCCGACGCCGGCAACCACGGCATCTGGCTGATGGATCCGAACAACACGAATATCCTCCACAACGCGGTCAAGTTCACCGGTTTTCACGGGGCCGCCGACACCAACGGCCCAGCGGCGTATGCCGCGTTCAACGGCCCGCAAACGGTGATTCAGGCGGGCAACGGCATTTTGGTCGTGGCCGACCGGTCGAACCAAAAGGTGAAGACCGTGGACGCCAACGGCACCGTCAGCCGGCTCTACGGCGTCAAACAGAAATACTGGGGCAAGGTGGCCAGCCTCGTCACGCTCGGCTGGAACGACGGCACAGTGAACCCGATTGAGACGCAGGACATGGTGCAGTCCCGCCAGCCTTACGGGCTGGCGCTCGCGGCGGACGGCACGCTCTACGACACGGAAACTTATTACAATCTCCTGCGCAAGATCACCGGCACCGGACTGACCGGGGTCGCGCCGGGACTGCCGCCGCTGTTCCACAAGCCCGCCGGCATTGCGCTGGATGCGTCCGGCCAAAACCTCTACATCGCCGACCAAGTGAACAACGCGGTGCAGCTGCTGAACCTCGTCAACAACCAGACATCCACTTTCCTGACCATCACCAATGGCGTCAACCAGCCGGCCTCCGTCCTCATTGACACGAACCAGAATATATTTGTGCTGAACCAGAACGCCGGCACCAACGGCTCCGTCCTAGAATTCGATGTGTTCGGCAACCTGCTGGCGACGAACATCACCGGGTTGAACATGCCCACGGCGTTCACCATGGACGGCTACGGCAACCTCTTCATCACCGAGCAGGGCGGCAACATCCGCGCGTTCGGCTCCGGCGTCTCGAACATTCTGGCGACCATCACCAACGCCAACGTGTCGCTCCAGGGCATCGCGATCTTTGACGACGGCGCCATCGCCGTGAGCGACGCCGGCAACCACGTCATCTGGACGGTCAACCCCATCACCAAAAAATACACGCGGCTGACGGGGCAACTCGCGGTGCCCGGCACCACGCTCGGCACGTCCAACTTCGCCAAGCTCTACCAGCCGCACCAGCTCGCCCGCGCCGGCGGCAACCAGCTCGTCCTCGCGGATTACGGCAACAACCGCCTCGTCAACGTCACCCGCGCCGGCTCCATCACCAACGTGCTCAACTCGACCAACGCCAGCGTCTGGTTCGGCCAGGCCGGCGACCCGGTGCCAAACACGAGTTCACGTTTCCCCGTGATGATCCAACCTTTCGGCGTGGCGGTCGGCCCCGGCGGTTTGGTTTATGCCTCGGAAACTTATTTCAACGACATCCGCGGCCTGACCGGCACCGGCGTGACCCAGCCGCCCACCGGGCCGTTCGACGTGCTGCCATATTTCAACCTGCCGGCGGGCATCGCCTATGACCCTTACGGCAACAACGTGTTCATCGCCGATCCGTCGCAGAACGCGGTGCAGATGCTCGACCTGCAAAGCAACCTGACCACCACCTTCCTGTCTTCGCTCGACGGCTTGAGCCAGCCTGTGTCCGTGCTGGTGGACACCAATGAATACATCTACGTCCTCAATCAGAACGGCGGCGTGAACGGCTTCATCTCGGCCTACGACATCTACGGCAATCCGCTGGGCGACGTGGCGGAGGGATTGAACCAGCCGAACGCATTTTTGCAGGATGGCTACGGCAATTTCTTCGTCGCGGAACAGGGCGGCGCCATCCGCGTCTTTGGTGCCGGCATTTCCAACACCATTGTCACCATCACCAACGCCGGGGTTTCCCTGCAGGGCATCGCGCTGTTTGACGATGGCAGCATCGCCGTGAGCGATTCCGGCAACCAGGTCATCTGGTCGATCAACGCCATCACCAAAAGTTATACCCGGCTGACCGGCAAGCTCGGCGTGCCCGGCAACACGCTGGGCGCGTCCAATTTTGCCAAACTCAACCTGCCGCACCAGTTGACGCGCGCGGCGAACAACCTGATCGTGGTCGCCGACTATGGTAACAACCGCCTGGTCACCGTGAACCGGGCCGGCGCCATCACCAACGTCCTGAACTCCGCCAATGCGGATGTCTGGTTCGGCCTGCCCGGCGACCCGGTTTTGAACACCAGCCCGCAGTTCGTGCCGATGGTGCAACCGTCCGGCGTGGCAGTCGGCGGCGGCTTTGTCTTCGCCTCGGAAGTTTTCTACGACGATATCCGCGGTGTGACCGGCTCCGGCATCACCGCCGCCGCCTTCAACCCTGGCGTTCCCCTGCCCGTCTTTGCGCAGCCGGCGGGCATCGCGCTCAACACCGTTGGCAACAAGCTTTTCATCACCGACCCGACCAACAACACGGTCAGCGTGCTAGACTTGGTGCTCAACACCACGACGCCGTTCCTGACGGCCAGCAACGGAATTTACCAGCCAGTGGACGTGGCCGTGGACGGCAGTGACAACCTTTATGTTTTGAACCAAGGCACCGGCGGCAACGGCTCGATTTACGAGTATGACCAATTCGGCAACCTGCTTGCCACCAACGCGGCGGGTCTACCCTTCCCGACAGCGATGAAGCTGAAGTTCAACGGCGACCTCTACGTCGCAGAACAAACCGGCGCGGTGCAATGGTTCAGCGGCGGCACGTCGAACACGCTGGCCACCATCAACACCAATGCCAGCGTGCAGTTGGAGGGCATCACGATCCTCGACAACGGCTCGGTGGTCGTCAGCGACGCCGGCAACCACGTCATCTGGAAAATTGCGCCCGGCGCGACCAACGCCGTGCTGTTCACCGGCATCCTCGGCACGCCCGGCAAGACGCTCGGAGCCGCCGGCTTTGCCAAACTGAACACGCCGCTGCGACTCGCCACCGCGCTCGGCGGGCAACTGGCCATCGTGGATTCCGGCAACAACCGCGTGGTGATCGCGAACGACCTTGGCTCCGTCAGCGTCGTGTTGAATTCCACCAACGCGAACCTCTGGTTTGGCCAACCCATTGACCCGGTGCAACCGGGCAGCCCGAATTTTGTCTCCATGCTCTCGCCGGTGGGCATCGCCTTGAGCGCGTCGGGGACAGTTTATGTCTCGGAAACGACTTACAAGGACATCCGCGGCATTTTGAACTCGGGTTTTTATCCGCTGCCGCCGCCGCCGTTTGCGCCGCTCAACCTCGTGGCCACGGCCAGCTACGGCCAGGTGTCGCTGACGTGGTCGGCCTCGTTGGGCGCGACGAACTACAACGTGAAGCGCTCGGAATCCAGTGGCGGGCCTTACACAACCAAAGGCAGCACCAGTGGCACCGGCTACACCGATACGACCGTGCAAAATGGGAAAACTTATTACTATGTCGTCTCGGCGGTGAACGCCGGCGGTGAAGGCTTTAATTCGGCGGAGGCCAGCGCCACGGTGCCGTTCCCGCCCGTGCCAGATCCGCAAATCGGCTATGTGGATTTCCCGGCGACTACCTTTCCTGTCTACAGCTCGGTCTTTCATCAGGAGGCGTCGTTTATTTTCAACAATGATGACTCGCCGATAATCATCCTAGGCACCGCCGGCAGTCAGACGTATTACACCTATGGAGCCACGGGCACCAATTCGATCCCCGACCCGACCACGAATTCCGCGTCCGCCCCGGTGGGTTATACAGATGGTATGGCCCAAAGTCAGGTGGCGATTTACAACGTGAACCCGCACCTGCCTGATTTCACCATCAAGGCCATGGGGGCCAAGCAGGACGGCAGCCCCAACAGCAGCATCGCGTCGGGGCGCTTCCAGTTCGTGACGGCCAATCCGAATATTTCAGGCGACAACGCAGCGCAGTTCCACATCAGCGATGTGACCGACAACGCGCACTTGTATTACACGATTGACGGCACCGATCCTTCCGCGACCAACGGCGTTGATTTGGGAACGGTGGCAACCCGGACAAACTTCTGGACGGTCGGTTTTCCGATCACCACCAATACTTTGTTCAAAGTGATTGCCGTCCGCCCGAATTATCAGGACAGTGCCATCGTCTCCACCTCCTTCTCGCCGTCAAACTTCGTGGCGAATGTCATCAGCTTCGGCTTCGCCAGCGGTGAGGCCTCCAGCGATTTCGTGGCCGCGCCCGGCCAGACCTTCTACGCGCCGGTGACGCTGACCATGCTGCCCAACACACAAATCTATAGCTTGCAGTTCAACCTGACGGCCACCAACGCCGGCCCGAATCCCGGCCCGGCCATCACGCCGGGAGCCTTCGATTTCAGTTCGTTCCTGATGCAGCCGGATCTGGATATCCCGGGGTTTTTCATCCCGATTCCGCCGTTCATGTTCGAGGCCAGCGGCGCGCTGCCGCAGCCGGATTCCAGCAGCTTTTTGTATAACGGCAACTGGTTCCAAAGCTTGCTCTTCACCAACCTCTCCGACAACCTCCTGAGCGTCGGTTGGATAGAACGCATGTCCCGCACGAACCTTTACAACACCAAAGGCCAGGATTTGATCACCTATTCAATGGCACACGACGTGATGCACTCCGAGGGCGGCGGCAAGATTGAGGTGGGCGGCTACGCCTTCCAAGTGCCGATCAGCGCCACCAACGGCCAGACCTACCAAATTCAGATCGGCCGGCCTTCCGCGACCTCCGACGGCATCGGGGCACCCGGTGCCGACGTGTATATCGATGCTCCGACCAATGGTTCCACGGCGGGCGGCTCGCCCATCAACGCGCTAAAGTTTGTCACGGTCGGCCAGCGGAAATACATCGCGGGCAGCGTGTATCCGTTCCGCTGGTTCAATGCAGGCGACTTCGGCTCCAGCAATATTGTCAGTGCCGACGTGGAGCAGGTTTATCAGTCGGCCACCTACGGCCCGACCACTTTGAACGTCCCACCGAGCGACACGGATTTTTACGACGGTATGGATTCGTGCGGCAACATCGGCGTGCTGGACACCGACCCGGCGGATGTCAATTACAACTACTATACCAACTCTTATTCGGCGGCCGCCATCAATCCGCTTTTTGACGGCAACGACACCACCATCAACCAGATCGCCTTTGGCGACGGCGCCCTGGACGTATGCGACGTGTATGTCACATTCCGCCGCTCGCTCGATCCGAGCCTGACCTGGTATCGCCGTTTCTGGAACGACGGCACGCGCGTGGCCGAAACCACGCCCAACGTCGCCGCCCATGCCGCCCTGCGCTCCGCCTCTGCCAAGGTGCAAAGCCACACCGCAGTTTCGCCACAGGTGAATTTCACCGCCGGGGACACCAACGGCAACGCTTACGGTGCCGCCGGCCAGACCATCCAAGTTCCCATCACCGCCGACATCTTTGGCATCTATCCGCTGCGCGTGTTGATGCTGAACCTGAACGTCACGCCGCTTGACGGCGCGCCGCCTTTGACCAATGCCGTCAGCTTCAGCCAGAACCCCACGCTCGGCGCGCCGTTCACCTCCGAGGCGTATGGCAACGGCAATTTTTCCGCCGCGTGGTTGAACAGCACCAACACCGGCCTGACCGGCACGGTCACGGTGGGCACCTTGTCCGTCAGAATTCCGGCCGGCACCCCGGTGAACGCCACCTATGCCGTCCATTTCGACCACGCGTCCGCGTCGCCCAACGGCCTCGCCTCGTTCCCGAACCAGACATTGACAGGGATCATCACTTGCACCAACGCAGGTGTTACCAGCAATGTTTCCAAGGCGGCCTCGGCGAAGGCAGCAGTCGGCAGTCCCAATAACTCAAGCTACGGTGACGGCATCCCTGACGTCTGGCGCCTGCGCTGGTTTGGCACCGTGCATAATTTGCTGTCCGTCTCCAATGCCTGCCCCTCCGGCGACGGCATCAGCAACTGGCAGAAATATGTCGCCGGCGTGAATCCCAACGTCCCGAACAATTTCCCGAAGCTTAAGACCAAGTCGTCCGGCCATGGCGCAACCGATCCCAGCACGATTCATTGGCCGTCCGTCAGCAACAAAAAATACGTCATCGAACGGTCGTTCAGCCTGTTCCCGGGCAGTTGGAGCGCCATCGCCACCAACACCGGCACCGGTGCCGACTTGCAATTCACCGACACCAACAGCAACAAGGTGAAATTCTACCGCGTGCAGATCCTGCCGTGAGCTGAAGAAAGTTTCCGCCAACGGCGCGTCTTAAATGACGCGCCGTTTTATTTTGCCGGGGCCAGCTTGCGAAGGTATTCGAAGGCAAACAGCCCGCTGTCGTGCCCGTCCGCCCACACGGGTGCGACCGCGTAGCCGCCGATGCTTTTCAGCCGCACGAGTTGGAAAGCGTTGGCCGCATACGGCTTCTCCGGGTTTTTATAGACGTTGCCCAAGATGTCCGTCTCGCCCTTGCAACCGGCGCACGGACAGGCGCGGCGCAGATTTTCCAGCGGGATGAAATCCTCGCGTCCATCGTCCCATCTGATGGCGAGTTCGTTGCCGATGTGTTGGATGTCCAGCGGTCGCATCAGTGTTTTTTTAGCAGGCGTTCAAAGGCCGCCAAGGTTTCGGGGCTGACGTGATGTTCAATCCCCTCGGCATCCAGCTCGGCCGTCTTTTTGGAAATACCCAGCGATTGCAAATAGGCAACCACGGTTTCGTGGCGGCGTTTGCATTCATCCGCCAGCCGGCTGCCGTTGCCGGTCAGGAAAATAGCCCGGTAGGGCCGCGTGTTCACATATCCCGCCTTCTGCAGGCGCGCCAGCGTGCGATTCACCGTCACATGGGTGACGCCCAGCCGCCGGGCCAGATCCACCACCCGGGCCTCGCCCTGGGAGGCCGCCAAGTCGGCGATGGCCTCGACATAATCCTGTGCGGTCTCCAGCGCGCGGTCATGGCGCGACCGGCGGAAGATTTCGGCCTGCTGCGCCGGCGAATATCCGGCGGCAGCACGCACAGGGGCGGATGGTTTCTTGATGGCACGCGGCATGGCTCCGGCAAGTGAATCCCACCACCGTTTTGTCGTCCAGCCTTAATTTTGTAACCCAGGCTACATTTTTATTGACGCGCCGGATATTGAGTTGTATCACTGGCTACATAGTTTTTATGGGGATACAAGACAAACCACTCCGCGCGGCCGCCGCCGGCCTGCTGCTGGGGCTGGTGGCGTTGGGCGCGGCGGCGCAGGCGACCAACTCCCTGCCGCCGGACAAGGCCGGTTTCAATCTTTTCAATCCGGTGCCGGACACCGGGCTGCGGGAGCTGAACTCCGACCGACCGGACGAGACCGAGTCGCCTTACACCGTGGACGCGGGGCATTTTCAGTGGGAAATGGACTTCGCGAACTACCGCCACGCCAAGACAGGCGGCGCAACGACGCAGGCCTGGAATGTCGCTCCTTTCAACCTGCGCGCCGGGCTGTTCGACGCGACGGAACTTGATCTGATCTTTGACAATTACCTGAACGTCCATTCCGAGTTTCCGGCGGTGGGCAAATCGCAAAACCAGTCCGGCGTCGGCGACCTCACCGCGCGGCTGAAGATCAATTTGTGGGGCAATGACGGCGGCAAGACGGCGTTCGCGCTTTTGCCGTTCGTCAAATTCCCAACCAGCACGGACGGACTGGGCAACAACGCCGTCGAAGGCGGCCTCATCCTGCCGCTGGCGGCAACACTGCCGGGCGACTTTGATTTGGGCTGCGAGACGGGCGTCCATTTCGGCCTAGACCAGGGAGGCGGCAATTATCACGCAGATTTCCTCAACTCCGTCACGCTCGACCACGCGCTTTTTGGCCGGTTGAGCGGCTATTTGGAATTTTACAGCGAAATCTCCACGGAACCGCGCACGGACTGGGTCGGCACCGTAGACGTCGGGCTGGAGTATTTGCTGACCAAAAACATCCAGTTGGACTGTGGTTGCAATTTCGGCGTGACGTCCGCCGCCGCCGATTTCAATCCGTTCACTGGAATCACGGTGAGATTTTAACGCGGCCAAAATATTTTTTTTACGGCCAAAAATGAATCAACCTGAACCCAATCATAAACCGACCGCCCCGTCCGGCTGGCGCAAGCCGGCGGGACAGGCTTCGCTGACGGAAGTTCACCGCAGCATTGTGGTGCCGGTGACGGCTTCTTTTTGGCGGAAGCTGTTTGCGTTTTCCGGCCCCGGTTTTCTCATCGCGGTCGGCTACATGGATCCGGGCAACTGGGCGACCGACCTCGCGGGCGGCGCGCAGTTCGGCTACACGCTGCTGTCGGTCGTCATGATTTCCAATCTCATGGCAATCCTGCTCCAGCATTTGAGCATCAAGCTGGGCGTCGCCACCGGACGCGATCTGGCGCAGGCCTGCCGCGACCATTATTCCACGCCGACGGTTTGGTTTCTTTGGATTCTCTGCGAAATCGCCATCGCCGCGTGCGATCTGGCCGAGGTGGTCGGCTCGGCCATCGCGCTGCAACTGCTCTTCGGCATTCCGCTGGTCTGGGGCTGTGTCATCACGGCGCTGGACGTGGTCGCAGTGCTGTTTTTGCAGACGAAAGGTTTCCGCTACATCGAGGCGCTGGTCATCACGCTCATCACCACCATCGCCGCCTGTTTCGCGGCGGAACTATTTTTTTCCAAACCGCACGCCGGCCCCATGCTGCTGGGCTTCATCCCCAGCCCGGAAATTGTGACCAATCAAAACATGCTCTACGTCGCCATCGGCATCATCGGCGCGACGGTCATGCCGCATAATCTTTACCTGCACTCGTCCATCGTGCAGACGCGCAAGTTTGAGCAGAACCCCGAAGGTAAACGCGAGGCCATCAAGTTCGCGACGATTGACTCGACGGTGGCGCTCATGTTTGCGCTGCTGGTCAACGGTGCCATTCTTGCGCTCGCGGCGGCAGCGTTTCACTGGTCGGGACACCGGGACGTGGCACAAATTCAGGACGCCTACAAATTGTTAAGTCCGCTGCTCGGCGTGGGCGGGGCCGGCATTTTATTCGCCGTGGCGCTGCTGGCTTCGGGACAAAATTCCACGCTCACCGG
>CAYUGC010000002.1:17483-57003 GCA_964444085.1 uncultured Bifidobacteriaceae bacterium | reverse complement strand
CGTCCGGCGTCACCGTTGCCAACAGCATCGCCAGCGCCGCCGAAGCCGAATGGCTGGTGAAAGAGATGAACCAGGCGCTGGGACGCTCGGCATGAAAACGAAGATGGAAAATGGAAGATTGAAGCTGGCCAGCCGCGCCCGCCGGTCTCCATCTTCCATCCTCCATCCTCCATCCTCGCCACTTGTCCCACCACGATGGCGCAAGGAAGTCGAGCGCGTCCTCATCACCGAGGAACAACTGGCGCGGCGCGTGAAAACTTTGGCGCGCGAAATTGAAAGGGATTTTCGCGGGCGCGAACTGGTCGTGATTTCACTACTGTCCGGCTCGGTGATGTTCCTGGCCGATTTGATCCGGCATCTGAATTTGCCGCTGCGCCTCGATTTCATCGGCGTTTCCAGTTACGGCAGCGGCACGGAATCCGGCGAGCTGGTTTTCACCAAGGAACTGCGCCTCGACGTGTGCGGACGCGACGTGCTGCTGGTGGACGACATCCTCGACACCGGCAAAACCATGAGCCGCGTGCTGCCGAAAATCCGCGCGCTCAAGCCGCGCCGCATCAAGACCTGCGTGCTGCTGGACAAGCCCGCGCGCCGCGTGGAAGACATCCGCGCCGATTACGTCGGCTTTGCGATCCCCGATTTGTTTGTCATTGGCTACGGCCTTGATTTCGCCGAGCGCTACCGCAACCTGCCCTTCGTCGGCGTGCTGCATCCGCACGTTTACCAAAAGACTTAAAATCATGTCCTTCACCTTGCCCCAACTTTCCCGGCGCGAATTCCTGAAACGCGCCGCGCTGGCCGCGTCCGCCGTTGCGCTGGCACCATCCAGTCACGCCGGGCTGTTTGGCAAATCGCGGGACAAGCATACTTTTGCCTTTTTCTCCGACACGCACATCGCCGCCGATGCCGCGGTGAAAAACAGCGGCGTCAACATGGCGGATCATCTCGCCGCCTGCGTGCGCGAACTCGCGGCCTGGCCGGTGAAGCCCGCCGCCGTCATCGTGAACGGCGACCTCGCGTTCAAGAACGGCCAACCGGAAGATTATGCAACGTTCGGCCGTTTGATTGCCCCTGTCCGCGCCCTGGCACCGCTGCATCTCTCGCTCGGCAACCACGACGAGCGGGAACATTTCTGGTCCGCGTTTCCGCAGGACGCGGTGAAGTTGCAATCCGTGCCGCAAAAGCAGGCGACGGTTTTTGCCAGCGAGCGCGCGAACTGGTTTCTGCTGGATTCGCTCGAATTCACGCTATCCACACCCGGCGAACTGGGCGCGGCGCAGCTCGACTGGCTCGCCGCCGAACTCGCGGTGCGCCCGGACAAACCAGCCATCATCGTGGCGCACCATAATCTGGAGACTCACGGCATGGTGGCGGGCATCAAGGATTCGGCGGCGCTGGCGGAACTGTTCGCGCGGCATCGGCAGGTGAAGGCGTTCATCTTCGGCCACACGCACAACTGGAACGTGACCCGCCATACCAGCGGCGTGCAGCTCATCAACCTGCCGCCGACCGGCTATGTGTTTGAGCAAGGCCGGCCGAGCGGTTGGGTGCGCTGCACGCTCACGCGCGAAGGCGCGGAGTTTGAACTGCGTTCCCTTGATGAGAAACATCCCGAACACGCGCAGGTGAAAAAACTTTCCTGGCGCGCGAACCAGCAAACGGGTTAGAGCATTGACAGAAATGATGTAGCGCGGCGGAGCGGAGATTTATGGAAATGCTCTTAAGCGGAAACATTCAGTTGAAACCACGGATGGACACGGATTAACACGGATGGAACCAGGGAAAATATCACTTCCGCTGACCGCCACCCAGCGCCAGCCCGCACCACCGTTCGGTGGGCGCAGTGGAAAACGCCAAAGTAACACGCAAGTAAAAGCCGGAATGGGTCAGATGTAGGGCTGGAATGGGTAGCGCGAACCAAACCGCGTAACCGCCGCGCGCCGCCCGCGAACCAGCGGCGGACACCCCGCCGCCTGCCAGAATGGGTGCTTCGCTTAAACTGAAATCATGTGATTAAATTCAATAGCGCGGTTGTGTCTGAAACAAAAGCCGCGCAAATTGGATATTCTGCTGCCGTTGACCCCACCGAGACGCCTGCCCCACCACTGGCAATCGCCACGGCCTGCAAATCCACGCGCTCACTACATTGATAGACGAGCGCATCGCTGGTGAATATTGGCCACAGAACCTGAATTGTCTGTCCGGTGTTCCATGTGCCAAAGGAGATGAAGGCGCCGTTGCGGATGCAGCCGATGGTAACATTCACAGCCCCCGACGCGCTTAAAATTCGGTTGATGCTGACGCTGTAAATCCACCAGCCAAGCGCGAGGTTATCTTGCTGCCAGCCGGCGTCATGCCCGCCAGTGTAAGCATTCTGTTGCCATTGGTCGTTTGCGCCCCAGCGCGTCAACCCGCTGGTGGCCGTGGGTGGTTTAAGGAAGGCGTTCGCCTCGGCGGAGAGCGTTATCAGCGTCCACGTCACGCTGCCATCTGTGGTCGTGCCGGCCAAGGTTTGATTCCACGCTGGGGCAGTGCCGGCGGATGTTCCAGCCGTAGTGCATTTCTGAGTGTTTCCGTTGGCGTCAATCACCGTCGCGTTGAGCGCGTAAGCCGTGGTTGCCGCCCATGTCGTCGGCGTGGTGTTGTTGCCCTGCCAGTAGAACGGATAAACCGGGATGGACTTCGCGCGATGAATGGCGGGCGTGAACGGGCAGCGCATCTGCCACTGAACGGTGCCATCTGTCGTAACGCTGCCGACGCGGATTGACCATGTTGGGGCGGTTCCACCAGTGGTGCCGGCGCTGGTGCAAAATTGGGTGTTTCCGTTGCTGTCTTTGATGGTTTGGCCAGCGGTGATGGCAGTTCCAGAAGCCCAGCTTCCGGTTGACGTGAGAGCTTGAACACATGCCCAGCCAAGATTGTAGCGCGGGTCGCTTCCGTAGGGTTCGACGGTGTATGCGCCATCGGTGCTACCAAACGAAGGAGTCGTCGCACCACTGATTCCTGCGCGCCCACAGATTTGCAAATTCCCGTTACCATCCATGATGGTAAAACCTTCCGTAAAATAGCGGTTAGCAATCCATCCCGGCGGCTCGGCCTGCAATTCTACCGGAAGAGTTTGGTCGTAGCTGTTGGAAATCTTGGCGGAACCGGAAATGTTAGCCGCCAGATCGCCAAGAAGAGATGGATTAACAGTTACGCTGGTGATCATGCTGCTGCCATATTTCACGCGCTGAAGATTCCACGGCATCAAGTCAGGCGTAACGGCGTTCAAGGATGATACCATCGGACATTTTGCCGCCCACAGTCCAGCAACCGTCGTGCTGACGGAAACGGAAGTTGGTTTAAAATTTTGAGGGCCGAACACTGGGTCGGAAAGCGTCCCACCAAAAGCCCCCCAACTGATCAGTGGATAATAAACCCAATAAAGCATCGGCGGCAAGGTATCACCCAGGTGAATTTTTTTTACCTGCTCGGAGTTGTGGATTCCGGCAACATTGGTCGCTGTTGAATAGCTTACCGTTAAGCTTCCGTTGCCAGTTCCACCTATATGCGGAACAACATTTATGGTTCCGTAGCTTTTGGTTGCAAGCTCTCCAATGCCTGTCGAACTGCCATCTTGCAGGTAAACCGAAGTTTTCGTTGTATCGGAATAAACCGTGCCATTTACCGTTATCCCATACCTGCCCGGCGCTACATATCCAGAATAGCTGCAATAAAGTAAAACCTCCTGCGGAGTTGATCCAACGATTTTTTTAGACCAGCTTCCAAATGGCCAGTTGGTCGTATCCACGCTTACAAGAGTTAGAGGGTCAACTCCATCCGTTCCGGCTAAGACTATGCAATAAACGTAAAAATCAGCGGCCAAGGTGGCGTTAGCGTTGCCACCGACGATAAATTCAAGAATTTCGCTGTCGGCCAACTGAGCGATGGTTCCACGTAGCTTTGTGGTGAATGTTCCGAGAGCAAAATTTATCAAGGTGTCCGTGATTGAAACCGAAACCGCATAGCCGGGGTCAGGAAAATAGAAATCAACATCCTGATATTGTGCATTGAAACCGGAAACTGGCCACTGTGATGAAATCGAAAGCTGCGGGTCAGCCGTGGCTGAAAAAAGGCTGGCAATTTCAGTTTGTAGATTTCCGCGCAGCCGGTTTAGCTCTGTCAACCAGTTTGGATTTTGGTTTAGCTTGAAATACCCGCCGAACTTCGCGCCGGTTCCGGTTCCACCAGTTGCGCTCATCGCGGCCACATCCTGCGGAACAGTGGTCGCCGTGCTGGCTGTGGTGATCGTAAATGTCAAAATCTTTCCAGCGCCGTCAACTGACGCCACCGCCAACACGGCGGAAAGCTCAGTGATGCTCAAGCTGTCACCGTTGGTGTAAGCTGTCCCGCCATCCACCAAATAAAAACCAGTCACCGCTCCGTCGGTTTGCGACCAGTCGGAAAATGAATAAGCTGCCGTTGGCCCATATTGACCGTAGCTTGACGACAGCAGTTTTAATCCGCTACCAGAACCTCCAGTTGCCGTTGTGCTGCCAGCCGTTGAGGCGTAATTTCCAACGCCGTCGCTGATGGTGCGGATGCCTAAAACTTTGCCCGTGGCTGAAACCATTTCCACCTTGTAGGAAGATGAGTTGCCGATGGAAACCAAGTTGCCGACAACGTAGCTGGTGCCGGGATTGGCTGGGTCAATTTGAATGTCAAAATACTTTTTGTAGCCATAGGGCGTGCTTCCGTTCAAATACAGCGGCGAGACGTTAAATGAAAGCGATGACTTGCCATTCGCCAGCCCAGCCAACGTGGCCAGGTCGGTGACGCTGATTTTGTTTCCGGGCAAAACAGCCATAAGTCAAAGCCACGTCCCCGCAGACGTTGAAATTTGCACCCAGCCAATGCCGCTATCCGGCGAGTTTGTGTTGGTGTTGATTATGGAGAGATACATCCCCGCCGACGTGCCGCTGCCAAGCTGCACCACGTCATTCTGCGCGTAAGTCGTAGCTGGGTTGTAAAGGCCAAGCCAGTTCCAGCCGCCACCGCCACCGCCCAGCGGGGTGCGGAGCTGGCGGGGATTGCGCGCGGCCAGCGCGTGCTGCGCATTCACCCCCTCGGCAGTGCCATGCTGCGTGGCGCCGGCCACGCTGTTCAACTGCTGCCATTGGCTGTTGGTGCGCGCGCCAGATTTCAGCGACTTTTTGGTATCAGGTATAAACATCGGTATCCCAAAAGCCGATGCCACCGACCACTGGACCACCGAGAAAGGTGACATTGAGTTTATACATGGACCCCGCCACGCCGGCCGGATCCAGATCATCAGCCAACCTAAGCCAGCTCACGCCACTGGGCAGATGGCCGGCCAGCGGACCGCCCGGCGTGGCCGGCACGCCGCCGCGCGAAACCGAGGGGGAACTGTAAGAATACACCTCGTAGGTGTAGCGCCAGCCGGCCAGATAAAACGTTTCCTCGCCGCGCAGTAGTTTGGCGAGCAGCAGTTGGGCGAGCGCTAGTTGAACCGGCGCGGTGCCGGCGGTGTAGCCATTAGAGCCGTCTACAATATTTGTTGTCAGGCTGGCTTCACCGCCCAACATACTGCCCGAGGCCGTGGTGGCCGTGTAGAGCGCGTTGTAAACGATATTACACGTCATCGCCGTGATGCCCGCGAAGCAGCCGGCGCGCTCAATCTTGGGATATAGTTCCTGCGGTTTGAGACTAAAATTCCCAACCGGCAATGGATTGGTGGCGTAACTTCCGCCCGCCTCCCATTCTGTCACCAGCTTCCCCACGCCGCCGCGCTGGCGGCTCAAGGTGCTTTGATTGACCACCCAGCCGGTGCGGCCGCCGGAGCCAAACGTGCCGCGCGCGAGCTGGTTGAAGGCGCACCAGGCGTAAGTGCCGTAAGAAATATCCGTGGCGCGGATCCGGTCCGTGGCGCTGCAACCGCCGGTGTCCGAGGCCAGCACCAGCGCGTTCGTCGGACCATACCAGAGTTTTAGAGCCATAACGGTTTAAGGTTCACGCCGCCGGCGCGGTGTCGGGAAAATCCCTGGGCAAAACTTCAATCTGCTCCAAGGTCATATTTTTATCCGGCGGCGCGAGGAAGGCCGGGTTGATTTCACCGGCCATGGCAAATAGTGCCTCCAGGGGCAGACAGACTACGATAGATCCGCGCAGCAGTTGCAGACCGCTCGCGCCCAGCCGGGCCTGCAAAATCACGCCGGGATTTTTCTCGTCCACATGAGCCACGTGCATCGAAGTACCGTGCGGCTCATGCCATTCACCGATTTCGTGCGTGGGCGAAAACTTGGTGATTATATGCGCTGCGGCGTGGACAGGTTTGGGTCTCATAAAAAATCAAACCGCATTAGCCAGCGCGGCGTCCAGGCTGGAGCCGCCGCCGGCATTGAATTGTCCGCCGTGGCCGCGCAGCGTGCCGAGAATCTGCCCCAGTAAATCTTCTGAGCGCTTCATGGGATTGCCGCCGCCGCCCATCACAAAACCCATTTTTTCAAACGAGGTGTGATCAGGCTTGTATTTTTGTTCCATGGTGGGCAATTCCGTTTTTTTAGTGCCGTCGCCGGCTGGTTCCTGTGTCAGTCCCGGCGCGCGCGCGACCAGGCCGTTGAAGAAATTGGCGAGGGCGCTCTGCGCCGGGCCGCCCCCTTTGTTGGCACCGGCCACCGCCGTGCCAATCTCCTTGAAGCCGTTGAGATATTGGCTAATGCCAGACGTCATCAAATCATTGATTACTGATTGGCCTTCCGCTCCCTCCTTTTTCCGGTTTTGGAAATTCTCGCCGAAAGATTTGCCTTTGTAGTTATCCAGGCCGAGCGCCGCGCCGAGCTTGGGCGTCTTGCCGATCCACTCGTAAAGCTTCTGGAATGCGGTGTCGAAGGCCGCGATCAGCACGGTGCCGATGCTGGCCACCAACAGCAGCATCCCGGTAAAGGTGGTCACAAAATTGCCCATCATCACATCCCAGATGCCTTTCCAAAAAGATGAGCTACCGAGCGTGCCAGTGACCAGGTTGATACCAAATTCGATGCCGGCAGCCAGGCTCAATTGAATCAGCTCCGTGATTTTGCCTTCCTTGAACGCCTCCGCCACGCCGGAAAATATCTGGCCAGCGAACCGGCCGATGCGCAAAAATGAAGCCTCCATTTTCTTGATTCCTTCCAGCGCGATTTTGAGCCAGGGCGCAATGCCTTCCGCCAGACCGAGGAAAAGGTTGCCCACACCGTCTTTCACCGCCACCAAGAGCACGCTGATCTTATGGAACGTAGCCGCCACCCGCTCCATCTCCGCCGCCTTCTCAGCCGCGCCAGCCATAGCCTTCTGAAAATCATCCATGCTGCGGGCGGCCACCAAGAGATTGCCGCCGCCCATGCGGCCAAAGATGGAGCTGGCGGCCTTGGCGGCATCATTTTGGTTGAGGCCGTTCAGCTTACTTAAAATCGTCTGCATGGCCTCCGCCGCGCCGGTGTGCTTAAGATTGCCCAAATCCAGACCGAGCCGGTAAAAAATATCCTTGGTGCTTTCGCCCATTTCATTCACACCACCGAGGGCGCGCTGCATGAAACTGACCGAGGGTGAGACGTCATCCGCCGACAGGCCTACCGCCTTGAAGCCGGCCTGCAACCGCACCAGATCGCCCACGCTCGCATCCGTGCGCTTGTGCATGACCTCCAGCGCCGCCCCCTTCTCAATCTGCTTCTGGACACCGTCCACGATACCACCCAGGCTGGCCATGCCGCCAATAAAGCCGAGCACCTTGCCCTGCGCCGTGCCGAGCGCGCTGATGAACTGGCTGGTGGCCATGCCCAGGCTGAATTGTAAAACATTGGCCATAGTTCAAAGTTTCTGCTGCCGCGCCGCTTCCTGCGCGATGTAGCCATCACTGGCCAGTTCCAGCGGAGAGACCGGATGGCGCTTGGCGTGGAACGACATTAGCGCAAAGGCGCGGTTCAAAGGTAGTTTCATGGCGGCGGTTTCGGTCATGTGAAAATCTCGCATCAGGGTGCCGATGATTTCGAGCCACCAGCCGATGCCATCGTCGGTGCTGGTGGCGGTGTAAAAACCGCTTCACCGTTCGGATTAGCCGGCGGTTGAAATTCCAGCGCGGTGGCATAGCTGGCGGCAAAGTGTTCGCCGATGGCGCGCTCCAGATCGCCGAGCTGGCGGGGATGAAGTTTCTTGCCGAGCGTCAAGAGCGCCTGCTTGCGGAATTTGCCAGCATCCAGCAAGTCCTGGCATTCCTCCACCGGGGTGGTGAAGGCGAACACTGTTTCGATGATTTTTTCCGGCGGCACCTTGATGCGCTCCACTTCCACTTGGATCTCTTTTTCGATGACCGCCTTTTCCTCCGCCTGCCCGGCGGCGGCAAAGCGCGCGGCGTTGGCGCGGTAGATGGCGATGATGTCCAGCAGGGGCGATTCCAGGCGCGTGAGGATGGCCAGCAGCCACGCATTCACCGGCTGGAGGGTCAAACCATGCAACCGGCGCGGCTCGCCCGCGTAGGCCTCGCGCAGCGGCCCCGGCAGCGGCGCGGAAGCAGCGGCGCCGAGTTCGTATTCCCGCTCCAGGCGGGCGATGAGTTCCTTGGCGTGACCGGGATAAGCTTCAACGAAATCAGGCGGGAGCGTGATGGGGGAACGTGCATTCATATTGGGGTGGCCAGTTCAGGCCGGGAATCAAAACGCGATGTTCGGCCGGTAACGGAGTTCATACTCCATCAACCCTTCCTTCTTCTTCGCGTAATTGAGCTGGGGTGGCGCCACGATACCGCAGACGTAGGTGACCACGCCGTTGGCGTAGGTCGCACCGTTCCCCTCGCCAAAGGGGATGGCGTTGGCATTGGCACCGTTGAATGGGATGGCAATGGAGGCGTTGGCACCTTCGATGGGCCACGACTTGCCGGAGTCATACATCACGTTCACCTTGGCGTTAAAACCATCGCGCAGGATCACTTCGATGGCGGAAATGCCGTCGTTGTCTTCGATCTCGATAGGCTCGCCATTTTTGGGCGTGATGGAAATACTTTCAATAAGCGCGCCGGCGGGGATGGCATTACCGAGAATAGAGCCAGTGCCCCAGACGATGGTGCCGATGCCTTTGATATTTTTTAGAGCCATAATTTTATTTCAGGTTTTGAATTGCGGGCGATCCGAATGTGGCTTTGAGTTTGCGGCCAAAGCCGCCGTTTAGCATTGGGGTTACCCCAATTCATTTTCCCATCATCCGATAATTTTCTTTTGGAGCAGCCGCCGTGACCATGCCCCATCCGTCGCCAGCCGGTGTCCACGATTTTGAATACCACGTCACCAGATCGGTGCTGGCTTCCAGCGTCCATGTGTAATTTGAGTCCAAATGAGGCAGCAGAATGTCCACGATGCCGTTTGTGAACGGCGACCGCACCGCTGCCAACCGCACAATGACCGGAGCCGCAATCGTGCCGCGGCCAAGCAGCACGCGATGGCCGAGCGTGGCCGACATGCCCACCACCGGCAGCAGCAGCAGAGCTATCAAAATTGACAGAAAGGTTTTCATATCGGCCCATAGCCTTCCGCGTCCTCGTCGCCGTCGAGGATGAATAGGGAGCGGAGGAATGTGAGGATGGTGGTCATGGAATATGGTTTAACCACGTCACTGTTCCCGACCCCATTAGCCCTGTCCACAACGTCACTCCATTTGAGTTGGCTTGAAATATCGCGCCCGGCAGCAATCCATTGGTGACTGCGGCAAGATTCCAAGTATTACTCATCCAATATTGAGTGCCGTAATTGTTGACTCCAAACTGCACAAGCCCAGTTGATGCTTCTAACTTAATACCGGCGCCGACACTGTTTGCACTACCGCGAACTATTAACCCGTAATCAGAAGACGTGGCGTTTCGCATCACCACAACTGCTCTCGGCGTGATGACAAGATTGGTTAGACTGGTTAGAAACTCCATGTCTTGAACCAGCGGTCCACCATTGTAATTGTTTTTGAATTGCAGCCCGCCCAAGCCGCCGCCGACGCCAACCTCTTGCATCCCGGTCACATAATAGTTATTAGTCGTTCCAGAGCCATTGTAAGCTCCCAAGATTAGAGTCCCAGACGGGTCAACCCCCCATACAGGTGATGTTAAACTTGCTGCTCCACTAGCCCCCTGTGAACCGATTTGAGAATCAATAATGCGATTATACTTGTTTGCGAACGCGAGCTTCCCATTCCCGTTTGGTGTGTTGATGTTTAGTGGATCATAGCTGTTGGGATTTCCTGAAAAACCAAGTCGTTGAAAAGAGGTTTCAAAAAACCCTATTCGTTTTTCCGTCAAGCTCGACAAGTAAGCATACGCATCGTTTGTTAAGTGTGTTCCATCACCTTGCCAGCCGAGGTTTACAAGGTTTTGCCAGCTACCGCAATCCGTGTAACTATCGCTCGCAAACTGGTTGTAAGTAGCCGCGAAATTAGCCATCTGGGTATTCTGCAATACTGTCAGATTGCTTATGTTGGTGTCAGCCGAGGTGGGAGTAGTGAGAATATAACACCAATTTGCCAGTGGTGCCGAGTTTGTCCATCGAACATAATTTGTGTATAAATCCGATGCGAAAGGCACTCCGTTATTTGTGGGCCCGTCTTTGAGTTCAACAAACCCAAGATCGGGGGCAAGGTCTGCAAAAAAATTTGTGGCAATAGACAGGTTGCAGCTATTGAATGATTGCAATGCTTGACCACCTTGATTCAACTGAATATCAATAATACCTGACGTTACCGTTGCCCGAAGCCATGCCTCTAAAAAACGATTGGTTCCAGTCGTGCTGTTCAGTTGCACATTCCAATACCCCGTCCCGACATAGATATTTGTAACACCAAACCCAACAACGCTGTTGCTGCCATTGACTGTCCCGATGGTGACTAAATTGGTGTTGTAGTAATTAGTGCAAATCTGAATTGTGAACGTACCAGCAGTTGGTTCTTTGATGTAGTCAACCTCAACAGTGTCCCCATACGCTCCTCCACCGCCATTATTAAACACGAGGCTGCTATTAGGTGGAGCGTAAAAGAGAGTTCCCACAGGCGACACAGAGAAGTCATTTGTTAGATAAGACCCATTAGTGTAAGCATATGCCGGCATCGTTAAGCCGTATATTCCTGCCACGCCAAAACGCTTGACAAGATCAGAGACAATGAACTGTGATTGCCTATAAGCAACTGAATCACCGTAAGCTAATACGCGTAATTGAAAGTTAGTGCTACCTCTATTGCCAAGTCCATTTCCTTGCATCCCGGCAACTTTAGTAAAAAAATTTTGGAATGGCACCGCAGTCACTTGGTTTTGCAGTGGTAGCGAAACGGGAGACAAATTCACCGGGTTCAAACTGGATACATTCGTAGGCATCTGCGAACTGGCCAGCGTGCCGGTGATGCTGTCGGCGGAGAGGTTGGTCAGGCCGGATCCGTTGCCAGCAAAACCTGCGGTAGCTGAAAAAATACCATTGTAACCAAACGTCCAAGAATTTCCGTTTCCGTTCGTAACAATCAAATTGTCATCGGCACCGCCGTCCGTCACTCCAAAGGTGAAGTCGGATTCCCCTCTTTGAAATTGAAGCACCCCGTAGCCGTCAACCGCATCCCAATATGGAATGATGGTGGTTTTTTTAAGAGTTACCGATTTTAACATAACGCCATCCTGACCATTCGTCACAATGGAAGTGGATTCCGGATAAAATCCATTGGGGTCAAAAAAACCACCCGACGAACCATCAAGCCCGTAACCGTAATTATCAGAAAACGATTTTCCAAAAATGTCACCCTGCCAGCTAATTGACGCTGATAAATTGGTGCCGTCTTTACCCCACCATTCTGCTAAGTGCGGCTTTCCGTGTGTGGCGCCGCCGCCGCCATAAATGCGGAGTGGCACGGCGCTGAGGTTGGTAAACACGACTGTCGTCGCCAGGTTCGTCACCACGTTCGCCGCCGCCAGCATTGAACCAAAAGCGTCTGGCGTCACATAATTAGTCGGGATGAAAACCGTTTGAAACCAGACGAACGGAACGGCGTTGGTGGTCGGCGCGGCGTTGGTGATGGCGGTGTTTCCACCCCAGCGTAAATCCCCCTGTGCGAAGGTGGGATAATTGGTGCCCAGGTTCGGCGGCGGATCAAACCATAAATTATTCTGGGCATAAATCGTTCCGTTCGTCACTGGCGCGCTAAACGTGAACGTAGTAAAATTAGCGCCCACCGGCTGCACTTGGTAAAGAGACGGCACAACATTGGTGATAAGAAAACTTCCAGAACTGTCGGTGGTGAAAGTGCCCGTCCGCCATTGCGTGGCCACGCCGCCCGCCGCCGGCTGCGGAAAATCCTGCGCCACCACGATGCACTTCACGCCCGCCAGCGGATTTTGCTGCGCGTCCAGAATCGTCACCACCACATTCCCCGCCAGCGTGACGCTGGACCCAATAATTAAAAAAAGCAGGGTGTAAAAAAGGGCGCTGGTTTTTTTCATAAAATCAATCAGGTGCATCAGCGGGTTAGTCAATCTCCTCATCCACTTCGGAGCAGATCACAAACTCCAGCCGGTAGGCATCCAGGCTCACGCCTTCGATGTTTAACAGACCGTAGCCGTGATAGTAGGGCTTCAGTTCATCTTCGACATCGAAGCGCAGCTTGCGCACCGCGCAGCGCGCGGTGCGCAGCAGCTCATACATCGGCTTGCCGCCGGCGATGCCTTCCACGAGCGATTTGCCCGCGTAGTTTTCCAGGCTGTAACCGCGCGAGATGGCCACCCAGAACTTGCGATCCATCCGGCCTTCCACGTCCGACCACTCAGCATTACGCGGCTGTTCATCCACGATCAGCAGGCCGGCACGCGGCGAGCCGGACGCTTCACCAAGAATCTTCACCAGGTGCGGAATGTCGTGCGCGATATGGACCGAGCCACCGTTGGCCTTGCACCAGTCGCCCAGGCCATCCTTGATGCAATTAAGCTGGTCCTCCTCGGTCATCATAGGCTGGAGCCCTGCGTCTTGCTGGGCGTGGCGGTGATGGCACCAGGCGCGAAGGCCGGCCGCTCTTGCGCATCCAGGGATTTCTTACGGTCGGAGATTTCTTTCAGCTCTTCGCGGAAAAGATTCGCGCGGCTGGTGTAGGGGTTTTTTTCATCCACGCCCTGCCGGCGGCGGTTGAACAGGATCTCGCACGCGAAGATGAGCGCGGCCTCGCCCGCGAGCTTGGGAATGGGCGAGAGCGGCACAACATAGCGACCAGAGAGAAACGCATCCACGGCATCGCTGGCGCGCTGCAACAGCCGATCCACCACGCCGTCGTCAATCTTGCCGTCGTTGTCATCGTCCAGGGCCTCGATGATCTTGGCGTTGCCGCCAATCTCGTCTTCCAAAAGTTGTTGGGTGGTGTAGGCCATGGGATTTACGATTTCGGATTTTCGATTTCCGATTTAACAAACGGATTGCCGGCCTGGAACGGCAGCGGCCATTCGGCGCGGCCGGCGTGGCGCAGCACAACGTCGGCATCGGCAAAGATTTTTCCGCCCAGCTCCAGCCAGCGCTGGCAGAACATCCAATCTTCGGTGAGGAACCTTCCTTCGCGGACGCCCTGCGTCCAGAACGCGAACTCCTCGCGGTGCGGGGCGAAATCCTGTTTGTATTTTTCCACCACGCCACGCGCGATCAGCGTTTCAAACACCGCGCGCTTAATGCAGAGGAAACCGGTGCCGATGTAGCGCACCGGCGACAGGCCATCCTCCCGCACCGGCGCTTCGCCGGGAGCGAGGCCGTTCCCGCACCACTCCACCACGGGCTTGAGATTCTTGAGCGGATAGAGGCCGCCGACCACCGGCTCGGCATGCGAACTGACCTGTGCCACGTCTTCCGCGCTGAAACCGATGTCCGCATCCACAAACAAAATATGGGTGCAATCACTTTCCAGAAAATTGGCGGTGAGAATATTGCGGGCGCGTTCCACGCTGGGATCACAACTCCAGCCGATCTGGACTTTCACCGTGGTGCGCAAGACGAGCGCGACCAAGGATTGGACAAAGGAGACGTCGTTGTTGGCGAAGTGGCCGGCCACGGCGAGATAGACAGACCGGGGGGCGGCGCTGGCCGTGGCCTTCGCCGTGAAACTTGTTACGCCATCATCCTTGCCGAATTTCAAAACGCCATGCTCGGCGCTGCCTTTGATGCGTTCTAATAATTTGAAACCCGCTTCCACCAGAATGGCGGAAATTATCTGCCGATCCTTGACGCTATGATATTCCACCACGACCGCGCGCGTCCGGGAGAGATCCAGATTTTCGAGGATTTCCACCTCGCAGCCTTCGGTGTCAATCTTCACCATCTCATGGCTCGGGATGGTGCCGGCGGCGTGAACGACGACGGGAATTTTTTCGGACGTCTGGCGTCCGCGCTGGTGGAAGCTGTGCGTGACAAAATTCTCGCCCTTAAAAATCTCTTGGGAGCCGGCGGCGGCGCGGACGCCCGCCTGGAAAATTGCGATGCCGCCAACCTCGAATTTTTCCTTGAGATTACCGATGAGCGCCCGGCAGTTTTCCGGCACCGGCTCGTAGGCGGAGATTTTTGCGGCGGGCCATTTGGCGGCGTAGTGGAGACAGAACGCGCCGATGTTTGCGCCAAGGTCGAGGATGCTGGTCGGCGGCGGGGTGATGTCCAGATCGTATGCCGCCACTTCTTTCGCGAGCCAGTCAGGGATGGGAGTCTTCATGTGCATTTGGTTTTGTGCATTGGTTTTTATTAGGAGGCCGAACTTCGGCCAAAAAAGCGGCGGGATGGAAAATGCACTAACCATCCCGCCGCACGGTTTAATCCGCTTGCGCGGACGCCACCTAAACGGTGGCCGGGGTTTATTCGTTCAGCCAGTCGGCGGTGAGCAGCGCGGCGGTGTTGTCGCCCGCGCCGGTCGGCACAGCCACGAGCAGTCCAGCCGGACCACGGAGGCCGGGCGGCAGCGGGCAGTCCACATAGCCGGCGGCAGCGCCGTTGGTGGCCACGCCCACGATCTGCACCTGGATGAGCGGGGCGGTGTTGGCGTAAGTCGCGCCGCCATCCGCGCTGTCCTGGATGGTCGCCGTGATGGTGAGGCTGGAGTTCGAATGGTTCGGCAGCGCCGGCCACGCGATGCGCACGCGGCCCGCCCGCCAGTTGTCCGAGAAACCCGGCTGATCCACGCCCAGATCCATCGGGTTGATGGAGACGTTGGCGTTGGCGGCGGGCATATAAACTTCGAGATGGAGTGCTTTATCTTTCATGGTGTTTGATTTTTAATTTTGCGATGGCGGAGATGAATGGCATCCGGTCAATGCCCGATGGCGTGCCAATAGATGGAGTTGGCGTTGTAGGTGGTGGTCACCGTCACGTTGGTGGTGGTCACCGCCGTTACCGTGGCGGCATTGGTGGTGGAACTGGTGCCCGCAGTCACCACTGGGGCAACCGTATAGATATTGGTGCCAAAGGAGATGACGTTGGCCGTGTTGGTGGCCGTGAAGGCGCCCGCCAGAATGCCGGCGGCGACCTGCCGGGCAATCGTGGCGCTGGGCACCAACGGGGGGGTGAGCGAATCGCCGGGCTGATAGCCGCCGGTGGCCGTCGTGCTGTTCGTGAAATACTGCTGCGCTTGCGCCGGCGGCAAAGCGAAGCTGGCCAGCAGCGCGAGCAGCGCCACCACGAGCATGATTTGAACCAGCGAGAAGCCGAATTTTTTGAGAGAGTTTTGTTTCATTTTGCGTTTTGGTTTGAGTTTCAGTTTTAAAATTGAATTTTATTTGCCCGCGCCGGTATCACCCGGCGCGGGCGGTGAATCAGAGGGCGGCGCTCAATTGGATGCCGTCCGTGGGATAAATGCTGGTCCCGTTCACATCCGTTTGCGGGATGGGAGCGACCGTGCCCTGGTTCGGGCGTTCCGAGCCAGCGCCGAACAAGGTGACCGTGCGCTGCTGTTGCAGGCCGGCGATGGCGCGCTTGGTGGCGAAGCAGTGCGTGGGGTTGATGCCCTGCGGGAGCAGCGCATGGAGCTTGGAGGAGAGCGCATCCGTCCAGGGATGGGTCGCGTCAATGTTCTTGATACAGGCCACGCTCCAGGGATTCGCGGCGCTCAGGCCGACAAAGCCGGAGACGTTGCTGACCATGGCGCGATAGCGGGCATCGCTCGCGCCGAGATACGCCCACACCCACGGATTGACATCGAGCATCTTGTCGCCGCCGTAGAGGAAATTGATGCCCTGCGGATGCGCCCAGATATACCAGATGCATTCCACCGCGCCGCTCGTGCCGCCGGCGTCAATGTAGCTGACCATCGGCTTGCCGGTGCGGGAATCGGTCACCGCCGATTTGCCCGCCGCGCCAAAGTTGCCAGTGTAAATCTTGATGATGTCCAACAAGCCGGGGAAGCCGTTGGCGTTCTGCGCCAAGCCCTGGTAAAACTGCTGGCTAAATTTGATGGCCTTGTCCTGGAGCGCGCCCGCCACTTCATCGGACTGCAAATCGCCAATGCTGTCACCCTGCTGCGCCGCGCCAATCAGTTCACTTTCGCGGATCTCCAACTGGCTGTCGAAGAAGAAGGCGTTGAACCGGCGCTTCTCATAAGTGCCCGCGCCCACGGCCACGCCGCCGTTGATGCCAGGGAACGCGCCACCCTTGGCGATGCCGATCTGCACCTTCGCCTCGGTGAAGGTGCCGGGGATGGTGCGGCCGGGAATCGTCGCGATTTCCGGCGACCAGTTGACGATCTGCTGGACCAGCCCGATTTCTTTATCGGTGCCCCGGCGCCCGGCGAGGTCCATTGCGGTGAGTAATTGTTTGGCCATATGTTTTTTTGTTCAGGTTGCGATTGCGGAGATTTTTAATTTGGTGATTTTGAAATGGGTCAGGCAGTGGCCAGCACCGGCAGCGTCAGGCCGGAAACTTTCGCCTCATCATTGAAGATGGCTGAGAGATCCACGCGGCCCTTGGCATCCTTGTAAGTCTTGGCCGATTCGGTGGCATGCGGCGCGGTGCGGGCCGAGAGCGGCACGGTGACCGCCGTGTTGGCGAGCAGCAGCTCCAGCGTGTCCAGCCCGAGCGTCTTGAGTTCGTCGGCGGAATAGTTCGTGCCATCCGCTTTCTTCGGCACCTTGCCCTGGCTGGCGAACAGCGTGACGAGCTGGCCGCGTTTAATGTCCGTGGCCGTCTTCTCGCCATCGGTCAGCTTCTTCTCCAGCGCCTCAATGCGGGCCGAGAGCGGTTTGAGGTCAACCGTTTCGCCGGCGGGCAGCGCCAGGCGTTTCGTCAGCGCGGAAGTCACGGCGGCTTCATCGGCGGTTTCCGCCAACCCGAGGGCAGCGGCCAGAACTTTCAATTGAATCATGGTGTGATTTTTTTCGGTGGTTTGCGGAGCCGCCGGCGTTGTGCCGGCGGAAAGGGTCTTGAGGTCGGCGGACAGTTCGTTGTCGGCGGAAAGAGTCTCAGGCGCTTGCGCAAAGCCAACGCCATAAGCCGCCCCAGTGTGGGTGAGCGCCACGCTGTGCGCGCCGATGACGCGACCTTGCTTGTCACAATAAGGCGCTAGGGAAACATCTTCAAAATCTTGAGCCGATTTTTTGCCGGTGCCGGTGTAGGTGATGGCTTCCGCAAAAATTCCTTCGTTCGGAATGCAGACGAGATTGGTATGGCCGGCAACGGCGCGCGGCTCGGTGGTGCGCTTGTATTCCGGGGTGCCGGGAACAGTGTTATGCTCAAAGTCCAGCACCACGCGTTCGCGGCCGATGGCTTTTTGATTCGCAGAAAAAACGCGGGCGGTGAGTTCATCCACAATCACTTCACCTTCGCTGGTGGGATTCTTACCCCAGCCGAGGAGCTTGATGCGCGTGGGAAGTTCCGCCGCGACACCTTCGCTCGCCGCTGAAAGTTTCAGCGGAGTGGCGGGGGCGAGAGCGAGGCGGATGCCGTTCACGCTCGCAACTCTACGCGGGCGGAAGGCTTTTGATTATGGGGTTACCCCGCCTTCTTGAAACTGGAGACTTGAAACCTGAAATTAGAGCTGGCGCTTGAGCGCGCGCTCGCCGGCGCGGGCAATCAACTCTTCCGCCGCCGGCGTGAGCTTCCCATCCACCACCGGAAAGAACGGGCGGGCTGGCAGATTCCTTTCCGGGAAACCAAACTGGTGCGCCGCGGCGTAGATCGTGGGGTTGGAAACCGTGGCGCTGCTGTCGGTGACAGTCAAATGAAAACTGCGCGAGAGCGTGCCGGACCGCTGGAGCTTGCTGGCGGTGCCGTCTTTTTTATTCGCCCAGGTCTTGGGCCGGAACTTGGCGCCGACGTCGTTGAAATTGCCCATGGTGATGGACATGAAGGTGGTGCCCATCGCCCGGAAAACTTTTTCAGGATGCTTCGCCGTCGCCGCCAGGGCGGCGAGCTTGGGCGAAACATCGTTGTGGGTAACTTTAAAAGTGACAGCAGCCATAAAATTATTTTAGTTTCACCTCACCCCAACCCTCTCCCCATTCGCAGCCGCTGCGAACGCGGAGAGGGAGTCAACTGTTAAGCCAATCCCACACGCTGCGTTTTTTATCCAGCACTTGATTTTGGGCGAACGTCTGGAACTGCGACCACACTTCGGGATCATATTTCTTTTCCAGATCCGCGAGCGGGATTTTAAAATCGCCGGGACTCCATTTGAAGCCGGAATTGTCCGGGCCATCAATCGTGGTGTCATACCGGCGACCATCCCGGATGATTTCGCCCTGGTTCAAATGCGTGAGCGCCGGGCCTTCGATGACGTTCCGCTGGTCGGGATTGCGTTTTTCGTCCGCCGCCTTTTCTTCATCCACCTGGTCGGGATTCATCGGGCGCTTGTAGCAGACGCAGCCGAGATGTCCCCATGGCCCGGTATGGGTTTCCCAGAACGGATCATCCTTGGGCAGCACCACGCCATTCAGTGCGAGGTGGGAAGGTGTGGGCACATCGCATTCGCCATGGAGATATTGGAAGTGCGTGCAATCATCATCCGCCATGCCAGCCTCATGGATGCTCGCGCTGAATGCCTGGAAAGAATTTACGCGCAGCACCAACTCAGCCCGCCGATCCGCTCCATCACCCAGATATGGATCCAATTCATCCACGATGGACTTCTTAGCCTGATCCCAGGTCATACCTTCCTTGCCGCCCAGCGGCACCGCCGCCACGGCGTCGCGGATGCGCTGCATACAGTTCGCGGATTCAATGCCAGCCACCGTGAAGGCCCGCGCCTTGATCTCCGGCAGCAACTGATTAAACACGCGCTTCACCACCACCGGCTTGCCAGTGATCAGTGTGACAGCCTCGCGATGAGGCGCGGGTGAAAAATCAGCTTCCATTTCAGCGTTTCAGCTTTTGCCTTTCACCGCCCCGCGCGCCGCGCAAACCTGCATGGCCTCTTCCAGGATGTTCGCGATACGGTCGGGATCCCAATCCGCGAAGAACGTGCGGAGCTGGTGCTCGGCATCGGCGCGGCTGGTGCTGCTCAAAATAATCTGGCGCACCGGCGCGAGCGAACCGCGGAAGGCACCGGCGAGGGCGAGTGAATGTTTTGCCACCACTTCATCCACTTCCGTTTTAGTCGCGCCATTACCACCACCAGCGGCCAGCCACATCAACCGGGCGGCGAGCGGCTTGATTTCATCATCGGCCGCTTCAGGTTTCAGGTTTCCGGTTTCAGGTTTTCCTGGCGTCGGCGGCAGTGCAACCGCCTTGCGTTGCCAGGAGATGCCGGTGCGCTCATTGATGGTGGCGACGGATTCCGGCGTCGGCTCGTAGCCGGCCTCATTCATGGTCTTGAGCGTGGTGGCAAAGGTGCTGGCATCCGCATCGCTCAAACCGCCCCAGACATATTTGACCATGCCCTTGAGACCGTTGATGTCGCGGAACGGAATGGCGATCTGCTTCACGCACGTTTCCGAGAGCGTCATATTATCCATCATGCGCACGTCTTCGCGCACGGCCCCGGCGAAATTGCTCTGGCCGGCGTTCAAGCCGCCCGGCTGCTCGGATTTACGGATGCCGGTGATGTGAAACGAAATTGCTTCGTTGCACATATTATAGAACGTCTCGTAACCCTGAGCCATCCCTTGCACCATGGCCTCCTTGAGTTCGATGCGGCTGGATTCATCCACCACGATGCCGCCGATCTTCTTGGAGAGATCAAAGGCCGCGTGCAGCAGCGCCACCGCCACCGGATCGTTGGCATCCGTGTAACCCACCGGAAACGGCGTCCCCACGCGCTCCATGCCGCGCGCAAACCATTCGCGCCCGAGATTGCGGAACAGCCACCACATGACGATGGCCCGGCCGGGACCGCCCCAGTTATCCCGGAACGTCTGCATGAGGTGGCCGCGATGGACGATGTGCCGCAGCGGATCCAGATAGCTCGCGTTGGTGACGTCATAGATGATGCGCCCCGCATTATCAATCGGCCACAGTTTGAAATACGGTTCCCAGCGTTCGAGATCAATTTTGTAAGGGCTGGTTTCTTCCGTGCCCAAGCCACCAGGCTTGCCCGCCATTTGCGAAAGCTGGATGGCGCTCGCGGTGCCCAGACCGACACCGCCCATGAGGTAAGCCCACGAGAAACAATGCAACTGCGGATTGACCGGCACAAATTTGCGCAGTGTATATTGCAGGCGCGGCGCGCCCGGCTTGGGTTCGCCGGCGGTTTTGTAAAGCCGCTCCACCACGCTCACCGGCCAGAAACCGTTTGAATCCATCAACGCCAGCATTCCCGCCGTCCAATTTTCGCAATCATTCTTCGCCTGGGTGAGCGCATTGGCCAGCGCCATGTCATCGGCATTGTTTTTATCTTCCGGCAAAATGGAGAGCGGCTGCGCCAGCAGCGCCAGCTTGCGCGTGTTGAAACAGGATTGGATATGATCGTCCGAAAGCAACACGTCGCGCAGGAAGCGATAATATTCCTGAACATCGCCGGACTCGGCGGAGCGGATGGCATTCTGCACGGCCTGCACATCCGCGTTGGTGGTGATGTTGCTCGGCTCGTAACGCGGCGAAAGAAACTTCGTCTGCCGGCTGGCCACCGGGCCATCATCTGGCAGAGAACCATATTGCGGATTCGCGCGGGATGGTTTGGTGTCACCAAAACTCACGACCGACTTGCCGAAGATTTTTAGCTCTTTCATAATTTTAGAAATTTAAATGGGTCTAAACTGTGCTGTTAGAAAACATCAGACCGCTTTCCGCCGAGCGTCGCGCGGGGGTAGGTTGCGTTTTTGAAGCCATGGACGCGCCGTGACAGCCCTTAAATCGTCCTAGGGCATTTGTGAGCGTTTTCTTCATAGGCTGGAAGCCCCCCGAAATTGCAGCGGCACCGGATTATTATCCGCCGCCAGCGCCATGGGCGGAACGATGGTGCGACCGCTGCCGCCATTCTTAAGCGCGAAACCGCCGAGCTTGTCACCATCAAAAGTGTCGCCGTGCATTCCCTGATCGTTCGGCTCGCATACGAACCGGCCGCGATCCTTCATCACCAGCCGATAATCCTGCCGCGTGTAAGTATCCGGCGGCAGGGTGAGATTGTTGTCATCCAGCTTGGCCACCAGCGCCTCGCCGGTAAATTCTTTATAGTTCACCGGCTTATCCAAACCGGGCTTGTCCACACCTTCGCTGGCCACCACCAGAATCACCGGCAATTTCCGGCGCAGCCGCTTGCGGTTGTCTTCCGCATAATATTTTTCGTTCGTGGCATCCTGGGCGAGCGCCACGGCGCGGCCGCCGGGCCGGCGCGCAATCAAATCAATCACGCCATCCAAACGCTCGTTGGCCACTTCGGGATCCTTCGTCTTCCAAACCAGCCGCGCGCGCACGATCCATTCCGGCCCGTGCTCTTCCACCAAGGACAGCACGGAAGGATTACTGGTGCCTTTCGTGGTCGTCGCCACATCGAAGCCCAGGCCGATGCGGGCCTTCGGGTCAATGTGCTCGGCAATCCATTTGAGCGCCGCGAGAAAATCCGCGTGCGTCTCCACCAAGAAATTTTGGCAGGTGCCGATACCGCGTTCCTGTGAGGTTTGCAGCCGGAGCAGGTCGCACGCGGCGGATCCACCAATGACAAACTTGACGCCGTAGTTACGATCCCACGCATCTTTGTTCGACTCGCGCCGGCGGGATTCGGCGGGCGAGATCTCCGCGCCGGTGTCGTCATCGTAAAGTTTTACGCCGTCCGCGTCGGCATCCCACGCGGTGATCATGCGCACGAACACGCCGGACTCGGTGCGGTAAGTATGACCTTCCGGCGCGGCCTCGGGATTGAATCCCGGCGGAGGCGCGAGCAGTTCAAAGGAATAGTGCGTGTCGTCCGGCGGCGGCGTCGTCGTGACCAGACAGCGGAAATCCGGGTTGGAAGAGATGATCGGCTTGACCGCTTCCCACACCTCGCGGAATTTTTTCACGCGGCCCACTTCATCCAGGATGAGGTCGCCAGTTTCGCCCACGGCATCCGGCGTGAGCGCCACCACCTTGGTGCGGCTGTAAAGCGTGCGGGAATGGTAGAGGCGAAATTCCAGCCGCTGCGCCTCATAAAGTTCCGTGAAGTCGTCGGGTGAAATAATGAATTTCTTTTCGCCTTCCAGGGCGACCTGATGGCCATCTTTACTATTCACCATCTGCAAATCCATCTTCGCCTGCTTGGCCTGCGCGGCGATCATCTGGAACGCCTTGGCCATCTGCTCGGATTCCTTGCGGACGATTTCGCGGCCCAGATCCAATTTGACGGAACCGAACACCACCGTGTGCCCGGCGATGCGCATCATCTTCTTAAGCGCGATGCGCGAGGCGTTGGTGGTCTTACCGTATTGGCGGCGGGTCAGGAAGGCGGAGACGCGATGGAGATCAATATCTCGTTCAAAGGCTACCTGCCCCGCGCGTGCTTTGTAAATGGCGGCGCACATGGTTCATTTTTTCACTCCCTCTCCGCGCTGGGGAGAGGGTTGGGGTGAGGTGTTCGTCGCTGGCGTCCAGGTGTCTCCAAACATCAACTGGCCGAGCTTCTCAATCTTGTCGGCGTTGCTGGTATCGGCGGCGGCCAGTTCGTTCGCGTGTTTGTCCGCGTGCCATTTCAAAAAGAGTTCGCACGTCTCGCGCTGGTATTTTTCGCGCGCCAGGGAAATCTCCTCGCCCTTTTGCGAGACCTTGATTTTTTCGAGGCCGAGCTTCACATCCGTCTGCTCGCTGCCGCGCAGGGCCGCGAGCGCGCGGGAAATGTTCACCAGCGCCTCGGGATCCAGCTTGGTGTCGCCGGTGGCTTCGTCCACGGCTTCGAGCAGTTCCAGCAGCTTGCCGCTGGCGATACTCGCCGCGCCGTCCGCGATGGTGCTGCCATTGGCCCGCGACTGCTCGGCGGCGTAGCGCGAGAGTTCGCGCGTGCGTTCGATGCGTTCCGCCTTGCGTAGAAAATCTTCGTAGCCGCTCTGCCGCCACGCGGTGATGTTGGTATCGTTCACCGGCATCCCTTCAAACTCCGCCGCGAGCACGGCCTGCACTTCCGGCAGCGCATTCAGCCAGGCGGTGATGCGCTTGGCGCTCATACCTTCGTGCAGACGCCGGCACACTTCCTCGCGGACCTTGCTGGGCAGCCGGGCAATCTTGCCTTTGAGCGCGTTGTCGCGGAGTTTGGGTTGATCCATATCAACTTCTTTCCTGATGCAGCACGCCTTCGCTGGTGGCGCGCCAATACTTCGTGCCGCCGAGTTCATTGAGGATCCACTCGGCGAATTTCAAACCGCGCAAAATTTCCAGCGCGGCCACGAGCTCGGCCTCCTCAAACAGAAAATCCAAATCTTTTTTCACGGCGTTGCCGAGCTGGCGCGGCGTGAGCGCGGCGGGATGGCGCACCACCAGCGCGGCCAGCGCCGCCGTGCGCAAATCCTCTTTCTGTCCGTTCGTCAGATTCATAAATCTATTTGCCAAGATTGCCTTCGATGCGGCCCAGCGCGCGGCTGATGGCATCAAACTTGTCCGCCACTTCCTTGCGGATTTCCTTGTCCTCATTGCGCATCGTCATCCAGATATTTTTGATTTCGCTATCGTGGCCATCAATCCGCCGGCCATGCTCATCGTGTTTGTCGGTCAAATCTTTGATGGTGGCATTGGGAAAAATCTTCATCGTCGGCAGCGGATTCGGTTCGAGGAGCGTGGGCTTGTTCTCGCGCCGCTTGTCCATGAAATATTGCAGAGCGGCAAAGAGCGCGCTCACCACGAACGCCATCACCACGATGGCCCCGAGGGTGAGAATGGCCATCTCCTTCAAAAACCCCGCCGGCAACTGCCCGATGTCCGCCTGCGCGAGAATCATTGCTTTTCCCCTTTCACCCAGATCACCTTGCCAAGAAATTTCACGATGCCGCCGTGGGCGATGCAGTAATCCGCAAAATCAATGAGCCAGTCGGACAGTTTTTTGATTTCCGCGCGCAGCCAGACGAGGGCGAAACAGATGGCCGGCCAGTTGGCGCTGACTTGCGCTTTGAGGGTGGCCGCGTCCTGCGCCACCTGGTTGAGTTGGTTCGGGTCAATCATAAGAGAGCTAATTTTTCCTGATATGCCTTGATGAAATGGTTCGGCAGGAATGCGAGCTGGCAGTGCCGCCACGAATCCAAAATCCCGGCGAGATCGTTGAACAGCGTGAAGCTGATGGACGGATTCACCGCGTAACCACCCGATGATCGGGAGCCGCCACGGGGCAGAAAAATTTCGTTGCCCTCATCGCGATAACCGAGGAGCAGCGGCGGAAATAGCGGCACCGGGTCGTTGGCGTTGATGACGTGGAAGGTGCGGTCGCCCAGCGCGCCCCAGTAGATGGCGGCGAAGGCGTAATTGCCCACGCGCGGCTGGCCGAATGTGATGACATTTTCCACCGGCAAGCCTTGCCGGGAAAATTCCAGCCCCGCCAAAATCGCGATGCCGCCGCCGAGCGAATGGCCGGTGATATAAATCCGGGCGGTTGGTTGGGTGGCGAGCAGATTTCTCACCGCCGCCACCACCGCCACGTTGATCGCTTCAAAATCTTCAAGAAAACCCTGATGCACTTCCGCCACGATGTCATCCGTGGTGGACAACACAGTGCGCGTGAATTTTGCATCCTGAATAAAATCCTGCGGTTCCTGGCTGCCGCGAAAAGCGACGATGATGGCCGGCTCGCCGTTGATGACTTCCGCCAACACCAGCGCCTGCGCATCCGTGGCGGCATCGCTGACCGTGTGCTGGTCATACGCCAGCGCGGCGCGGTTGGCGAGCAGCTGGATCAGCGACCAGTCAATGGTGGCGGTGGTCATCATGGCGTGAGGGCGGCCAGCCAGAGCTTGAGAAGTTCGTGGCGTGCCCAGTCCACCAGTGGCCGCACCGCTAGGTGCTCAGGTGAACACCCCACTTGCCGCGCCGCTGGTGATGGCGCAGGGTTTAAATTGGGAGTGCTGGCGTTCATTTTTTTCTTCACCGGTTTTTTCACGGGGTCACTCGGCGGCTTCTGTGAAATCCACGTAGAACTTCTGGCCGACCGTGAGCTTGCCAGCGAGATCGGGATTGTTGATGGTCAGCGACAGCGAGCCGGACGGGGAATAACGGGCGAACGTATTGTCTTCGCTCTCGCCATTCGGGCCAAAAGGCTTGTTGCCGCAGACGGGAGCCATCGTCACGGTTTGACATTGGCCGGTGGTGTCCAACGGCGTGACCGACTGGACCTGCATTTTTGCGCGCATGACTGGGTTCATATTTCCTTTGTTACTTGGTTTCTTGGTTGTTGATGATGGCGACCGTTAAAGTTTCACACCGATGCCGGCGCCGAGAAAAACATCCGGGCCGATGATCAGCGACGAGATGCCCACGCTGAAATGCGCGCCGAGCGCGGCGGCGATATTCGCATAGACATAATTCTCCCAGCCGTGCCGTCCAGGAATCGTGATGCCATAAGCCTCCGTGCCGGAGGTGCCAGTGACGTAGCAGAGGCCCGCCGCCACGGATTGCTCGGTGCGCAGGTTGTAATTAATGATCGGGATGCGAACCGTGCCGCTGCTCTTGAGTCCGCCCACGACCGCCGCACCGCCTTTCATCCGTTCACCAATGAAGCCGGCGGCGGCGATGTAAGTATTGTCGCCGGTTGACCACCGAACCTCTCCAGCAAGGATGCAGTTTTTGAGTTGAGCTGAGCGCGTGTTGACGAAGACGCCGGCGTCAATGCTCACGCGGTCAAGCCAGGTAGCCGGCGGATTGGTCAGCGAGGATTCAATGGCGGCGAATGCCGGCATTACATTCGTCGCCAGCGCCGCATCCGAATTTGCCCAGTTCACATTCAACGCCTTCACGGCATCAACACGATTGGAAATATCCTGCGCACGAACGGCGGCGGCGGTGAGCAGTAAGAGAAATAAGGTGGTGATTTTTTTCATGGCGCGAGTTTTCAAATTGCGCCGCCATTAAACCACCGCCCCGCTTTTTGCGTTATGGGGTTACCCCTGAAAAACCCAGAGAAGATTCAAAAAACAACGATGCCTGTTTTTTGGAAGAGGCAAAAAGGTAGCTGCTACCTTTTTGAATGAATGGCAAAAAACGGGTATGCTCCCATTTTGTTATCTTCACCAATACAGCCACTTGCGAAGAACTTATTTTGGAAGTGCCACCAACTCCCGCTGCGCCGTGTCGCTGCCTTTGAGTGCGGCCTGATGCAGAAGTTCATGCGCCTTGGCCAAATCTTTGGCCACGCCATCACCATCGCGGTAACGCTCGCCCATGCGCAACAGGCCGTAAGCATCGCCGGCGGCGGCGGCGGACTGGTTTGATTTCAAAGCAGCCTGTCCGCTAACAACCTTCGCCTTTAGAAAGTTTGATGCCGTAACCGATTGCATTTGCCTCATAGCGGTTTCCTGCTCCGTCGTAAGCGGGAATGGAATAGCGGGCGGCAATGTTCCGTAAATAGAATCCCCGACCACCAGATAATCAGACCTCATGGCGATGTCTGATTTGAAAATATAGGCGAGCCATCCACTTCTGATTTTTGCACCAAAAGAATTTTGCGCGTCCACATAACCACCGCAGAGCCATTGGTGATAGCCGTAAGGAACAATCTTGGCCTCGGTGTCCCAACCGAGCGATGAGAATTTTGCATCGCCGGGTGCCTTGAGATATTGAGAGACGGATTTGGTGGCGTAATAATATATCTCCGAAAGGTCTGCCGTGCTGATCTCTTCTTTGGGTTTTGAAATCGAGACCGGCTTTGCGGGCTGGCCAGTTGGCGATTCTTCATCACACGAACAAATTAAATTGCAGGCCGTCACGATGATGACGGTGCGCACCAAACCTGAAAAATACTTATTCACATTTTTGAAAAGTTATTCCCATGGACAGCCAATGTCCAACCCTAGATGTAAAGCTATCGCGTGAAAAAAACAATTGGGAAATGGATTCAACTGGAGTTGGCTCGGGAAGAGCAACTGGAACTGGCGCTAATTTTGGAGAAACAGGCGCAAGCTATTCGCGCGGAACTTTGGGATGAACTGGAACGCGTCGGGCATGTGTCTCGAGATTGCTCCCCGCGATTTGATCCAGCCTGGAACTAGGCTGGCCCGGATCCGCCAGTCGGCGCAGTTCGGCACGCAGATCCGCGAGTTGCAGCTCAGCAGTCCGCGCGCGCCGCCGCCATATCTCCAACTCTGTTTCCACCGGCACCGCCGGCGCGTCAATGATTTTGCTCAGACCGTAAACCTCCATCAACTTATCCTTGAGCCGGTCGCTGCCGACACCTTCACGCTCAAGGTCGCTGATTGTCCCCACCCCCCAGCCAGAAAGCTTCGCCACTTCACGGAGTTTTAATCCCAAAGTTTCGCGGGCTTTTTTGTAGTCCAAACTCATTTTACGATTTCCGTAAATAATTATTGACCATATTACGGATTCCGTAATATAGTCGTCCTGTGACCTGTCACAAGACGCCCAAACTAACAGCCGGAAGCGGAAAAGGCAACCGCCTCACGCAGGGTCAGGCGGCGGAGCTTCTGGGCGTTACGCGGGAGCACTTGAATCGGGTTCTCAATGGTGTGCGCCAAAGTAGGTCTCTCACGCGCCGCTACCAAAAACTTCAAGGAGATTCCAAGTGAACGAACACGAGAACGAAATGAAGCGGCGCTGCGCCATGCAGGCCATCGGCCGTTCGCTTCTCAAGGATGTGCGCCGGCTGGATCTAAACTTCCGCGAATACCAGATCGCCGAGATGATCCTGGAACTTTCCTACGGCTGGGGTCGTGAGTGGGTGATCGTGCCCAAGCTGGATATTTTCACCGCGCTCACCGGCGTGGCCCGGCCGCACGTCTCCACCAACCTCGCCGCCATGATTGAGATGGGGCTGCTCGTGGCCGAGAAAACGGAAACCGGGATGCGCTATTCCATCACCACCGATCCCAACGCCTGGCGCTGCCGCCTGAAAGTTTCCCGCGACGCCGTGCGCGAAGCCATCACCACCCTGAAAATCTACAACGGCATGGACAACCAGCAGGCCAAGGCCGGCTGCGGCAACGAAGATACCCAAGGATGCCCCCATTTTTTTGAGCCGCTTTACAATGCCCATTTTTTTGCCCCGGTCGTTACGTCGTCGGTAACGGTTACAGCACAGGAGATGTTAAAACTATGAGCGCGCAATATCTCATCGCCTACGCCGGATTGTATTACAGAGAGGGCACATGGGAACTGGTGCCGGCGCGCTGCGCCACGATTTACACCAGTGAGGCGGAAGGTTGGCATGCCGCGTATCAGGCCGGACTTTCCCCCGACAACGCGAGCGTCATCCCCCGCGATGCCGCCCTAGCCAAGGAGGTCGCATGAGCATGACCGAACAAGGCGTCGTGATTAAAACCGCCGCCGAGTATCAGTTCCAAGCCTGCCAAAACTTGGAGGCCGAGTTTGCCGCGCGCGGCGACACCGAATCCGTGCGCCATTTCCAGCAGCGCCAGCGAGCCTTGCGGTCCGCCGCCGCCAAATCGTCAATCCCAAATCGTAAATCGTAAATGCAATGATTCATCCCCGCGTCAACCTGGTCCATGCGGAAGTCGTCGCCACCATGCGCGGCGTCGCGCGCGAGGCGGTGTATGACCTCGTGGATGGCGTGGGTAACAACGGGGAATCCTTCATCTGGGTGTTCAATGTCTGCGCCCGGCCGAATCGCGAGCGCGAGCTGCGCTTCTGGAGCCGCGAGCTGAACCAGCCCGCCGCCGTGCGCGGCCTCTTACTGGAAGAGGTCATCCGCCAGATCGTGCCGCGCCGCGACGTGGTGCCTGGTCAATTTTGCGGGCTGCCCAACTGGCAGGTGCGCGACCTGTTGCGCGTCTCGCGCCGCACCCTGCTGGATCTGCGCTCGGAACTCGGCAGCGTGCCGCACAACGGCGGTATGTATGTTCCGCGCGTGGCGCTGGAAAGCTTTTTCCGCCGCCGCTGGTGTTTCGCCGCCACGCTGGCCGCCGAGCTAGCCGCCAAAAGAAATTTATGAAAAACGTATCTTTGGAAAAATTCGCCCGCAACTTTGCCGCGCCCGCCAACACCACCTTGCGCACCGCTGTGCTGGCCGCGCTCTCCAGCGTGGAGAATGCCAAGCAGCTCTGCATGATGGCCGGCCAGATGTTGCTGGATGAAAAAGCCACGATGGACCACGGCGATTTTCAGCAGCACATTGCCAAGACTATCCCTGAGGTTCATTACGATACCTGCCGCGTTTGGATGCGCGCCGCCGGCAACATCGTCAAGGCGCTACCCGCCGTGGATTTTGTGGATGTGGAAGTGATCAGCATTTCCCAAATCCTTTCCAGCCCGGAAGAAAAACTAACGCCCGACCAGCGCATCTACAAACAGGCGTGGCTGGATTTCACCGCCGACAAATCCATCCGTCAATGCCTGGACAGCGTGACGATTTACGGCTCGCCGGCACACAACGTGGATCGCGCCGTGAACGGCAAGACCAAGGGCGGCAAGGGCAGCGAGAATGCGCCCGACCGCAAGGCGTTTGAAAAGTTCACCGCCACCAAGCTCGGCCACATCACCACCTTTCTCACCATCACCAAAAAGTCGGCGGCGAGCGGCAAGAAACAGATCGTGGGCTGGCGGCAGCTCTCGCCCGTGCAGCAGAACGCCATCGGCGCGGCTTTCACGGCCTCGCTGCAAAAATGGCCGACCTGGCTGCTGGAAATTCTCGCGGACAAGATCAAGACAGAATCCAAGCTCGGCGACGCCGAACGCCTCGCCCGATAACCAGCGCCAGCGTGACGCTGGACCCAATCATTAAAAACAAATCACCACCATGAACCCGAACCAATCTCAAGCCGACTTTGTTAACTCGCTGGATATGCGGTTGCAACTGCCGGGCGTGCGGCCGGATCTGTTCATCGGCGAGCGTGTGGGCACGGTGGCCACGCACCCTGGCACCGTGGAAACCTCCTGGACGCTGCGCGATGGCAGCGAGTTCAAACAGGTAGCCGCCATCAGCGTGGCGGTGGTTAATGGTAAGCCGTGGCTGATGAGTTTCAATAACTGACCATGAATCTTCCCCGCACCAACCCAGCTTCCGTGGCGGACGACGGCTCCGAACCCGTTGCGGAAATTTCTGCCCGCCCGGCGGGTTTCCCGGTGGCCGCATCGTCGGCGGTCGCCAGCTTTTTTGATCTCGATGAAGAAGCGTTCACTGCCGCCGAATCGGAATTGGCTTCGGCCAATGGTGGCCGTAACGCAGTTACTTTGCTCACGAACGCCGATAAGACCGCCGAGAACACGGCTGTAGCCAAGACACCGCCGAGCGGAAACGCTGAGGCGGCAGTTGCGGAACCAGGTGCGGTGGCGAGTGCCAGTAGTGAGCGCCCTTTTTATTCCATCCCCCCCGCAAAAACGCTGGTGCCGGTCCCCCACGCCACCCGCAACACCGACACCACGCTGGCCGGGGCCGAAGCCCTGGCCGGCGTATGTCGGGAGTTTGACCGGCTGATGGCGGATGGCGCGCACTCGCTCCGCACCGCCGCCGCCGCGTTGGGCCGCAGTCCGAGTTTTTTCAGCGGTGAAAATTCCTTTTATGCGCGGTTCCAGCGCCACGGCCTCGCGGGCCTCGTGCCGGCCCAGCGCGCAACCGGTTCCACCAGCATGGCCGTGCCGTCATGGTTCGTGCCGGCGGCCCGGTTCTTTTACCTGCTGACCAACCGCACCTTCAATACCGGATCCATGCCCGAGGCTGTGCGGCGCGTGATCTCGCTTCCCAATCTCCCCTTCGGTTGGACCCGCACCCACCGCGAACGGTTCCTCAAGGCAATTGGTCTTGTGGAACTGCCGGCGTGTCCAGCCGAATTGCGGGAGAACATTCTCGCCCGCCAGGCCGCTGGCAAACCACTCGTGCCGCCCACACTCGCCCGCCAGATCATCGTCAATAAATCCATCGTCCAGTTCAAACGCAGCCCGCGCGATTGGAGTCTGGATAATCAATCCGCCCCTGGCTCGCAACGCCGGTTCACCGATCAGGGCGGCGACCGCCACATCATGGCGCCGGGCGACTGGTTCGGCGGTGATGACGCCACTCCCGGCATCGCCGTGTGTGTGCCATGCAAGGAAGTCATCACGCCGGTCTCGCAAAAATTCGGCGTGCTGCTTGGCCGCTTCCAATGGCTCGCGTATCACGATGCCCGCACCGACAAGCTGCTCGCCTGGGATTATGTGGTGCGCCCGCGTGGCAGCTACCGGGCGGAAGATATTTTGAATGGCATGGGCGCGGTCGTCCGCACGCACGGCATCCCCAATCAAGGTTTCCAATTCGAGGGCGGCGCGTGGAACTCCAAGCTTGTCAAGCAGGCCATCGCGCTGCTCGGCTGCCAGCATTGGCGCACCTACTCGCCGCATCAGAAGGCCATCGAAGCCGTGTTCAACAAAGTCTGGACGCGCCTCGCCGTGCAGTTTCCGCACGCGGACATGGGGCGTTACCGAAATGAGAACGAAGCCAACTGCAAACTTTATGAAGCCTGCAAAGCCGGTCACCAGGACCCGCGCAAATACTTCCCCACGCTCGAAATCATTGTTCGCGTTTTTGAGGAGGAAGTTTCCGCTCACAATACCAAGCTCATTGTGTCCGCCCAATATGGACGCTGGGTGCCCGATGATTATTTTGCGCAAGCCGTGAAGGTGTCGCCACTCCGCGGCTTCAGCGCGGAAATGGAATGGATGTTCTCGCCCTTCGCCGCCGAGCGCACGGTCAAGGGCATGATGGTGAGCTGCCGCGTGCCGATGTTTGAAAACTTTTCCGTGCCGTTCGATTTCGGCGCGGACTGGCTGCCGCAATACGCGGGCAAAAAAGTCCGCCTCCATTTCAATCCCCGCCAGCCCAAATGCTCGGCCAAGGTGGTGCTGCTGGAAAATGCCAATGGCCAGTGCGGCACGCACCCGGGGGATATTTTGGGCGACGCCGAACTCATTGGCGAGACGGCGGGCCATATTCGCTACATCCTAAATTGGGGCGATGACGACCAGCGCGCCGGCTATCTCCAGCGCCAGCGCGTGGGCAACTTCATCCGCCGCGAGACGCGCGGCATCGGCACCGGTGGCCGCGTGGAATACAGCAAGAGCGAGGAGCGCGACGGCCTGGCCAATATTTCCCAAATTGAAAAATCTGCTGGCGGGATACTGGACTCCGGCAGTGATGATCCGGGGACGACGCGGCCCACCAGCAAACACGTTACCGCGCCGTCCGTTCATAACAACCGTTCTGCCCGGTTGGAATCGTCACCGGCAGACGCCGACGCCGACGCGGTTGACAGCCGCGCCGCGCGTCGCGCCGAACTCGCCGAACTCGAACGCCAAACCAACCACCTGTTTGTTTAATATGAAACAACAAAAATCCATTCTCGAAACCAGCCTGGGCTTGGTCGTGGTGCTGGCGCTCATCGGCCATCTGCTCGGCACGCTCATCGCGTCCGCGCAGACTTACAAACTCAATTTCACCCGCTCGCCGGATGAGACGAACGGCTCGGTGCTGGGCTACATCGCCGTGTGGACGCCCACGAACAGCTTTGCCACCAACAGCCCCGGCACCAACTGGTATGTGTTCGGCAATGCGGCCTTGGGCAGTTCCAACCTCACGATTCCCTCCACCGTGGGCAGCCCGGCTTATCTGGCGGTGCAAACGCAGGGGACAAATTACCTGCTGAGCGCGCCCACCAACCGCGTGCTGTTCGATACCGGCGCGCTCGCGCTGATCTACACCAACAACCCCGCGCCGCCGCGCCCGCCCAGCACGCCCACGCTTTCGCAGTAAACCATCAAAAAATGCACCATGAAAACGAAAATTAAAGCAGTTATAAAGCTCCTAGAAGCTGAGAGTGATCGCCATATGAATCTTGCCAATAATATCGCGATTAATTGGACTGCAACTCTCGCGCTAACACGAAAAAACCCTTTCGGCCCGGAAGCAAAAAAAAAGAAACATCTGTTCCATCTCCACTACGTTCACGCCGAATCGTTCAAGGCCGCCGCCGCGCTGATTTCTTAAAATCGTAAATCGTAAATCCTCAATCATAAATTCCAAAATGCACACCAACGACACCAACATCACGAAGCTCCGGCAACTCGCCGGGGAAGTCCGAAACTACCAGTTTGAACGCGGCTGGTCTGATTCCAAGCTCTGCAAGGAGATCGCCAGCGTCGGCTCCAGCAAGACTTACAAGCGCATCCTGGACGCCGAGGATGAGTTGGACGAGCTGAACATCGAGAACCAGCTCCGCAACTATCAGAGCGCCGTGGAGATCATCGCCAGTTTCCGCCAGAAGGATCGCCCGGCGGAACCGGAATATGCGGACTTCGCTAATGTGCAGCGCGCCGAGATTGCCGTCCGCCGCGCCATGCAGGAAGACGAGGAATGCGTCGCGCGCCTGGTCATCATCGAAGGTCACACCAGCACTGGCAAGGATGCCGTGCGCCGGCACCTGCTGAACAAGTTCCCCAACAACACCGTCACGGTGGAGGCGAACGATCTCTGGAAAAGTTCGCCCACGCCCGGCCATACCGCGCTGTATGAGGCACTGAACATCGTGCGCCAGGGCGACAAGAACCAGAAGCCGCCGCGCCACCCCAGCGGCCTGCTCGCGGAGATCATCGCCGAATTGAAGGAACGCAAACTCATCCTCATCATCAACGAGGCGCACCATCTGGGCATTCCCGGCCTGAACATGGTCAAGACCCTGCTCAACACCACTCCCACCATCGTGGTGCTGGAGTGCATCCCGATCCTGCTCACGCGGCTGCTCGGCAGCAATTACGAGGAGGCCATCCAACTCACCGGCAACCGGCTCTGCGAGCGCGTGCTGCTGCCGTGTCCGCCGGCCGAGGAAATCCTGCTGATGCTGGATCGTCGCGGCGTGAAATTTGAGAACGTGGAAACCCGCAACGCCACTGCCAAACAACTGGAGACCGACGCTCCGACGTATGGCAACTGGCGCTTCGTCATCCAAGTCACCCGCAAACTCTACGAGGCCAGCAAGCGGGCACCGGTGGCCCAAGCCGTGGTCAGCAAGGCCATGGCGGAAGTGAAATCCATGCGCACCCGCATCATCAAGCAAAAGGAGGCATAAGAATATGAGCATCCTGGAAGCCATCTCTCAGACCGCCCGCGAAATTCTGAACGCCGGCGATGACAAATATCAGTTCGATGTCACCTGGCGTTATGCCAGCGGCACGAACACCGCGCGCTGCCTTGGTTGCACGGCCAGCTCCACCAGCGACGCCAAGATTGCCGCCAGCGCCGCCGCCCTCAAACACTGGCACCGGTTCCTCGGCATCAGCGGCGTGAACGGCAGCCTCTATACCCTTACCGTCAAACCCAGTGGCGTCGGCACATTCATCGCCACATTTACGAAGAAGGCGGCTCAATGAAAAACATCTATTCAGACTCCGGCGGCTACCGCGTGCAGATTGAGCGCAACGGGGTGCGGTTCGACAGCTTTGTCGGCTTCGGCACGGACCGCGCCGCCGCCCTGAAAAAGGCGGTCGCCATCCGCGATGATTTTCTGGCCAAGGCCGATGTGTTGCGCGGGCGCAGCAACACCGGTGTGGCCGGCGTAAGTGAACTCACCCACTGGACCAGCGGCAGTCCGCGCCAATGTTTTCAAGTGACCTGCGGCAGTCCGCGGCCGAACTGGATGCGCCGGTTTTTCTACCGGACATTTTCGCAACGCCAGCGCGCCCTAGACCTGGCCGTGCGCGACCGCGCCCGCCGCGCCGGCGAACCGGTGGAAAAATTATTGGAGGCCGCCCATGTCTGAAAAACTTGCCAGTGCGGCAGCGCACCCCTTCAAAAAGATGGAAGTCTGCGACACCTTCACGCCGGAACGGGTGATGATCTTCACCCGCCCGCGCGAGGATAACGACACCATCATCATTCAAACCCGTGGCGATGCTTCCTACGCCTTCCCGCGCGCCGATTTCCACCTGGACGCCGGCACCTTGAAAGTGGTGGCCGAAGTCCTGGGCTTGCCACACTCAACCAAGGCTGTCCGATGAACGAATCCGAGATGACGAATGAGGAACATAGCCGCTATCTGCGAGCGCTGCCCCGTAAAAAATTCCTGCAATGGAAAATGCGGGGCTGGGGCTTGCACCTGCCCAACCGTTACAACACCCGCCGCAACCGCAACCTGGCCATTCAAAAATGGTGGAACCGCCAGAACATCCTGATGGCCAAGTGGCGCGTCAATCGCAAATCGTAAATCGTAAATATGAGCGCCCCCCTCGACAACCGCCAGAAGCGCATCCTCTCGCAGCTCGCCCGCCGGGCGTTCAACCGTGAGCTGGCGCTGGCGCGTGGCCGGGGCGAGAAGCTAGCGGATCTGAATGAGGCAGAGTTCCGTCATCAGCACGTCGCGACGGCGTGCGGCAAGCTCGGGCTGCGCTGTTGTTCCCAGGACGATTACGGGGCGGTCAAAGCTCACTTTCTAGACTTGCTTGGCGAGCATGGCGCGGCCTTCAAGGCCGTCCATCACGGCGAGGGGAATGCCCGGCGCGTGGCGGAGTTCAAGCTCGTGCAGACGTGTGAAGTGGCTGGGCTGGCTCTCACCTACGCCGCGAAAATCTGCCAGAACCAGTTCAAGTGCAGTTTGGAGGATGCCACCGAGAAACAGCTTTGGTGCCTCACCTTCACCGTTAAAAACCGTGGCCGCAAAGTCACTTTTGGAAAGGAAGTCGCCGCATGAAGCCAATTGATTTCAGCTTGCAGACGTTTGAAGACCTGAAAGCCAGGTTGAATGAAAATCGTCTCGCTGTGCATCGCGCCTGGCTCGCGCACGGCCCGGGCACCACCCGCGATGTCGCCGCGAAGGCGAACATTGACCTGCTTTCCTTCCGCCCGCGCTCTACGGAACTTTATCAGATGGGCCTGCTCACCCTGGTGGATTCGGTTGACCTGGTTATTCCTGATTATTCTGGAATGGACGCTACCATTGTCACCATCCCCGCCGGCAGCCATGAAGGTTTGTATGTCGCCCGCACGATAGCGGAGTGGGAAAATTTTGTGGCCGCGAAGCGGCTGCCCGCCACCGGCCAGCTCGCCCTCGCAATCAAGACCGCCATCGTCCTCTTCATAGCCTGCCTGTCATTCTCCGCCTCGGCTATGGATCGGTGGTCCGCGCTTTCGCAGATTGAATCCGGCGACAACGACCGGGCGCATGGCCGTTTCGGCGAAGTATCGCGCTACCAGATCCGCCGGCTGGAATGGCGCCGGGCCACCGCGCAGCCGTTGAGCGCCGCCACCCATCGCGCCATCGCGCTGGCCGTGGCCCAGGGTATCCAGGGCGAACGCATCGGTCAGTTTGAAGTGAACCACCGCCGCGCGCCGTCCGCCGTGGAATTTTACCTGCTCTGGAACCAGCCAGCCAATGTGGATCACCCCACGCCCGCCGGACTGGAAGAAGCCCGGCGCTTTGAAAATCTCGTGAACAAAAAATAACCAGAAAAATATATGTCAAAAACCCGCATCAAAGTAAACTTGCCGCTCATCGCCACCCGCACCGAAGCCGAGTCGGTGATGAACGATCTTTCACTCACCGCCAACAATCGCCGCAAGCTCGCCGCGCGCATGGACGCCGCCGTCCTGAAAATCCAAGATGAAGTCGCGCCCGGACTCGCTGAATGCGACGCGGATATTAAAACTAAATCAGACGCCCTGCGCGCGTGGGCGGAATCCAATCCGACCGAGTTTGGCAAAAAGAAAAGCATAGAGTTTCTCGCCGGCACGCTCGGTTTCCGCACCGGCACACCCAAGCTGGCGCTGCTCTCGCGGGCGTGGAATTGGGACAAGGTGCTGGAAGCGCTTAAGGCGCGGCCACTGTTCAAATCTTTTATCCGCACCAAGGAAGAGGTGGACAAGGAGGCGCTCATCACCGCCTACACCATAGCCAAGGCGGATCTGTCCGTCATCGGCGCGAAGGTCGTGCAGGATGAATCATTCTTTGTGGAACCGAATCTCACGGACGCGGAGGCGAAGCTGTAACGCTCCGCTTGAGCCAAGCGGGGCCAACGACGCCCAAAAAACAAAATGACCGCCGTCCCCGCTTTGGCTCCGAGCGGTTGTTAAGCGGCGAATATAGACATGAACAAAATCTGTAAATTTGCACTCTTGGTTTTCGTGCTCGAACTGTGTGCCGGAATCGAGTGTGCCTGCAAGCACAACTGGAAGATGGCTGGAGTCTGGACGCTCTACTCGATGTCCAACCTCTTGCTGGCTTTCGTGAACGAATAAAATCTATGAATGAAAAATGGAAAATGTGCCCGCGATGCCAGACTCAAAATCTGGACTGGAGCAAGTGTATAAAATGCGGATGCAATCTGAATCCGCCCGGCCCACCAAACCCGCCGAGAGCAAAATGGCAAGAGCCAAGCGGACTCGTGGGGCATAATAATCTGAAGCCGCTTAACGATCAAGCTCACGCATGAGTGCCGCCAATAAGACATCCAAAGCGCCCAGGAGATCGGCGCGGACCTCATTGCGTGCAGCGCTTGGTTCGGCTGCCGACTCCGGTGGAATGATCCTCAACCACTGCCGGCGGTGCAACGGCTGGGGCGTCATCTGGGGCAAGGCTGGCATTCCTAACGAGACGCGAATCTGCGACCTATGCCGCGGAAATGGAATCCAGCCGAACATTCGGAGATGAGCCATGCGCGACCAAATGACATCCAACCGCGATAGCGGACTGACAGCGCCAACGCGCATTGGCTCCGGCGACTGGTTAGACGGCGAATAGAGACAACCAAATAAGAATATGAACTGTGAATATGTGAAACAAAACTACGGCGTGCCTGCTGAAATCGGAAGGCGCGTGACCGTGTATGGCAAACCGGGAATCATCGCGGAAGATCGCGGCCACTACATCGGCGTGAACTTCGATGCCGACAAACCTGGCGTCATCAAAAACGCGCACCCGACCAGCGAGGTGCAATATCACGACATGGGCGAGATAAGGAAGCAAACCCGCTCGCAAAAACGATACGGTGACTATCTGCGCTCTGAATCAAGCGACTCATTTGCGCGATATATTGGAGCCGTCTAACGACGGAGCTATGCCGCGTGCGGTCAACAATCCAAAAATATGAGCGAATCCAAAAATCTAGCCTGCCCGTTCTGCGGCGGACAAGCCCGTGTGATAAGCCGAGGCTACCAAGACGGCGGAAAATGGACTGACTGGGTGAGTGTGACCTGCCCAGCAACCGAGGGCGGATGTGGAGCGTCACAAGCAGCCACGACGGAAAGTGAGGCGTGGAATAACTGGAACCGAAGGGCAGGCGGTCGCCAACCAGCGATGCCCGGAACGGCAGGAACAAAGCACGTTGGCATCAGCGACTTGTTAGCCGCCGCCGACCCGTTTATTCGAGTGCTGGCCATCGCTGACAGTCTGCCGTCTGGCGCTCAAGATGGCTCGCCTCTCTACCACAACCTTCCGCGAGTGTGGCCATCCCTCGGCGACCTGCGGAAACTGATAAAGGCTGTGAAGGCGGCTAACGACGGAGCTATGCCGCGTGCGGTCAACAATCCAAAAATATGAGCGAATCCAAAAATCTAGCCTGCCCGTTCTGCGGCGGACAAGCCCGTGTGATAAGCCGAGGCTACCAAGACGGCGGAAAATGGACTGACTGGGTGAGTGTGACCTGCCCAGCAACCGAGGGCGGATGTGGAGCGTCACAAGCAGCCACGACGGAAAGTGAGGCGTGGAATAACTGGAACCGAAGGGCAGGCGGTCGCCAACCAGCGATGCCCGGAACGGCAGGAACAAAGCACGTTGGCATCAGCGACTTGTTAGCCGCCGCCGACCCGTTTATTCGAGTGCTGGCCATCGCTGACAGTCTGCCGTCTGGCGCTCAAGATGGCTCGCCTCTCTACCACAACCTTCCGCGAGTGTGGCCATCCCTCGGCGACCTGCGGAAACTGATAAAGGCTGTGAAGGCGGCTAACGCAGAGGTCAGGCAAGCGGCTGGCCGCCAACCCGAAAAGGAACACAATGCTA
>CAYUGC010000002.1:0-17383 GCA_964444085.1 uncultured Bifidobacteriaceae bacterium | reverse complement strand
AATGTGGGCGATGCACTAACGTGTGGATCACCAGTCCGCCGAACGCAGACTTGAGTGGCGCGAAATAAAAAATCTATGACAACCCCAGACGCTTCCGAAAAACCGAGCGCGCCAATCGCGTCCACTCCAAGGACGGGTTCGGCGGCTCATGCGTGTGCAAACTGCAACTCACCCGCGAAATATAAATGCTCCGAATGCGGCAAGATGTTCTGTGACGACTGCTGCGCTCTCGATGCTGACCGTGAAGTGACTGTATGCACGGAATGCTTCTGCAAGCCGCCGAACAGTTAATTCTAACAACCCGGTTGGCATAAATGAAGACCCTGACCCAAATGCTGGAAGAGGCGATGATCGAACGGAGCTGTCTGCCGAACACGCGCTCCACTTATCAGCTTTGGGTCAGGAAGTTTTATCTGCATTGCAAAAAACCGGCGTCGCTCTGGACGCCGGAAGATGTCCGCGCCTGGATGCTGTCTCTCCACGGACAGAACTATTCCAATACCACGCGCAAACAGGCGCTCTGCGCCGTCAAATTTGTTTTCGATCACGTCCTAAAATCGGAACTCGGCTGGCTGGATTTGCCGCCGATGCCGCAGGTTCGCCAGACGCTGCGCACAATCCCAACCCGTGAGGAACTCGGCCGAATTTTCGCCGGGCTGAAAGGCCAGGCAAAAATCATGGCGGCGCTGATGTATGGCGCTGGCCTGCGCGTGAATGAATGCTGCCATCTGCGCGTGCAGGATATTGATTTCGCGGCACGCACGGTGCGCGTGCATTCGGGCAAGGGGGACAAGTCCCGGCTGACGGTGCTGCCGATGTTGCTGATCCCACTGCTTCAAAAACATCTCGCGTGGCGGAAATCTTCGCACGATCTGGATGTCGCCGCCGGTTGCGGGCTGGTGGAATTGCCGGGCCGGCTGGCGGTGAAATATAAAAATGCCAACCGCGAGCTGCGCTGGCAATGGTTGTTCCCCTCCGCCGTGGTGCGCGGTCAATATCGCTGGCACGCCACGGATGAAATGGTGGCCAAGCAAATGCGCGCGGCGGTCAAAGCCGCTGGTATCACCAAGCGCGTCACGCCGCACACGCTGCGCCACGGTTTTGTGACGCACGCGCTGGAGGCGGGCAACGATCTGGCCGTGGTGCAAAAGCTCGTCGGCCACGAGGATGTGAACACCACGATGATTTACGCGCACGGTGACCGGGCGCGCGGTTTCTCGCCGTTGGATTTTGGAGCCACGGAACGTCCTGTTTTTAATGCTGCTGAAAACTTACTAAAATGAAAACTCTATCCATCCGCCAGCCCTGGGCCTGGCTCATCATCCGCCCGGACATCATCGGTGCCGAGGCCAGATCTGCTGCCATTAAATCCGGCGAGATCAAGACCATCGAAAACCGTCCGCGCCGATGCCTAAAGCGCGAGCGGATTTTTATCCACGCCAGCGCCGGCATGACCCGCGCAGAATACGCCGACACAGCGGACTGGTTGCAGGAAACCTTTGGCACAACGTTCAACCTGCCAGCCTTTGAAAAACTGGAACGCGGCGGCATCGTCGGCTCGGCGGACATCACGGATTGTATCGAAGAAAGCTGCAATCATTGGTTTGGTGGTCCGTTCGGCTGGGTGTTGGCCAATGCGCGCCCAGAGCCATTCAAACCATGTAAGGGTGCGTTAAATTTTTTCGAGGTGGAGGCATGAGCACCGAAACCCGCCAACGCATCGAATCCCTGCACACCCTCTACGGCCAGTTGACCGGGTTGATTGTCCAACTGGATATGCAGCGTGAGTCCATGTGGTATGAATGGCAGCGGCGCGGCCACGACGAGCAGGCGCTCCGCGAGGTCGTCGCGCACCTCCGGCGCGGCATCCGCGAACAGAAGCGGAACCCCGGCGCTTTGAAGTTCCGCAACCTCATCGGCTCGCCCGATTATTTTGAGGAAGATCTGGCCGAAGCTCGGGCTGCCCGCCGGGCATTCCAGGCGCGGCCCCAGGGACAACTCGCCGGCGTGCTCAAATCCACTGGCCGCCCGGTGGAACCGAAAGGGGATGCAAAATCCATCACAGAGGTGGTGAACACACCCCAATTTCAAAATTTCAAGAAGTTCGCCGACGATCTGAGATCTGGAAAGATTTGACCCATTTCAACCACCTCGGTTCAACCGCGCACGTTGCGCGGTTTTTTTATTGTCGTCGTCGCGGCTAGAAAAATCAACCCATTCTGCATGAACCCATGAATGGTAGCAGTTCAAGCCCCTGTTTTCTCCAGTCAAATCAAGCCTATTTAAGCCAAATGACCTCTGTTAAGGCTATGATTGCTTGGTCTCCAAACTTGCCTTGGTAATCCGGGTTCATCTGTGTCCCTCCGTGGTTAAATCACTTTTAACGGCATGGTTTCGGCTTAATTCCCCGCAAACTGCCCCGCCGGCGGGGCCGCCCCATTTCCAAGGTTGCCAAGCGCTGGTCAAAACGGCTTAATATATTTCGTGCCTGCGTCTGCGGGAAAGTTTCCCGCCGCCGGCACGATTTTTTATCATCGCCATGCTTGCTTACCTGCGCCAGACCAGCCCCGTGCGGCTCGCCCTGTTCCTCATCCTTGGCCTGACGCTTTACCGGCTGTGGTTCATGACGCGGATGGAGCTGGTGCCGGACGAGGCCTATTACTGGCTGTGGGCCAAGCATCCCGCCTGGTCGTATCGCGACAAGGGGCCGGGCGTGGCGTGGGTCATCTGGCTGGGCACAAAACTGTTTGGGGACACGGTGGTGGGCATCCGGTTCTTCGCGGTGGTGTTGAGCTCGGGCACCGGGGTGCTGCTGTTCCTGCTGGCGCGCCGGCTGTATGACGACCGGGTGGCGCTGTGGTCGCTGCTGGTGGCGGCGGTGATCCCCATGCTGGCGGTGGGCTCCATCCTGATGACGATTGATTCGTTGAGCGTGCTGTTCTGGGCGTGGGCGGCGCTGATTTTCTGGAAGGCCATCCATCGGGACAACCTCGCGGACTGGTTTTGGCTGGGGCTGGCCATCGGTGCGGGCTTCCTGGCGAAGTTCACGAACGGCGTGCAGCTCGGCTGCATCGCATTTTTCCTGTTGTGGTCAAAGGAGCATCGTCCCCTGCTCTTCAGCCGGAAGGTGTGGGTGATGGGCGCGGCGTTTGCGGTGAGCATCCTGCCGATTCTGATTTGGAACATGCAGACGGGCTGGGTGCATTATCAAGCGCTGCACACCCGGAGCGGGGTGGACAAGAGTTTTCAGATCCATCCGCTGGAGCTGCTGACGTTTCTCGGCGGGCAGTTCGGCGTGATTTCACCTTTGATTGCAGCGGGCATGGTGACGGCCTTGGTGGCGCTGCTCTGGAAGCGGCATGAGGATTTGCGCGTGCGCTTTTTGATGAGCCAGTTTCTGCCGCTCTACGGGTTGTTCGCCTTCTTCAGCCTGAACAAGGCGGGCCAGCTCAACTGGACATCGCCGGCGCTGGTCACGGGCATCATTTTCACGGTGGTCTATTGGCGGGAGGTGGTGGCGGCGCGGCCGGCGTGGCGGCGCGGCGTGGGGGCGGCCTTCGCCGTCGCACTGCTGATGACGGTGGTGATGCATGACACGGACCCGCTCATGAACGCGGCCGGGCGCGTCACGGATGGCATGCATTGGCCGACGCTGCACGATCCGCTGCGCCGGGCGCAGGGCTGGCAGGATTTTGCCGCGCACGTGCAGGCGGCGCGGGAGAAGACCCACGCGAATCTGTTGATCGCGGATAATTACGGGGATGCGAGCCAGTTGGCATTTTATCTGCCGGACCGGCCGACGACCTACCTGCTGCCGCAGCCTTACGGGGCCACGCAGTTCACGCTGTGGCCGGGCTACGAGGTGACGACGAACACGCAGGCGCTGTTCGTGGCAGAGGCGTTCCCAATCCAATGGGTGCCGCCAGTGATGAAAAAGACCTTCGGGGAAATGGAACTGGTGGACGATTTCTGGTCGCAATACCACGGCCGGACGATGACGCACTTCCAGATTTATCGCGTCGGGCTAAAGTAGCGGTGTGAAGCAGGAAAACATCCAACAACCAACATCGAACATTCAACATCCAATCAGGTCAGCCGCGACGAATCATTGGATGTTGGGCGTTGGTTGTTCGATGTTGGATGTTTCTTAAAAATCACTTCGCCGGATACTGCCAGACCCAGTCGCCCTTGGTTTTGTCCTCGTAACCGGATTTGTCCCTGACCGTGACGCCGCCATCATCGGTTTCATTCCAACCGACGGAGTAGAGCAAGAACTTGCCATCGTCCGTGCGGCGATAAGGCAACGGCTCGCCACCGATGATGTCCGCCGGCAGTTTTCCGATGAACTGCGGCACGAGCGCGTCGAGGGTTTCGGGATAACGACCGTTGGCCAGCTTGTAGCGCTCCAGCGCGCAGACGATTTGGGCTTCGTTGGCGAGCGTCTGGTTGTAGGCGCAGTTCTGAAAAGCTTTAGTGAAGTTGGGAATGGAAATGGCCGCGAGATAATGAAACAAGGACCAATGCTCGAATGACTTATTCAGCCGCGCGCTGGCGGCATCCAGTTTTTTGGGATAAACCTCTGCGTTGGCCGGGTCAAAACAATCAATTATTGGCTGCTCCAAAGTAGCCACAGCATATTTGATGTTTTGATACATCCAGCCTCTGGGAATCGCGTCGTAGCGATGAGACCAAAGCCTCTCATACCAGGCTTTTTTCCGATCAACACCTAAAATATCTCCCGTGAATATCATGCTGGCATTTGACTTTTCACCAATGCTCACAATGGAGACTTGCCCCATCCGGAAGGCCCCGTTGACAACCGGCAGCAGGCGGGTTTCCTGAAGCTGTTTTTGGATGGCTACCAGTTGTGGTTCCTGCCAGGCGTGGAGACGAAGGCCGTCTTGAATCGTGTTCACATAAAGACCGGCGATGGCGACGTTGATCATCGCCTCGACCAAAGTCTCCGGCTGGCCGGTCGGCGGTTTTTCCAAAATCCGGCAGACATCATGCATCAAGAACAGTTCGTGCAACGCCTTTTCTGGCTGGCCGAGCAGCAGATAACATTGCGTCCGCTGGGCCAAAGTTTGCGCCAGCGACCGCATCGTCACAAAATTCGGCATCGGTATGCGCCACGAAACGGAATAATCGCCGGGAATGATGGCGTAAGGTCGATTCAATGCCGCGCGCACGTCATCGAACGCCGGCACGAACTGGTCGCTCCACTTCAAATAATCCGCCGCCGCCGTAATGTGCACATCGGTCAACGTCACCCGAAAAACGGCTTTATCAACCGTCGCCACGATTCGCAACCGACCGAGATTCGTGGCCAAGTCGGAAGAAACCAGATTTTCCAGATCGCTGACGGATGGCGGCGTATCAGTCCGCAATACAATCCGCGCCGGGGCCAGATTGCTCAATTGAAATTCCGAAAACTTAAACCCCGCCGCGCCATTCACGCTCCGGCCCACGGTTGCTTGCATCAGGTTCCTCACTTGCTCCGGCGCAGTGACCGCGTTGAGCATCACGACAAGTTTGTTTGTGCCAGATTCTCGACCGGCGACGGCGGTTGGCGAAATGATTAGGTTGGCCACAACCGGCGGCTGGGATTTGGTAGAGTCAAAGACGGGAAATGAATTTGAACCAAACTCCGGCAGGCGCAGCCATTGCAACTTCGCGGCGGCTTCGCCTTGCGCGTCGGTCTGGGATCTATGAAACCGCAATAATATATTGGTGCTGTAGGTGAAAAAATTCTGATCGTCCGGCACCGACGGCGGGATGAACTTGTCCCAATCCAGCACCGCGCCCTTGGCTTCGAGTTCGTGTTTGCAGTTTTCCCAAGCCCGCTTGCCACGCCAGTCTTCCTCGGCGTAGAAAATGGCGACGAACGTGGCGAAAATGGCCAATCCCACCAATAGCCGGCGGAAGTTGCGCCAACTGGCAAACACGCAGCGGACAAACATCCACAAACCCAGCGCCAAGGTTGCGCCGGCGGCGGCCATCAAACATTGCTGCCAATACGGCGGCGCGTGTTCCCTGCGCCGCGCCGCATCCAAGTCAAACCAAGCAATCAACCCGGCGATGGCGATAAAAAACACCAGCCAAATCCAGAAGGCGCGGCGGCACTGGCCATTTTGTTTTTGAGAAGGTTCATTCATAAATATTTTCATAATGGGCGGAGCGGCAGCTCCGCCCTACCCTGTTATCGTCGGTAGGGCGGCGCTGACGCGCCGCCCTATTTCGTTTTACGCCGTCAAAAGCCTCATGGTTTCCGTGCGTGGTTTCGGCGAAAAGATTCTTGGCCGCACCGCCTCCGCCGGCAGCGACCGGTCGGCAAACAGTTCGTTCAAGATTTTTTGCTGGTCGCGAAACGTCATCGTCATGGCTGCCGGCGATGAGGATTTGGCCAGGTGAACCTGCGAACCATCGCGCTGGGAAACATTGACGATTACCAGCACAACCCAGACCGCCGCCAGCCCCGTCCAAATCCGGCGGCACGGCCAGACCAACTCCAGCCAGAGTTTATTGGAACAACCAAGCAACGAAGTAACAAAGACTGCCGGAAAACTTTGTTCCTTGGTCTCTTGGTTGTTCAATTCAATGACCACCGAGCGCCGGATGGCGTCGAGCTTCGGAGTCTTGGCCTGATGGCGGGCCAGCAGGATTTCACGCGGGGTTTTCATTTTTCTCCTCCACCAGTTTTCGCAGGGTTTTCTTGGCGTAATGCAGCCGGGACTTCACCGTGCCCAATTGCGTCTCCGTGATGCGGGCGATTTCTTCGAGCGAAAAATCCTCGACGAAATGCAGCAGCAAAACGGACCGGTGCGGCGGCGGCAGTTGTTCGACCAGATTCATAAATTCCGCTTCCTGTTCGCGGCGGATGAGCAAGTCGTCCGGCGCTTCTTCAAATTCATCCGGCAGTTCGGGAATTTCGTCGAACAGGATTTCCGTCCGCTTGCGCCAGCGTTGGATGACTTTTTGATGCGCGATGCCGAACAGCCAGCTGCCGAACTTCCCGTCCTCGCGCAGTCCGCCGATGTGACGGGCGGCGGCAATAAACGTCTCCTGCACAATATCCAAGCCGGTCTGTTCGTCGCGGACGAGTTCAAAAACATAAACGTATAGCGGCAGTTGATAGCGCCGGAAAAGCGCGTCCCACGCCGCCGGTTCGCCAGCGCGGGCTTGGGACACGGGGAGTTGTTCGATGTCGGCCACTTCCGGCATTTTCAATCAGAGGAATGCGCGAGGCGAGCAAAGGTTCAATCGGAATGAAAAGATTTCCAAGATTGCCAAGCGCACGGCAATCGCGCTAAATAAAGGCGAATGTCAACCGTCGCCGAACAACTCCGCTCCGCGCGTGAGGCCAAAAGCCTCACGGTCGAACAGGTCGCGGAAATGACCAAGATCCGCACGGATCACATCCGCGCCCTGGAAGAAGGCAACTTCAACGTGTTCTCCGCGCCCATCTACATCCGCGGCTCGGTGAAGAATTATGCGAACGCGCTCAAGATGGACACCGCGGCGCTGCTGGCCGCGCTGGACGCGGAATTGAAGGGCACGGTCAAATACAGCGAGCCGCCGCCGCTGTCGGAATCGCGAAAGACTTTCGTGGATCAGATCACGCTCGTCCTCGCGAAGCTAAATTGGAAGATTGGGCTGGCCGGGTTCGCCGTCGTGGCGCTGGCCTTCATTGTCGGTGTGTCGTTCTGGGCGTGGCGGCATCACCAGAAAAGCAACCCGCTCAAGAACCTCCCGCCCGCCGTCTATCAGCCGGCGAACTCCGGTGACACGCTGCCGCTGCCGAAACACTGAAACTTACGATTGCCGATGCACGATTTACACGCCGAACGGGAAAGCGACTCGTAAATCGTAAATCCGACATCGCAACTCGCTCACATATCTTCCAGATACAGGCGCCGATTGCGCCACAGATAGACGCCGCCGGAAAACGCGGTCAGGGCGACGGTCAGCCAGAGCATGATTTCCGCGAATGCCGGCACCCACGACACAAAAATATTTTTCAACGCCGCCGGCCATTCCTCGCACGCGTCCACCACCAGCAGCGCGATGATGCAGACGATCTGCGAAATGGTCTTGTGTTTCCCGTAGCGCTCCGCCGCGAGCACGATGTTTTTTGACGCCGCCAGCAGGCGCAGCCCGGTGATGGCGAGTTCGCGCCCGACGATGATGATGACCATCCACGCGGCGACCTTCACCGGCGCGTTGAGATTCAGGTGCGTGCTTTCGACAAACGCCACAAACGCCGAGCAGGTCATGATCTTGTCCGCCAGCGGGTCCATCAGCTTGCCGAAGTTCGTGATGAGGTTGCGCGACCGCGCGATGCGGCCGTCGAGAAAATCCGTCACGCCGCCGAGGCAGAAGAAAAACAGCGCCAGCGTGTCGTTGTATTTGAACGGCGAGAACAGCGCCCACAAAAAAAACACCGTCAGCACAAAGCGCGAGACGGTGAGCTTGTTGGGCAGATTCATTGAATTTACGATTTTAGATTTACGATTTACGCGACGCACGCCAAAAAGCACGTCAATCGTAAATCGTATATCGTAAATTCTTCACGCGCCGAACTTGTCGAACATCTTGGCATTCGCCTGCATGAGGCGGATGAGGAACTTCGCCGGCATGATGCCGAGCGAGCCGCTGTTCGCGCCGGTCTCGGTGAAGCGTTCCAGCTTGTCCGAACCGCTGGCGGACGAGTGCAGCAACACCGGCTGCGGATGCCACGAGTGGCCCTTCAGCGCGCACGGCGTCGAATGATCGCCGGTGATGGCGATGACGTCCGGCTTCTTCTTCAGCAAGATCGGCAGCGCGGCGTCAAATTCTTCAATCGCCTTTTTCTTCGCGGCGAAGTTGCCGTCTTCACCGTATTTGTCGGTGTATTTGAAATGGATGAAGAAGAAATCGTAGTTGTCGTATTCGGCGAGGTAGCGCTCGAACTGTTCCTTGATGGTCTGCGGGCCTTCGATCTTCACCATGCCGACGAGCTGCGCAAGGCCTTTATACATCGGATAAACCGCGAGGCACGCGGGCTTGAGCAGGTAGCGGTTCTCGAACAGCGGGATGTTTGGCTGATGCGCGATGCCGCGCATGAGGAAGCCGTTCGCCGGCTTTTCGTTCTTCAAAATCGGCAGCGCCAGCTTGTAGAAATCGGCAATGAGCTTCGCCATTTTCTTCTGCTTCAAATTTTTCGCATCGCGCGGCTTCACGGCGGGGATGGCAAAACCTTCGCGGTTCGGATCCGCGTCCGTCAGCGGGCCTTCCAGACCTTTGCCCCGGAAAATAACCACAAAACGATGTTCCTTGCCCGCTTTGACAATGACTTCCGTGTCGCCAATTTTTTTAATCTTCTTGGCAAGCAGCGCGCAAAGCTTTTCGCAGACTTCCGTCGGGATGCGGCCAGCGCGGCGGTCGGTGACAATGCCCTTGGCGTCGAGCGTGGCGAAATTGGCGCGGGCGCAGACGTCGCCGGGCTTGAGTTCCACGCCGAGGCCGAGCGCCTCGATGACGCCGCGGCCGACCTGGAATTCCAGCGGGTCGTAGCCGAACAGGCCGAGGTGACCGGGACCGCTGCCGGGCGTGATGCCGGGCGCGGCAGGAATCAGACGGCCCTGCGCGGAATCCTTGGCGAGCTTGTCGAGGTTCGGCGTCACGGCGGCTTCGAGCGGCGTGAGGTAGCCGGTTTCCTTCGTGGCGATGTCGCCGAGGCCGTCGAGCACGATCAGCGCCAGCTTGGTTTTGGTCTTGAGTGTCAGTTCAGAATATAATGCGTCCAAATTCATGCCGGCATTCTACAAAAGCAGCGCCGCCGCGCAATTCGTTTTAATAACAGTTCACCGACAATGACCCACAACTTAAGACAATCGAATCGCAACCTTGTTGACACAAACCGCCAACCCGACCAAAAAAACCGTCGTGACTCGGCTTGGAACGCCGGGCACCGTCCCGGCTCGAGGCTCGTCCGGTTGCAACTGCCCGAGACGGTGCTCGGCGCTCCATTCAAGCGTCAAACCATACCACTCAAAAAAATTCTTGTGCGCTTTCCGTTTTCGCGGGTGCTATAACTTGAAAAACGATGACGCCCGACTCTGAACTGCTCGCCCGGTTTGCCCGGACCAACGCCGAGGACGCCTTCGCCGAACTGGTGAAGCGTCATGTGAACCTCGTCTATTCCGCCGCGCTCCGACAGGTGGCGGGCGACGCGCACCTCGCGCAGGACGTGGCGCAGACCGTCTTCACCGACCTCGCGCGCAAGGCCGGCGCGCTCGCGCGCCGCGAGAGTTTGACCGGCTGGCTTTACACCAGCGCGCATTTTGCCGCCGCGAAAATCATCCGCACCGAAACCCGCCGGCGCGACCGCGAGGGAAATTTTATGCGCGAACCCACCAACGAAAACGTGCCGGAGGAAGGGCGCGTCACTCCGTGCGCGCCGGATTGGGAAACGCTTCGCCCCGCGCTCGACGCCGCCATGCACGAACTTAAGGAAGCCGATCGCGAAGCCGTCCTGCTGCGCTATTTTGAAAACCGGCCGTTCGCCGAGGTCGGCGCGAAGCTGGGGCTGAATGAAAACGCCGCGCGGATGCGGGTGGAGCGCGCGCTGGAAAAACTGCGGACGGCGTTTGCCCGGCGCGGCGGCGCGGCCACGGCGGCGCTGGCGTCCGTGCTTTCCGCCAACGCGGTGACGCTCGCGCCCGCCGGCCTGGCGGCGACGCTGACGACGGCTTCGCTGGTCTCGGCAGGAACCGGAACCTTCACTCTTCTCAAAATTATGACTATGACAAAATTAAAACTCGGCCTCAGCGCGCTCGTCGTGGCCGGCGCGGCGACGGCACTGGTGATACAACACCAAGCGCAGGGAAAACTGCGAGCGGACAATGCCTCATTGACGCAACAGCTCGCGCAACTGCAAACCGACAATGAAAGCCTTTCCAATCGGCTCGCGGCGGCAAGCAATTCAAAATCATTGCCGAAGGATCAATTTAGCGAGTTGCTAAAATTACGCGGTGAAGTTGGATTGCTTCGGCGGCAAGTTGACGAAATTGGAAAGTTGCGGGAAGAAAATGGCCGGGTTCATAATGAACTTGCGGCTGCAACCCAGGCCTTGCAATCGTTGCCAAGTCCCGAACAGGCGCTGTTCAACAAGAAGCGCATTCAAGCTGTAAATGACGCGAAACAAATCGGTCTCGCGATGCGGATTTGGGCGGGAGATAATAACAATCAGTATCCAACAAACTTTGATAATATGACAAATGAGCTTGGAGGCATCACAAACGCGATGCACTTTATGGAAAATATTGAGTTAATGAACGCCGGTATTGCCAACGAACAATATCCACAAATGTTAACGCTCCGGGAAATTACTCCACGTCAAGCTCCGGATGGAAAATGGGAGCGAATTTATGGCTTTGCAGACGGCAGTGTGCAAACAATAACTTCCAACGAAGGAAATTTTGAAAATTGGGAAAAACAGCAGCAGCAATACAACCCGCCGCCAAATCAATAACCCTACGGAAATTTCGCCGCCGTCCTAGCGCGCGCCATTATTGATGTCCGCTTTCAAATCGCCAGAGGGCCGGCGCAGTCCAAGACGCTTCGCGCTGGTAGGGCGGTCAGTCCTCTGACCGCCGCTGTTGCCAACCACGACGTTCGGATTTCCCGACGGCGCGCACGGAGTGACGCGCCCTACCGTTCGCGCCAGCGTCTTGGATTGCGGTGGCAAGCGCAGCGCGACACCGCTTTCGCCCGCACGACGCGCGTGGAAACTTGAACACTCATCATCCGCCCGAAAGCGCCGTCGCCACTCCGCTCTGCCGGCGCACCTAAAAAATCCGCACCGCGCGCAAGCCACTTTACTTTCGCGCCGGCATGGCGCAATTTTACGGCACATGATTCGACCGTTCTTGAGCTGGCTGGCCGTTTTGTCCGCCGTCCTGATTTGCCTGCGCGCCGCCGCCGCCGAGACTTCGCCGCTGGCGGCGTCCTGGCTCGAAAACGATGTGCTGCGCCTGCGCGTCGAGCATCTCACCGGTAATTTCCCGGCGCAATGGCTCGCCGTCCAGCCGACCAACCCGCCGAGCGGCCTCATCCTCGACCTGCGCGCGGCGGACAGCGAAAAAAATGTCGTCTCGCCCGCCGGCGGATTTTTCGCGGATAAAAATCTTCCCGTCATCATTTTGGTGAACGGTCAGACCTGCGGCGCGGCGGCGGCGTGGGCGGCGGATTTGCGGAAAACCGGCGGCGGCATCCTCGTCGGCAGCACGAATTTCACGAGCGGCCAGCTCCGCCCGGACATTTTTGTGTCGGTTTCCGGCGAAGATGAGAAAAATTTTCTATCCAACCCGTTTTACAATCCGGCCCCGGTAAAAAACCCGGCGCTGTCCGCGACCAATGATTTTCTGCCGTTTGTGGACCACACCAGCGAGGCCGACCTCGTGCGCAAACGCGTAAAGGACGGCGAGGAAAACGAGGCCGACACGCCGCGCACCCTGCCGCCGCAGCCCGTCATCCGCGACCCGGCGCTGGCGCGGGCGGTGGACCTGCTCAAGGCGCTGGCGGTGTTGAAGCAAGCGCGCGGGTGATTCCGCTTTGACTTTTTGCCGCCAAAAATCCACCTTTTCCGTTCGCGTTTGGGATGAAAACGATTCTATTTCTTTGCACCGGCAATGTCTGTCGCAGCCCGATGGCCGAGGGACTTTTCCGCCACGCCGTCAAAGGCCGTGGCGAGTTCCGCGTCCTGTCCGCCGGCATTGGCGCGATGAACGGCGAGCCGCCCACGCACCATTCCGTGCAGGCGATGCGCGAAATCGGCATAGATATTTCGCACCAGCGCAGCCGTTCGCTCACGGCGGAACTGGTGCGGCAGGCGGATTTGATTTTGGGCATGACGCACAGCCACACGGACACGGTGGCGCTGCTTTACCCGGCGGCCGCGGAAAAAACTTTTCTGCTGCGCGAATTTGACGAGACGCTCGAGCCTTACGAAAAGGACATCAGCGACCCCATCGGCAGCCCGTATCATGTTTATGCGGACTGCCGCGACCAGATTGAACAGGGCATCGTCACGCTTTTGAAATTTATGGAACAACACAACTTCCTCTCGAAAAATGCCGCCCCGACGGCCAGCGCCGCCGTCAACTTCGCACTGGGCGCGGATCACGGCGGCTTGGAACTCAAGGAAACGCTCAAGGCGTTCCTGCGCGAACGCGGCCTGACCGTCAGCGATTTCGGCGCGACGAGCCAGGACCCGGCGGATGATTATCCTGATTTTGCCAAGCCCGTCGCGCAGGCGGTGGCCGCCGGCAAGGCGGAACTCGGCCTGCTCGTCTGCACCAGCGGCGTCGGCGTCTGCATCACCGCGAACAAGGTCGCCGGCGTCCGCGCCGCGCTCATCAGCGACGAGGAAACCGCCGGTCTCTGCCGCCAGCACAACGATGTGAACACGCTTTGCCTCGCCGGCAAAAAAACCTCGCCGGAACTCGCGAAAAAAATTCTCACGGCCTTCATCAACGCAAAATTTGAAGGCGGCCGCCACGAACGCCGCGTGTTGAAGATGGACTCGAAATTCGCCCCGGCCAATCTGCGCCTGGCGAATGTGGATCCCGAAATCGCCACGGCCATTGACCACGAACGCACCCGCCAGCAGGAAAACATCGAGCTGATCGCGTCGGAAAACTTCACCTCGCCCGCCGTCATGGAGGCGCAAGGTTCGGTGCTGACGAACAAATACGCCGAGGGCTATCCGAAAAAGCGCTGGTATGGCGGCTGCGAATACATTGACGTGGTCGAGCAGCTCGCGATTGACCGCGCGAAGAAATTGTTCGGCGCGGAACACGCCAACGTCCAGCCGCACTCCGGTTCCGGCGCGAACATGGCGGTTTATTTCGCGTTCCTGAAGCCCGGCGACAAGATGCTGACGATGGACTTGAGCCACGGCGGCCATCTGACGCACGGCAACAAGGCGAATTTCTCCGGCAAGTTTTTCGAGATCGTCCACTACGGCGTCGGCAAGGAAACCGAGCGGATTGATTACGAGCAGATCGCCACGATGGCGCGCGAACACAAGCCGAAGATGATCACCATCGGCGCGAGCGCCTATCCGCGCATCATTGATTTCAAGCGCATGGGCGAAATCGCCCGCGAAGTCGGCGCGTATCTGCTCGCGGACATCGCGCACATCGCCGGCATGGTCGCGGCGGGCGTGCATCCCAGCCCGATCGGGCACGCGGATTTTGTCACGACCACCACGCACAAGACCCTGCGCGGCCCGCGCGGCGGCTTGATTCTTTGCGCGGAAAAATACGCGAAGGAAATTGATTCCATCGTGTTCCCCGGCATCCAGGGCGGCCCGCTGGAACACGTCATCGCCGGCAAGGCGGTTTGTTTCCACGAAGCTCTGCAACCAAGCTTCAAGGCTTACCAGCAGCAGATCGTGAAAAATGCCGCCGCGCTCGCCGATGGCATGAAGCGCAACGGCTACCGCCTCGTCAGCGGCGGCACGGACAACCATCTCATGCTCGTGGACGTGGGCGCGAAAGGCATCACCGGCAAGGATTCGCAGATTGCGCTGGACGAGGCGGGCATCACGGTGAACAAAAACACCATTCCGTTCGAGACGCGCTCGCCGTTCCAGGCCAGCGGCATCCGGCTCGGTTCGCCGGCCTGCACCACGCGCGGCATGCAGGAAGCGGAGATGGCGGCGATTGCCGACATGATCTCCGAAGTGCTGATGGACATAAAAAACGTGGAGGCCGCGCACAAGGTTCGCGCCCGCGTGCGTGAGTTGACGGCGAAGTTTCCGCTGCCATATTGAATGGAATCAACCGCCTCGCCCCCTTGGGGGAGAGGATCGAGGTGAGGGGGGACACGGTGAATCACCCATCGTGGATTTATTGTTTGGAGTGACCACCCCTCACACTGGCCCTCTCCCCTTCGGGGGGAGAGGGAATATCATGCGATTATTATTTTATGTTCAACGTCGGACAAAAAGTGGTTTTGGTGGATGACGCCTGGCCGGAAACGGTCAAGCAGCTTTACCTGCAACTGCCGGTGCTGGAAACCATCTATGTGGTTCGCGCCGTGCGGGTGGGCGTGCGGGCGGACGAACTCATCATGGACATGCGCCGCGTGCTGGAATCCTCGCTGCTGTTGGTAAGCATCTACAATCCGACGAATAATCTTGGCGTGGAAGCCGGTTTTGCCGCCAGCCGTTTCCGCGCGCTGGATGAATTGAAACAGGAAGCCGTCGAGGAAAAAGAGGCCATCGCGTAAAACGGCAAAAATAAATTCAACCGCCGCCCCGCACAGTGCTGCGGGGCGTTTTCTTTCCCGCCGGGTCAGCGCCGGGAATTCGCGAAGTACATGATGGCCACGACCGCCGTGGCAAAAATAAAGGCGGTCAGCACCGCCCACATGATTGCCCGGGTCTGCCGTTTTTGCTGCCAGGGCGCGAGGTGTGGGAACAGAACCTTACCTAAAAATTTCATAGGTATATTGGGTTGCTTCTGATTTTTCTGATTAGGGTCGCTTCATCAAAACAGAAAGCACCGCCATGTCCAGCCTGTTTTCCATTCCTGGCGCCGCGCCGCCGGACGGTGCCTCAGGCCGGGACAATTTCCGCCACGCCACGGCCCCGACCGTGGTTCAGGTTGATCAACTGCCGGGTTTCCGTGATGTAGCCGACGATGTTAAACTTGCCAATCGCCTCTTTCCTCGCCGCATCAAAGGCGGTGCCGGTCTTTGAAAAGCGTTTGCCGTCGGCGGCAATTTTGGTCCAGTGGCTGTCGCCGGTGAGAAATTCCAAGCTGTCGGCGTTTTCGATGAGGATGTTCATGGACTGGCAACCTACCAGACAACTAGGCACAACCCGCATTATATCTGGATTTATCTTTTCCGGCGGCCAAAGGCACGCCGCCCGGGAAAAGTCATAATCCAGCGCATCACCCGGGGCCGCAGATGGATACGGTTCTTGTCTGGCGGGCAGGCTTGGCAGTGGCACAGGCAGGATGCCTGTGCCACTACGCTTCCGGACGGCGCGCGGCTTTTTTGGCGGAGTGATGCGCCTTGTCGGCGAGCATTTTATTTCGACGTTGTGCTGGCCTGGTTGGAGTAAGGACTTTCCAGACTGCTGCTATTGACGGCGGTTACAACGTAATAGTACGTCGTACCACTGTTCAACCCCGAGGTGTTATTATAGCTGGTCGCCGGGGCGATGGTTGCCACCAGCGTGTAAGGGCCTCCGCTCGTGGTCGCACGATAGATCTTATTATTCGTGATATTCGGACTCGTGGACTGGGTCCATGTCAGCTTGATCTGCTTCCTCACCGTTGAAGACGCGGTCAGGCTTGTGGGTGCGGCGGGTCCCGTCGGCGCACTCGGGGTGGCGCTAACCTGGGCGGAGTTGGCGCTCTCACCGGAACCGTTGACCGCCGACACAACGTAATAGTAGGTCGTGCCGTTCGTGAGCGCTGTGTTGGTATAGCTTGGGCTGGTGACGCCGGTGGCAATCGTGGTGTAAGGCCCGCCGCTGACGATGGCGCGTTTTACCTTGTAGCTGCTCGCGCCGGTGGTAGCCGTCCAGCTCAAGGCAACCTGGGCATTGCCGGCATTCGCGGCCAGTCCGGTGGGCGCAGCGGGTACCGTGGTCGCACCCGAATAGGCTGACAGGGCACTTTCACCACTGGGACTGACCGCCGTGACGCTGTAATAATAAGTGGCTCCCGCCGTCACGGCCGTGTCCGAATACGATGTGGTGGCCGCCAGATTGGCCAGCAAATTGTAAGGACCGCCATTGCCGGTGATCGAGCGATAGACGTTGTTTCCTGTGATGCCGGGAGTAATGGATTGGGTCCAGCCCAAGTTGACCACGCCAGCGCCTCCCGCTGCGCCCAAGCCGGTGGGCGCGGCCGTCGGCGCGTTGACCGGCCAGGACACGGAGTCAATGTAGGCGGTGCCCGTCCAACCGGCGCTGGTCGTGAACGTGATGCCAAGGTTTTGAAATGGCGCGATGGCGGTTGATGGCACCGTCAAGGTGATCGTGTTCCAAGCGTTGGCCGTCAGGCTTCCAAACCAGCCACTGGTCCAGCCCCAGTTGTAGTCCTGCATATAAGGCTGGAGCGTGGTGATCTGACTGCCGCTTGGGATCCAGACATGGAAGGTGATCGTCTTGCCAGCGGGGACAACCACGCCGCTTACAGACACGGACGATGATCCCGCTCCCGTGCCGTTGAAGTTCACCGCTAGCGACTGATTGCCCGCAAAGTGCTGCGCGGTTGAAGTCGCCACTCCAGAAATGATGCCGCCGCCGCCATACCAACCCTGCGGGTCGGTTTCGAAGTTGAATTGCGCCGGGTCCGGGTTGACGCCGGGGGTCGTCGCG
>CAYUGC010000001.1:0-73876 GCA_964444085.1 uncultured Bifidobacteriaceae bacterium | reverse complement strand
ATTTGGGAAGTTGCGAACGGACTTCGGACGCAGGACGGAGGCCCGCAGGGCCGAGCGCGCGGGAGCAAGCGAGTCAACGTGTCGGAACGACGGATGAGGTGTGCCTCGTCTGACCGGACCTTTACCTTTCAAAAAATTATTTTGGTAAAGAAAAGGTAAAGTTTTTTGGGGTGTGTAAAGTGTGTAAAATTCGAATTCCGGTCATTTTCGGTAATCGCTGGTAATCTTTTGAGACCAGATGCCGTCAACTGGGGTTCCAGAAGGCGCAGCCAAGCCGACTGATTGGTACCGGCGGCCCAGGACATTCGCCCGGCGGCGCACCGAAACATGGGTGACAAAAACGCCAAAACGCGCCAAATTGCGACAAAACACGACAAACCGGGTCTCGGCTCGTCTTTGCCAGCGGTTTTGAAAGAGACTCAGGTTATTTCCAATTGCTTTAATAAACGGATTGTGCCCCGGTTTGGCTCCCTGTGAAGACAGGTGTTTACTGTGCCAAACTGTTATGTTTTGGGTTTGACGAATCCATTAACTGAGCCATTATGCTACTACTCTAAAAACGAAATCGCCAATGGCAGCAGCCAAATCCAGTTTTCTCGATAAAGTGCTTGGCCGTATCGGACGGCTGGACACTGAAGGGTTGCAAACCGTCGTCCAACGCCTCGCGCGCGAACGGAGTTTTCTCGAAACGCTGTTCAACACCATCGAGGACGGCGTGCTGGTGGTGGACGAACATGGCCGGGTGATTTACTTCAACCACGCCGTCACGCGGCTCATCGGCATGCAGCCGGGCGAAGAGGAATTGCACATCACAAAATTTCTGCCGGAGGTGGACTGGGAAAAGATTTCCCGCGCCGATCACGACGGCGGCGCGCACGTCACGCGGCACGAATTCGAGGTGCATTATCCGCGTCCGCGATTTCTCCGACTCTACGCCGCACCGCTCGACGGCACGGCGATTGGCAGTTCCGGCGTGGCGCTGATCTTGCACGACGCCACCGAGGCACGGCAGAAAACTTTCGAGGCCATCGAAAGCGAACGCGTCCAGGCGCTCACGCTCCTCGCCGCCAGCGTGGCGCACGAAATCGGCAATCCGCTCAACGCGCTGCACATCCATCTGCAACTGATGGAGCGCGAGGTGAAAAAGTTGAAAGTGGCGGGACAGGCGTCTCGCCTGTCCGGTTCAAAACGGAAACTGGACAGGCCGGAAGCCTGTCCCACCACCGAAGCCGTCGAAGTCGCCGGCAAGCTGGAACAGTATTTAGAAGTGGCCAAGGGCGAGATTCACCGGCTGGATTACATCGTCACGCAATTTCTCGGCGCGATCCGGCCCTCGCCGCTGATAATGAAAATTTGTTCACTCAACGACGTGGTGGAGAAAACGGTGGATTTGCTGCGACCGGAAATCGAGAACCGCGGCATCGTCATTAAGACCAAACCGGCGCGACAATTGACGGCGACGCCGATTGACACGACGCAAATCCAGCAGGTGTTGGTGAACCTCGTGAAGAATGCGTCGCAGGCGATGACCACCGGCGGTACACTCACACTCCAGACCGGCGAAAATAGCGACGCGGTTTGGGTGAGCGTGACCGACACTGGTGGCGGCATTCCGCAGGAACAGCTCAACCGCATTTTCGAGCCGTTTTACACGACCAAGAAAAAAGGCAGCGGCCTCGGCCTGATGATCGTCCAGCGCATCATCCGCGCGCACAACGGCCGCATCGAACTGGAAAGCCACGTCGGCAAAGGCACGACCTTTCGGATTTGGTTGCCCTTGCACGAAAGAAAACCACGGTTACTCGAAGCCAAGACGAAAGGATGAAATTGAATTTCCGATTTACGATATACGATTTACGCGCGTTTCGGCGGGCGGCTCGTAAATCGTAAATCGCATATCGTAAATCTTATGAAGCCGACATTACTCATCGTGGATGACGAGAAGACGACGCGCGAAGGTTTGCGCGCGGCGCTCGAGGAACGCTACGACGTTTACATCGCCGAGGATGCGAAGGCGGCGATGAATCTTTTGGAGTCGGAAAATTTCGACGTGATGCTCACCGATTACCGCCTGCCGAACGAGGACGGCATGAAATTGATTTCACGGGCGAAGTCGCTGACAAAACCGCCGATCTGCATTTTGATGACAGCTTACGGCTCTGAGGAACTGGCGGTGGACGCGATGAAGCGCGGCGCGGATGATTACATCGCCAAAGGCCGGCTGCAAATTGATGAACTGGAAATGCGGATTGCCCGCGCACTGAAACAGCAAAACCTTGAGGTGGAAAATGTCTCGCTGCGCAAGCAGCTGGACGCCAAGTTCGGGATGGAAAACATCATCGGCCAGTCGCCGGTGATGACGGAGATTTTCGAGATCATCCAGCAGGTCGCGCCGACGCGCGCGACGGTTTTGGTGCTGGGCGAAAGCGGCACGGGCAAAGAACTCATCGCGAAGGCGCTGCATCAGTTGAGCCCGCGCGCCAAGCAGCCGTTCGTGACCGTGCATTGCGCGGCGCTCGCGCCCACGCTGCTGGAAAGCGAGCTGTTCGGCCACGAGCGCGGCGCGTTCACCGGCGCGCACGAGCGGCGCATCGGGCGCTTCGAGCAGGCGCAGGGCGGAACACTTTTCCTGGATGAAATCGGCGAGATTGACGCGACGATTCAGGTGAAACTGCTGCGGTTTCTTGGCGAAAGAACTTTTGAACGCGTCGGTTCCAACAAAACGCTGACCGCCGACGTGCGGCTGGTCGCGGCGACGAACAAAAATTTGGAAGAGCTGGTGAAGGCCGGAAAATTCCGCGAGGACTTGTTTTTCCGGCTGCGCGTGGTGGAGATTGAACTGCCGCGGCTGCGCGAGCGGACGGGCGACATTCCGCTGCTGGCGCAGAGTTTCCTGCGCGAGTTTGCCAAGGAAAATGGCAAGGCGGTGAACGATTTCACGGCGGACGCGCTCGAAGCCTTGATGAATTTCTCCTGGCCGGGCAACGTGCGCGAGCTGCGGACGGCCATTGAGCACGCGGTGGTTTTGAGCCGGGGCGAGCGTGTGACGCTGCGGGATTTGCCGCCGTCGGTGCGGCACGGCGGCGCGGTCGAACCGAAAATTCTTGCTGGAAAAGATTTGACCGTGAAAGATGCAGAGAAGCAATTGATCATCCGTGCCCTGAAAGAGACCGACGGCAACCGCACGCACGCGGCGAAAAAAATCGGCATGAGCCGGCGGACGTTCCATCGCAAGCTGCACGAATATCACTTGGAAGGATTTTGAATTATGATGATTTCGGAAAAGCTCCAGCACCTGATCCACACGCTGGAAGTTGGGCGGTTTTCACGCTGGCTGCAATTGCTGCCGCTGGCCGTGGCGGTCATCGGGCTGGCGGTGCTTTACAACCTGACGGAGTATCGCGGCTTCAACTCGGCGGAGGCGATGGACGCGGCGCAGGTGGCGCGCAACGTGGCCGAAGGCAAGGGCTACACCACGGATTTCATCCGGCCATTCAGCGTCTTTCTGGTTTCCAAGCACAACCACGCCCAGCACATCGGCGAACTCCCGCTGACCAACGCGGTGGATTTTGCGGAACTCAACAGCGCACATCCCGACCTCGCCAATCCGCCGGTGTATCCGACCGTGCTCGCGGGTCTGATGAAGCTCTGGCAGCCGGAATGGAAGGTGCAGACGCGCAAGCCGTTTTGGGCGGAGGACGGAAAGTTCCTGCGCTACCGGCCGGAATTCCTCGTCGCCCTGCTAAATCAGGTGCTGCTGCTGACGGTGGTGGCGCTGACGTTTTTGCTCACCAAAAAATTGTTCGGCGCGCCAACGGCCTGGCTGACGGCGGTGCTGACCCTCGGCGCGGATGAACTGTGGAAATTCAGCGTGTCCGGCCAGTCCACGCTGCTGCTGCTCGTGATTTTCCTGGGGCTGGTGTGGTGCCTGCTGAAAATTGAGGAGCTGGGCCGCGCCGAGGCGCCGCCGGTCAAAAAAATGTTCCTGCTGGCCGTCACTGCCGGCGTGCTGGTCGGCACGGGAATGCTGACGCGCTATGCGTTCGGCTGGGTGATTGTGCCGGTGGCGATTTTCATGACGCTTTTTGGCGGCGTGCGGCGGCCGGGTCTGGCGGTGGCCGCATTTCTGGCGTTTGGCCTGGCGGTGGCCCCGTGGCTGATCCGCAATCTCTCGGTGAGCGGCACGTTGTTCGGCACCGCCGGTTATGCGGTGGTGGAAGGGACGTATGCCTTTCCCGGTGCGCGACTGATGCAGTCGGTGAATCCCGACCTGGCCTCGGCCTACTGGGTGCGGCCCTACTTGAGCAAATTTCTGGTGAACACTCGGCTCATTTTGCAGAACGACCTGCTGCGAGTCGGCGGCAGTTGGGTGGCCGTGCTATTTTTCGCCGGACTGCTGCTGGGGCTGCGGAATGGCGCCGCCCGGCGGCTGCGCTATTTTACAATGATGTGCCTCGGTGTGTTTGTTGTCGTGCAGTCATTGGGCCGGACGCAGCTTTCCGCCATCTCGCCGGAGATCAATTCGGAAAACCTGCTCGTGCTGCTCACGCCGCTCGTGGTGATTTTCGGCGTCGTCTTTTTCCTGACGCTGTTGAACCAGATGAACACGCCGTCGCCGCAGGCGCGGCTGGCTGTCATCGTCCTGATGGTGCTGGTCTCCTGCCAGGCGTTCGTCACAAGCCTGCTGCCGCCGAAGATTTCGCCCGTCGCCTACCCGCCGTATTACCCGCCGGAAATCCAGAAGGTCTCTGGCTGGATGCGTCCGGATGAGCTGATGATGAGCGACATCCCCTGGGCCGTGGCCTGGTATGGCGACCGCCAATGCGCCTGGATCACCATCAATTCGCAGTATGAGTTTTTCCTGTTCAACGACTACACCAAGCAGGTGCGCGGGCTCTATCTCACGCTCAATACGCTGGACGGGAAACTGTTCACCGAATGCCTGCAAGGCGGCGTGGACAGTTGGGGGAATTTCTGCCTGAAGACCGTCGCAGCCAACCAGATTCCACCGTCGTTCCCGCTGAAAGTCGCGCCTTACGGTTTGCTCTCCGGCCTGTTCCTCACCGACCGGCAGCGCTGGGAAGCCGAATGATTTCCGTCACGCCGCCGCGCGCCGCAGCCGGTCGGCGATGCCGGCCCATGCCAGTGCCTCCGGCGGTGCCTCCACAATAATCAGCTTCGCGCCCGCCGCGTCACAGCGGTGCAGCTCCCCGTAAAGCGCCCGCGCAAACGCCTCCGCGTCGTGCGGAATCACGCTCACGTTTGCCGCGCCAAAACTGGCGGGGATGTTGGTATGGGCGATGATGTGGACATTTTCGACCTCCAATTTCCAACTGCCAATTTGCGCGGCCAGATCGGCATCGTCTTTCCAAGAGGTGATAATCAATTTTGCCTTTGGCGAGTAGTGCCTCTTCAATTGACCAGGGCTTTTCAATGAGGTGTCTTCCATCGGCGATCGGCAATCGGCGATCGGCAATCCGGCCGCCGCCAGCGATTCCGCGTGGATCATCCCCGGCCGCAAAATCCGCGCCGGTGCCACCGTCAAGTCCAGCACCGTGGATTCGATGCCAACCTGCGACTGCCCGCCGTCCACGATGAGCGGAATTTTTCCGCCGAGCTGCGCGCGGACGTGTTCCGCGTTCGTCGGTGAAATCTGGTTGGACAAATTGGCGCTCGGCGCAGCCAGCGGAAAACCACATTCACGAATCACCGCCTGCATGAACGGATGGCTCGGCCAACGCACGCCCACGGTTTCGCCACCGGCAGTCACAACATCAGGAATATTTTTCGCGCGCGGCAGCACCAGCGTCAGCGGGCCAGGCCAGAAGGATTTGGAAAGTTTGTCCGCCGCCGCCGAAAATTCCCCCACACAACTTTTGGCCATTTCGTTTCCCGCAACGTGAACGATGATGGGATTGTGCGCCGGGCGGCCTTTGATCTGGAAAATTTTCGCGACGGCGTTTTCGTCCAGCGCATTGGCGGCGAGGCCATAGACCGTTTCCGTCGGCAGCGCCACCACTTCGCCGGCGCGCAGCAGTTCGGCGGCGCGGCGGACGGCTTTCTGGAAAAGCGCCGGAGTATGGGTGGAGAGAATCTCGGTGGTCATGCCGGAAACATCATCCTCATCCTCGTCCTCATCGTCATCCTCAAATTTGAAAATTATTTTGGGGAATGGGGATGACGATGGGGACGAGCAGGATGGATTTATTCGTAGCGCAACGCCTCGATCGGGTCGAGCCGGGAAGCTTTCCACGCAGGATAAAAACCGGAGACGATGCCGATGCCCGCACTGGAAACGCACGCGATGCCAATCCAAGCAAACGGCGTGAGCGTCGGCCAGCCGGTCAAGTGCGAGGTGACTTTCGCTGCCGTCATGCCGAGCGCGATGCCCATGATGCCGCCGACCGCGCTCAACGTCACGGCTTCGATCAGAAATTGGATCAGGATGTCGCGCCCGCGCGCGCCGACGGCCATGCGGATGCCGATTTCGCGCGTCCGTTCAGTGACGCTGACGAGCATGATGTTCATGATGCCGATGCCACCGACGATGAGGGACACGCTGGCGATAGCGGCGAGCAGCACGGACATGATGCGCGTGGTCGAGGTGGCCATCGCCATCAATTCCAACTGAGTCCGCACGGTGAAATCCTGTTCGGCGCTCTTGTGCCGGTCACGCAGCAGCGCGGTGATGTCGTCCTGCACCTGGTTGATGGTTTCCTTGCTGGCGGCCTGCACCATGATGGAATTCACAAACGTGCGCTTGGTAATGCGCCGCATATGGCTGGTGTAGGGAATGATCACGATGTCGTCCTGATCCTGGCCGAACAAATTAAACCCCTTCGTCTCCAGCACGCCGACGACCTTGAACGGGATGTTGCGAATGACCAGCGTCTCGCCGACCGGATCCTGATTGATGAACAACTGATCCACCACCGTTTTGCCGATGACCGCGACCTTGGCAATGCTGCGTACGTCCGCGTCGGTGAACATCGCGCCGTCGGCGATATTCCAGTCGCGGATCTGCGGGTAATCCGGCGACTCACCCTGGATCTGCGTGTTCCAGTTCAAGCCGTTCGCGAGAATCTGCATCCGGTCGCGCACTTCCGGGCTAACGGCCACGACATTGCCGATCTCGTTTTTTATGGCCGCCGTGTCTTCCACCGTCAACGTCGGCGCGCTGCCCCAGCCGCCGCGCATCCCGCCGCTGGTAAAATTGCCGGAGAAAACCGTGACAACATTCTGGCCAAGGCTCGCCACCTTGTCCTCGACCTGCTTGGACGCGCCGGTGGTGATGCTGACCGACGCGATGACCGAGCCGACGCCAATGATGACGCCAAGCATCGTCAGCAACGAACGCATCTTGTTCCGGCGCAGCGCGCGGGCGGCGAGTTTGAATGGTGCAAGAATTCTCATGCCAGCTTCACCGCCTCATGCGCCTCCTTTAGATTTTTCAATTCAAATTCGGCGCTCAGCCGGTCGCGCACCGGCTCGTCCGTCAGGATTTTCCCATCGCGCAGGATGATCATCCGTTTGGTGTAGCGCGCCACGTCCAGCTCATGCGTGACCATCACGATTGTGATACCGGCCTTGTTCAGCTTTTGGAACACGCCCATGATTTCGATGCTCGTCTGGCTATCGAGGTTGCCGGTCGGCTCGTCGGCGAGCAACAGCGACGGTTGGTTCACCAGCGCGCGGGCGATGGCCACGCGCTGCTGCTGGCCGCCGGAAAGCTGGTTCGGCTTGTGGTCAGCGCGCTGCGCCAGACCGACGAGTTCCAAGGATTCTTGCGCGCGTTTTTTTTGCTCCGCCGCCGGCAGGTGCGCGTGGTTGTAAAGCAACGGCATCTCGACATTTTCCAGCGCCGTCGTGCGCGAAAGCAGGTTGAAGCCCTGAAAAACAAAGCCAATCTTGTCGTTGCGGATTTTGGCACGCTGGTCGCGGTCGAGCGTGGAAACATCCAGCCCGTCGAGGAAATAATTTCCGTTCGTGGGCCGGTCGAGGCAGCCAATCATGTTCATCAGCGTGCTTTTGCCGGAACCGCTCGAACCCATGATGGCGACAAATTCACCCGGCGCGATGTCCAGCGACACGCCGCGCACGGCATGGACATCCACTTCACCGGTGCGGTAAATCTTGTGGATATCCGCGAGCTTGATGACGGCGTTGGTCGGCACGGCAGTAATTTTAGCGGCGCGGAAATCCACCGCCAAACGGGCTGGAGGTTGACGCGGAACCTTGTGAATCGTTGTTGACGACGCCGGAGACGACTTTATCACCTTCCTTCAAACCCTCGGCGACCTCGGTGAACAGGCCATCCGTGATGCCGGTCTTGATCTGCACCGCCTTCAACTGCGGCGCGTTCTCGTCGCCGGTGAGGACATACACCGTGCGAACACTGCGGTTGCCCTTGCCCTTACGCGGGCCTTTGCTGGCGGCGACCCCATTCGTCGCCAAACCACCTGCCACTTCGTTGGTCAAAATCACCGCGTTGTCCGGCGGACGGAATCGCAGCGCGGCATTCTTCAGCAGCACCGCATCATCCCGCTGCGCCACGATGACGGAGACGTTCGCCGTCATGCCCGGCTTCAATTTGTAATCCGTGTTCGTCACGCTGATGACCGTGTCGTAGGTGACCACGTTATTGACCGTGATGGGCGAATTACGCACCTGCGCCACCGAACCGTGAAACGTCCGCAGCGGATACGCGTCCACCCCGAACTCCACGCTCTGGCCCTCCACCACGCCGCCGATGTCGGCTTCGGCCACGTTCGAGTCGATCTGCATCTTGGTCAGGTCGTTCGCGATCTGGAAGATGGTCGGCGTGTTGAAGCTGGAGGCAACCGTCTGACCAAGTTCCACCGCGCGCGAAATCACCACGCCGTCAACCGGCGAGACGATTTTGCAGTAGTTCAGGTTCACCAGCGCGTTGTCGAGCGATGCCCGCTTGATCTTCACCATCGCTTCTGCCTCATGCAAGGTGGCCAGCGCCGTATCGTAGTCCGAACCGGAAACGAGTTTGTTTGTAAACAGCTCGGCGTTGCGCTCAAACTGCGCCTGTTGCAGCTCCAGGTTTGCCTTCGCGTTCGCGAGGTCGGCGGTGACCTGCTCAACCGTGGCCTGGTATGTCGAAGGATCAATTTCCGCGAGCACCTGGCCCTTGGTCACCGGTGAATTGTAATCCACATACAATTTACTGATGCGGCCCGACACCTGGCTGCCGACCGTGACGTTCACCACCGGGTTCAAGATGCCCGTCGCCGTGACCGTCGCGGTGAGTTCGCCGCGCGTCACCGCCACAGTGTTGTAGCTCAATTTTTCGCTGCCGCCGTGGTGGAAATAAAAATAGCCGCCCACGCCCGCCGCAAGCACTGCCGCGAGCAGAATCCACTTACCTTTGCCGCCGTTTGATTTTTCCGACATAAAATTGATGGTTTAATTCGCCAAAGCAGACTGTGCTGGCAAACCACAAGTTACGATAAATCCCACGCTCACGGCAATTTAAGTTTGTCTCTGTCGCCCAGACTCAAAACTTCCAGGCGTTCAACCCGCGGTTGGTGTCGGTCACGCACCAGAGATGAAGCGGCGACACCGCCTGCGGATATTTGATGAACCGCGCACTGCCGTCAGCCATCGCGTAATCCGAGCCGCCGGAGCCGCTTTGGCCGTTCGCCAGCGAGCTGGCGTTGCGGTTGTCGTGGCGGCATTGTTCAGCCACGCTGGCGTCGTTGCCACCGACCTGCGGGTTTTCAAAAAGATCCATGTAGTAATCGCCCGCGTCCGAGATTTTCTCCCCCAGCACCACGGTGTCGCTGGGATAAACGATGGCGTTTTCCTTCAACCCGTTTCGAGCTGCGGCCGCTTCCACCGCCGGAAAAGCCGTGGTGCCGATGTGGTCGGCATACCAATCGTTCCAGCCGTTGATCAGGTAGCTGCGCGGCGCGGCGTCGGCCACGTTGTTGGAACTGCCGCCGGTTTGGGGAATGATTCCGTTGAGACCGTCGGTCGGGCAGAGCAGCAGCTTGGCGCTCTTGCCGTAGTTGTCGTAGAATTTGTCTGGCCAGCGGTCGGTGCCGGAACGCGTTGGATAAGTCCCCTGGTTTTCGTCCACATATAGGCGCGAGGCGAGACCCAACTGCCGGAGATTGTTCATGCACGAAATGCGCCGCGCAGTTTCCTTCGCGCGGCTCAAGGCCGGCAGCAGCATGGCCGCCAGAATGGCGATGATGGCGATGACCACCAGCAGTTCGATTAGCGTGAAAGCCCGCCACTGGCCGGGGAAAAAACCTTCCCGGCTAGGGCGCGGATCTTGAACTGGGCAGATTTTCATAACCACGGCGGACTGGCGGACGTCTGGCTCATGCAGTTCGACGCCTCAAATTGTCGCCACGTTACAATATATTCACCATGGAACGAAAAACTTGGCTGCTGATCGCCGGCACACTGGTGCTGGCGGCGGTTTACCTTGCCGGCTTCACGAACTGGTTTCAGCCCCAGACCGTGCGGATATTTCACACCAGCCGCGACCTGCGACCGGCGGCGCGCACCGGCGCGTTGCCCAACCTGATGTTCGGCCTGGACCGCCCGCTCCGGCTCACCGAAATCCGGATCGTGCCGCTCGCGGCGTATCAGACCAATCAAAACACGCTGCCGCTCTGGCACCTCGTTTCGGATTCCAATTCTGCGCCGGTCAAAACTTTTTTCTACGGCCAGTTCATCCGCGGCCTCAAGCCGGCGGTGCCGGGCACCCGTCCGCAAGCTCTGACCAACAACGTCACCTACCACCTGCTGCTGACCGCCGGAAAAATCCACGGCGGGCATGATTTTGAATGGAAATGAGCCGCCTTGCCGCCGTCGCACGGTTTGGCCCGCCCGTCCTAAAAAACCTTGCCACAACTGGCGGCGCCCGCTAGTCTCTTGTCCGCTTGCGAACGGGTTTTTGGGGCAAATTCGCCAGTTTTTGCGCGCTTAGCTCAGTGGTAGAGCATTACCTTCACACGGTAGGGGTCGCAGGTTCGAAACCTGCAGCGCGCACCATCCTTTATGTTCAAAGGGGCATTGGTTTTTCTGTCAAAACCAACAACTAGCCCAAGTCAAATTGAGTCGTTTAAAGTTGTTCAAGCCAGTATTTGACGAGCCTGCTAAAACCCCGCCCTGCCAGGCTTACTTTTTTCAGCGTCAACAGCAGTTGTTTCATCTTTCATCAACAAGGTGATCACTGATGGAAAAAAGGCACCCTGAATGAACAGGGTGCCTTTGAATGAAATCCAAAACTATTTCTTCACACCAAGAATCGCGTCTTTGGCAGCTTTGGCGACGCGGAACTTCACGACTTTCTTGGCCTTGATTTGGATCGTTTCCCCAGTAGCAGGATTACGGCCGATGCGGGCCTTGCGATTGACCAGAACGAGCTTGCCGAGACCAGGGATGGTGAACGAGTCCTTGGCATGTTTGTAAGCGAGACAGGCGAGTTGTTCCAGGATCTCGCCAGCTTGCTTTTTGGTGAGGCTGTTTTTGTCTGCGATGGCAGATACGATTTGGGATTTGGTCAGTGCTTTGGCCATGATTTTATTGTGTTATTTGTATGAATGTTTACCGCAGGCCCATTAAAGCTAGTTCAAAAGCATTCACCAAGATAAAACTGCTGGTTTTAATGAGGAAACCGCACTTCCCATTCACAACCTGAATTTCATCCGCAGTTCCATCAGCAATGTGTTTTCCAAAGTGCTGATGTTGTTGTCAAAGGTCATAATCTGCTCTACGGCTGCAAATACCTGCTTGTGTTGCGGACGAGCGGTGAATTCATCAGCCAAACCCAAAGCCAGCTCCTTGGCTTTGTGAATGGATTGAATGCTGGGCCTGATCCTGGTCACAGCCGCATCAAATTCACGTTGGCTATCTGGTTCCTCAACAAATCCCATTCCAGCCAACAATTTCTGCAATTGTTCATCTTTAGCCGATGAAAGGTGTCCATCAGCATACATGGCCAGAATTAACAAATCGAAAAGCGCATGTCTTTGTTGGCAGAGAACCCAGTCAGATCGATGTCCATGATGAGGGATTGCCCTAGAATTTGGACAAGTTCAACGACGCTCAATCCGATTTGGATGGCTTGATGGTGATTGATTGCGATGCTTGGCAAAACCATTATCCTGCCGGTGTTGTTATTGTGATTGAAAATGGTTGCATGAAAACCGAACGCAAATTCAGCCTGTCCCGGATCGTGGCCATCTTCACGGAGAATTTTGGGCTGAGTTGGAGCCTGTCGCTTATCGTGGTCTGCTTTATCAGCCTCATCAGCTGCTTTGCGATTTACTGGTTCATTCATTCGGCCCCGCCACGCATCCTCACCATCACCAGCGGCCCGCCGGGAAGCACCTTCGAAAGAAATGCCGAAAAGTATCGGGACATTCTCGCCCGCAATGGCGTGACGTTGGAAATCATTCCCTCGCAAGGCTCGCTGGAAAACCTTCAGCGCTTGGAAGCCCCCACCTCACGGGTGGATGTCGGCTTCGTTCAGGGCGGTGTGGCGGATGGCACAAACACCCAGAATTTGATTTCGCTCGGAAACATCGCCTACGAACCGCTGCTCATATTCTACCGTGGCAATACAAACATAAGCCTGCTGTCTGGGCTGGCTGGGAAGCAGCTGGCCATCGGTTCGGTTGGGAGTGGAACCCATTCGCTAGCCTTGACCTTGCTCCAGACGAACGGCCTCACCGCTGATGGAATAACCCAGTTGCTGGATTTGGATGCGAACGCCGCCGCGAAGCAGCTGTTGGCCGGAACCGTTGACGCGGTGTTTATGATGAGCGATTCAGCCTCGTCACAAACCATGCGAATGTTGCTGCGGTCACCAGGAATTCAGCTATTAAGTTTTGAACAGGCAGACGCCTACACCCGGCGGTTCAACTATTTGAACAAGCTGCGCCTGCCAGAAGGTTTCATCGATTTCGGCAAAAACCTGCCGGGGCAAGATGTTTGGCTCATCGGACCGACCGTGGAACTCGTGGCCCGGCCAAAGTTGAATGCGGCGGTGTCAGATTTATTGCTGGAAGCGGCCCGCGAAGTTCATGGGAACGCCAGCATGCTCCAAAATCAGGGTGAGTTCCCCAATCCAAAAGAACATGAATTTAGGATTAGCCCGGATGCCAGCCGTTACTACAAGTCCGGCAAGACGTTCTTGTATCGCGAGCTTCCGTTCTGGATTGCAAGCCTGGCCAACCGCATCCTCGTGGCTTTTATTCCGATGATGCTGGTGCTGATCCCCGGCCTGCGGTTGATTCCGGCGACCTATAAATGGCGGATCCAGTTGCGCCTTTACCGGTGGTATCGCGCGTTGCTGGTGCTGGAGCGGGAGCTTGTCCGGGAAATAACGCCGGCCAAACGGAAGGAAATGCACGAACGGCTGGATGAGATTGAAAAGGCGGTGAAACGGATCAAGGTGCCAGCATCGTTTGCCGACCGGTTTTATGTGCTGCGCGGCCATATTGATTACGTTCGTGAAAAGCTTGCGAAACTTGCATAATAATGCCGACCGTTTTAGAACCAGTCACGAAACCGGTCCTCAGGAAAAAGCCCGAGTCCGACGATGATCTGGCACCCACCTTTTATGTCATCTGTTGGAACGACCCCGTGAATCTGATGGTTTATGTCACCCACGTCTTCATGAAAATCTTTGGTTGGAACAGGCAGAAGGCGGAAAAACACATGATGGAGGTGCATGAAAAAGGAAAGAGTGTGCTGACCAGGGAAGGTGCGGAGAAGGCCGAGTTTTACGTTCACCAGCTCCATAAATACAAACTTCAGGCAACAATGGAGCCGGCGGAATGAAATTGCTTAACCAGACAGGTGATCGATGGGAATACGAACTTCAGCAAAAAGAGGCAGAGGTGCTGAAGGCCCTGCTCACAAATTTCCCGTTCACAAAGCTGCTTCCGGCCAGGATGTCGAAGGGAAACCATGATGCGGAGTCGTTTGACCGGGAGAATCTGTTGAACATATCTTTGACACAGCATCGGGGTGAGTTGAAAAAGGCGGCGGAAAAATTGGCGAAGGAATGCTTAAGTGAAAAAGCTGGAATCTGGGCGCTAAAGTTGAAGCCGGAATACAAAGAGATTTTGTTGCAGATCCTCAATGACACCAGAACCGGAGCTTGGAGAGAATTGGGAGAACCGGAGGACATCCACCAAAAACCAGACTCACCCGCAAAACTACAGCTTGGGACCATTATGAATCTGGCCGGGTATTTTGAAGAGCATCTGGTAAGTTTGGGGACTAAATACTGATGTAAATGATTGGGACTGGTTTATGGCTTCAAAAGGCCCGCCACCACTTTCACAAATGTCATACCTGAGGGATGGCCTGCCCACACGACTTTCCCTTGCTGGTCGAGAACATAGGTTGTCGGTACTCCATGAACCCGAAAGGCAGTTGCAGATACAGAGACACTAACCGGCGCGCGGGGAGGCATCCCGCAACGGACGTAAGCCGTCCGGCGGAAGACGGGGAAGCGCCTGACAGCGGACGGCGCAGGGCTGGCACCGTCCCGACCACGACGAATCAACTTTTAACCACGAATGGGCACGGATTTATAGCCGCAAAAAGGCACAGAAGACGCAAATGGCAAAGCGAGGGTTGAAGATTGAGGATGTAGAATGGAGCCGCAAACCGCTTGCTGACGACGAGATGTATCTCATCGAAACAAGCGCGGCTGTGGCCACAGGCCAGGTGAAGGTTTGAACTTGGCCGGGTTGAGGGAGGTCGTAAAACAAATTGAATTGTGTCTGACGCCCGCCCGCATCCATGACCATCCAAGCATCTCTCATTCGCGTGATTTGCTTGGCACCGAAAACATATTCAACCGCCAACGGGGTTCCATTTCCAGTGTTGGCATCGGTGTTCTCACAAATGGGAGACTTGCCGCAAACCCTAGCCACATCCATATTGGACCCCATGCAATTTTCGGACTTATTCAAAGCCAGCGACGGATTGGTGGATACGCTTAAAATTATCTTTTTCAGGATGTTGCCGAGGGGGGCGCAAATTCAAAAAATCAGAGCAGAAATCAACAGCGGCGTTTTAAAGAAATATGGGAAGATGACTGCGCTGGAAATCGACAAAGAAAACCGGATCATCAGCGCGGAACTTGATTTGAAAGGGGAGAAGGAGGGTATCCAAATCAGGCTTTCAAACTTTCGGCTTTTGCAGGAAGAGGGCAAAATTCCAGAGTTCGAGCTTGGCACAATTGAGGTGTCTCGTGAATGGCTCAACGCCGTTCTTAAAACACTTGTTCAAAAAAATGTCATCCCGGAGCGAATTGAAGTTAAAAATCTGCTCCATCAAACCGTGGTCAAATCTTTGCTTTAATGGAGGGAAAGACGTTCACGAATGTTTGACCGTTTCTTCCGATTAAAACCCGACCTGCCCCAGCCCGACACCGTTCAAATCGGCACAAGGTCGGTGCCGCTATTGTTCGTGCATAATCCCAAAGCACGTCGTTATCTGCTTCGTTTACGGCCTGACGGGGTTGCTCGGGTCACGGTTCCTAGAAGTGGCTCAATATCCACGGCCAAAGATTTTTTAGCCAGAAACATCGGCTGGCTGGAACATCAAATTCAGAAGTTGGAATCGCAGCCCAAAACCTCGAATGAATGGAAGCTGGGAACCGAGATTTATTTTCGGGGCGAGCGGGTCAAGATTGAGATTGAGACAGCGGGCCAGATTCGATTTGGCCCAGAGTTTTTAACCCTCCGCAATGTGTCTGTGGATTTGAGGCCGGCGATTCAAAAGCATCTCCGTAAACTCGCCCAACAAGAACTTCCGGTGAAAGTCATGGAGCTGGCAGCACTTCACGGCATTAAAATTTCGCGCGTGTCAGTCAGAAACCAGAAGTCGCGGTGGGGCTCCTGTTCGAGGAGGGGCACGATTTCATTGAACTGGCGGTTGATTCAGACGCCAGATTTTGTGCGGGACTATATCATTTTGCATGAACTGGCACACCGCCGGCAGATGAATCATTCCGACCAATTTTGGCTAGAAGTGGAGCGTTTATGCCCGGATTATTTAACGGCGGAACGCTGGCTGAAAACACAACGCCTCGTTCTGCGCTGAAGTTCAAAGTGTTCCGAATGTGGCTGACGGTCACGCGGTTCTTCAGCACTCTCAAACACATGCTTTCATTGATGCCACGCTCCAAATGCAACCGGACAATCCTTCTGGCGCGATTGACGATACCAACAACCATCAATGCCATGCAAAACAGCGGATGGCCGATGGCCCGGCCTCAAAAAACAGCGCCGCTGAGTGGGCGGGCGCAACGTTCAGGGAAGCCATGAGCCATTTTTTGCGCGCGACGGAATCGCCGGCCACGTCCACCAGCGCGGCGGGCCGACCCGGTGCCAGCGTGACGGAAAATTTTTTGAGCGAATACGCCAGCCCGAGGCCGATGGCTTTCACGAACGCCTCCTTGCGCGTCCAGCAGTTGAAAAATCCTTCCGTTCGCGCCGGTTCGGGCAGGCGCTCAAATTCGGCGATTTCAAAATCCGAGAAAGAATTCCGCACCAGGTCACCGGCGTCGGGCAGGGGCCGGTGCTGTTCCACATCCACGCCCACCTCGCGATTTTGCGCGAGGGCAATCAGCGCCCAGTCGGCGGAGTGGCTGGAGCTGAACCGCAGTCCGTCAGAATTTTGCGTAGCGGCAATTTTTGGTTTTTGAAAATTGGCGGAATCAATTTTGATTTCTTCCGGATGCAGGCCAAGCTGGGCGGCCAGCAATTGCCGCAAAACGGCGCGGCGAACGATGAAACGCCTCTGGTCATGGGCGAAATGATAGCGCGCTGACTGTTTTTTTTCGGCGGCGGATAAAACATTTTGCAGCCGCGCGATTTCTGCCAGCGGGCAGAGGAGGTTAATCCGCCAGACGTGAATTTCCGCCGGGGCGACGGGCGGGATTTTGGAAATTTTGCGCCAGACGGCCGGCGGCGGCGCGCTCATGGTGATGGCTTCAAATTCCGGTTGTAGTGTTCGGCGAGAGCCGGCAGGTGGGTTTCCTGCAGGACGGTCACATGGTTGCCGGGCACATCCACGACCGTCACGCCGCCGCCAAAAACGCGGCGGGCACCGAGCGTATTGTCCTGTGGGCGAAAGGCGTTTGATATCCAGTCGTCCTGCGAGATGAACAATATTCCCCGCGTTGCCAGCGGCTCCGGCCGGTAGCCCTGCAAGGCGTGCCGGTAAATCCGGGCGATGATGGCCCATGGGATTTGCACGTTGAAATCGTCGCTGAAGGCGAGGTCGAAGCGGGAGGTCAGCTCCTTTTTTTCGATGTCAATCCGGCGGCGGCTTTTGCGCCAGAGATATTTCGGGCCTTGCCGGAAAAGTTTACCGAAGTGCTCGCTCACCCACGCCTTTTTCACGCCCCAGAAAGTCGGCATCATCATCCAGGTGTCGAGCAGCAATACGGTTTCCACCCGGACGCCGGCGGCCTGCAACTGCCGGGCAACCTCAAAGGCGAGCATCCCGCCGAAACAATGGCCCGCGAGACGGATGGGCCCGGTGATTTTGCGGCTGCGGATGAGGGCAACGTGTTTCGCCGCCCACTCCTCCATGCGGGGCAGCGCAGAAAGGTCTTTTTTCGCCGCCGCGCGCAACGTGGTTTCGGGAATCGGCACCACTGAGGCATACAGGCGCAGGTCTTTGTTGAGAAAATGCGCGAGCTTAAGCAGGCCGAGGCTGCCTTCATCAATCAGGAAAAAAAGCTCCGGGCCAGCGGTGCCTGGCTGGAGCTGGATCAATTCGGGCCGGCGGGCGGTGTTTTTTTGCTCTGGCAACACTTTGGCCAATTCCTGAATCGTCGGATGCTGGAACACCATTCGAATCGGCAGATCAAAAGACATCTGTCGCTTGATTTCATTGACCAGCCTCACCGCGAGCAGAGAATGGCCGCCGAGGGCGAAGAAGTTGTCGTGGATGCTGATCTGCTTCAGGCCGAGGAGTTCCTGCCACAAGGCGGCAAGTTTGGTTTCGGTGGGATTGCGCGGGGCGGTGAACTCGGCACCGGATTCGAGGCGGGAGTCTGGTGTGGGCAGGGCGTTGCGATCCACCTTGCCGTGGGCGGTCAACGGCAGCGCTTCCAGCGTGACGAACATGGCGGGCACCATGTAGTCGGGCAGCCGCTGGAGCAGATGTTCCCGCAGTTCCGTGACGGTGGGCGGTGTCCCCTTGGGCACGACATAGGCGACGAGCTGTTTTTCGCCGAGCTGGTTGTCCCGCGCCACCACCACGCTTGCGCGGACGCCAGCCTGACCGTTCAACACCGACTCGATCTCCCCCAGTTCAATGCGGAAACCGCGCAGCTTGACCTGATTGTCCAGGCGGCCCAAAAATTCGAGGTTCCCGCCCGCCCGCCAGCGCACCCGGTCGCCCGTCCGGTAGAGGCGCGTGGCGTTTTTCGCGTCGAATGGATTCGGGATAAATTTCTCCGCCGTCAGCTCCGGCCGGTTGAGGTAGCCGCGCGCCAGGCCGTCGCCGCCGAGGTAAAGCTCGCCCGGCACGCCGACGGGCACCGGCTGCAACTGCGCATCGAGCACATAGCACTGGGTGTTGGCGAGGGGCCGGCCGATGGGCACCGAAGCGCCGGTGAAGTGCGGCGGAAGGTCGTAGGTGCAGGCGAAGGTGGTGGACTCGGTGGGGCCGTAGCCGTTGGTCAGGCGCAGGTGCGGGAGGAGTTTCAACGCCTTGCGCACATGGGCCACGGACAAGGTCTCGCCGCCGGCCAGCACCTGTTTGATCGTCTGTAAGACGGAAGGACGAACATCCATGATCTGGTTGAACAAACCGGCGGTGAGCCAGAGACAGGTGACGTTCTGTTCGCGGATCACTTGTTCCAGATGGGCGTAATCGGCAAGCGCTTCGGGATAGAGGACGCAGACGCCACCGTTGAGCAGGGGTGCCCACAGCTCGAAGGTGCTGGCGTCAAAGGCGGTGGCGGCCAAGAGCAGGAAGCGCTGGGAGGAATCAAAGCTAGCGTAGGTCTGGCCGCGCACCAAACGGACCACGCCGCGCTGGGGGATGGCGACGCCCTTGGGCTGGCCGGTGGAGCCGGAGGTGTAGATGACATAGGCCAGCGATTCCGCCGTGCTGACCAAGTCAAGATTGGCCTTCGGACAACCGGCGATGGAAGGCGCGGCCGTAGCCAGGTTCAACTCCGTCGCCCCGGACAGTTTGAAATCCTGGGCGGTAATAACCACCTTGCAGCCGCTGTCGGCAAGCATGAACTTCAGGCGTTCCACCGGATATTCCAAATCCAGCGGGACATACGCGCCACCAGCCTTCAAGATGGCGAGCACGCTGACGACATAGTCCACCGAGCGCGATAGCAACACACCCACGGGCGTCTCCAGACCCACGCCCAGAGAACGCAGATGATGCGCCAGTTGGTTGGCGCGTTCATTGAGTTCACCGTAGCTCAACTGCCCGCCGCTCCAGCTTAAAGCCACCGCACTGGGCCGCAATTTCACCTGCTCCACAAACAACCCCGCCACGCTCGCACCGCGCGCATACTCGCCGGCGGTCGCACTCCACTCGCCGAGCAGAAGCGAACGCTCGCCCGCAGGCAGCAAATCCAAATCGTTTATCAAGCAATCAGGATTTGTGACCAGCGAGACCAGCAGTGTTTCAAAATACTTCGACCAGCGCGAAATGGTTTCCGTCCCAAAAGTTCCGGCGGCATATTCCCAAAGACATTGCAGGCCGCCGCCTTTTTCCGCCAGGGTCAACGTCAGATCAAATTTGACCGTGGGCGTCCGGACTTGTTCCAGCTCCAGTTTCAGGCCGGGAATCTGTGGTAGCAGCGGCGTCGCGACTTCGAAGATGAAAGCGGCTTGGAAAAGCGGGTTTCGGTTCGGATCGCGCTGCGGCTGCAGCTCGGCAACCAGTCTTTCGAACGGCAATTCCTGATGACTTTGCGCCGCCCAAACGTTCTGATGAACCTGTTGCAGCAAATTTGAAAAAGCCGGGTTGCCGGAAAAATCCGCCTTCAACGGCAGCATGTTCACGAAGAAGCCGATGGAATTTTCGCTCTCGTTCAGCAAACGGCCTGAAATCGGTGAACCCACCAGAATGGATTGCTGCCCCGAAAACCGGTGCAGCAACGTCTGAAACGCCGCCAACAGGGTGGTGAAGAGAGTGGTGTTATGTTGTTGGGCAAGGGCGCGGAGCTGGGCCGTCAGCTCGAGCGGGAGGGTGAAATAGTGTTGGGCACCGCGCTGGCTACCGCCGCTGCGGGGCTGGTCGGTGGGGAGTTCGAGGACGGTCGGCACGCCCGCCAGGTGTTCCCGCCAGTAGGCCAGATGTTGCTCCACTTTTTGAGTTGTGAGGTGCGCCCGCTGCCAGGCCGCGAAGTCGCCATACTGCAACGAGGCCGGCAAAAGTTTTTCGCCCGCATAACCTGCGGCGAGATCTTTGAGCAGCACGTCAATGGACCACCCGTCGAACACAATGTGGTGAATGGTCAACAACAGTATCTGGTCTTCCGCCTCCAGCGTGAAGAGCTCCGCCCGCACTAGCGGCCCGCGCTGAAGGTCAAACGGCTTGCCCGCCGACTGTAACATCAGCCGTTGCGCCTCCACCTCCGGGTCGGGCTGGCCGCTCAAATCCGTCACCGCCAAAGGCAGCTTCAGTTCGGGCCGGACAACTTGCACCGGCACGCCCTGTTCCGCCGCGAAAATGGTGCGCAGCGCCTCGTGCCGCGCGATCACCCGGTTCAAACTTTGCGTCAGCCGCGTCTGATCCAGCCCGCCGCGCAAACGCAGCGCCAGCGGCACGTTATAGACTGCGCTGTCGGGTTCCAATTGGTCAATGAACCACAACTGCTCCTGGCTGAACGACGCCGGATAACGCGCCGGTTCGCCCACCACTTTCCGTGGCCGACGCGGTATGGAAATGGTTTTGACTGGCGACTGCCGCGCCAGCGCTTCACTCAACTCCGCGATGGTGGGACATTCGGATACCAACTTTACCGGCAGGCTCACGCCAAAGGCTTCCTGGATGCGGAACACCAATCTGACGGCGAGCAGGGAATGGCCGCCGAGGGCGAAGAAGTTGTCGTGAATGCCGATGCTTTCCCGTCCCAATAGGCCTTGCCAAATTTCGACCAGTTTTCGTTCCAACTCCGTGCGCGGGGCTTGATACGTTTCGCTGGCGGCCAGTTCCACTGTGTTCTCCAGCCGACCCAATGCCTGTCGGTCAAGCTTTCCGTTGGGCGTGAGCGGCAGGGCGGGCAGGGTTGCAAACCGGGCCGGCACCATGTAATCCGGCAATTTTTCCCTCAACCACTCCCGCAATACCGGCCCGGTCAACGGCGCGACCGCGCGCGTCACCACATAGGCAGTCAAAAAAATTCCCCCGCCATTTTGCTGCGCCACCACCGCGCAACCAGCCACTTGCGGATGCGTTCCCAGCACCGCTTCGATTTCGCCCAGTTCGACGCGGAACCCGCGGATTTTTACCTGTTGGTCAATCCGCCCCAAAAATTCAATGTTGCCGTCAGGCAAGTAACGACATAAATCCCCGGTCTTGTATAGCCTTGCTTCCGGCTTCGCCGAAAAGGGGTCGGGGATGAACCGTTCCGCCGTCAGGTCTGGCCGATTCAGATAGCCTCGCGCCACTCCGGCACCGCCAATATACAACTCGCCGGCCAACCCGATGGGCACGGGTTGAAGTTCGGTGTCCAGCAGATATATTGTAGTGTTGAAAATCGGCCGTCCAATCGCTGGTAGTTCGGGCCAATCACTGGGATTTTTCGGCAGCGGCAGGGCGGTCACCACATGGGACTCGGTCGGGCCGTAGTGATTGTGCAAAAAACAAGCTGTGTGTCGCGCGAAAAAGCGGCGGATTGACGGGGTGATCCGCAGTTGTTCTCCGGCCGTGATGACGTCCCTCAAGTTGACGGCGGCACCGGAAGATTGCTGGGCGGCTTCCGCAAGTTCCTGCAACATGACGACCGGTAAAAAAAGCCGTTCCAGCCGCCGGGCTTGGATGAATTCAAAGAGTTCCGCCGGATTTGACCGCACCGCCGGGTTGACCAAAACCAAGGTTCCGCCGTTGATCAAAGTCGAGAATATTTCTTGAAAGGACACGTCAAAACACACTGACGCGAACTGGAGGGTGCGTTGCGGGGCGGGCGCTTGCTGCACCTGCCAGCACAGCAGGTTGACGAGTGAACCGTGTTCCATGGCAACCCCCTTAGGCAACCCCGTGGAACCGGAAGTGAAGAGGACGTAGGCCAGGTTTTTGGGTGAGCCATGAACCTTCAGATTGTCTTTAGGTTCATTGAACGATGCCTGGTCCAAGCAAATCAGGTTTTGATTTTGTGCCGGCGAGAAGCGGCTGGCGAGATGAGTTTGGGTTATCAACCATTTTATGGCCGCGTTTTTCAGCAACCAATCCAGCCGCGCTTTCGGATAATCTGGATCCAACGGCACATACGCGCCGCCCGCCTTGAGAATGCCCAACAAGCCTACGACCATCGCCGGTGAGCGTTCCACGCACAGTCCCACCAGCGTCTCGGGACCCACGCCCAGTTTTTTCAGATGCCGGGACAGTTGATTGGCGTGCTGGTTAAGTTCCCGATACGTCAATGACTGTCCTTCGAACTCCAGCGCGATCGCTTCCGGCGTCCGCTCGACCTGTTCCTCAAACAATTCATGCACACATTTGTCCGGCGGATACCCCCTCGCCGTTGCATTCCACTCCATTTGGATTTTGCGTCGTTCCGCCGCCGGCAACAGGTTCAGGCATTCGATCATTCCATCCGGATTGGCAGCGAGCGAAGCAAACCACTCCTGCAAGTAAATTGCCGTGCGGGCCGCCGCTTCCTCGGTGAACACTTCGGCGGCATATTCCAAAGCACATTTCCAAACCGCCCCTTCCGCCTCAACAAACAAAGTCAGGTCGTTCTTGCTCGTGCGCGTGTCGGCGTCAATCTGGCGGGCTTCGATTCCTGCCGGTTTCCACGGCGGCAGCCCTTGTTCCAGCAGCACGAACATCACTTGATAGATCGGCCCGCGAACGCCGGCTGGTTCCGGGGCCACCATCGCCACCATCTGCTCAAAGGGCAGGGCCTTGTGCTCCAGCCCCGCCTGCACCATTTTTCCGACCCGGCGCGCAAATGCCCGAAGGCTCTCCTGTTTTTCAACCCGGATTCGCAGCGGCAGCGTGTTCAGAAAATAGCCGAACAGACTTTGTGTTTCGGGCTGCTCCCGGTTAGTCACCGGCGATCCCACCACCAAGTCCGCCTGTCCCGTAAAGCGATATAGCCAGGCCTGGAACGCCGCCAGCATCCAGGCAAAGTTGGTCACACCCTCTTGTTGCGCCCAGCTCCGCAGATTTTCAGCCACGGGGCCAGACAGTTCAAAGCGATAGGTTCCGCCCCGGCCGCTGCGTCGTCCGCCTGCCGACTGGTCGCCGGGCAATTTCAGCGGCGGCGGCATGTTTTGGAGTTGCTGCAACCAGTAAGCCCGTTCGCGCCGGAGAAATTCATCGGTCAACCGTGAGCGTTGCCATGCGGCATAATCGGCGTATTGCACCGGCAACTCCGCCAGCCCCGCTTTCGCGGGGTCCGCCTCCGCCGCATACAAGCGGCGCCACTCGTCGAAAAACAAACGTTCAGACCACTCGTCAACAATGGCGTGATGGAAAATGACAGCCAGTTGATGCTCATGGTTCGCCAGCGTCATCCACAACACCCGCCATAACGGCGCTTGCGCCAGATCAAAGGGCCGGCGGCTCACTTCCATCAGGTGCCGCTCCATTGCCACCTGCCGTTCGCTGGCCGGCACTGCGCGCAGATCCAGCTCCTCCCACGGCAGGTCCAGCATTTTAGCCGGGAAGATTTTTTGCACCAAGGATTCGCCTTCTTGAACCAAGGCGGTGCGCAGGACTTCATGGCGTTCCCAAATCGCTTCCAAAGATTTTTTGAGACAAGCGACCGCCACCGACCCAAGCAGATGATAGACCACTGGCTCGTTGTAGGTGGCGGGATCCGGCAAGGTTTGTTGCACCAACCACAGTTGCTGTTGTCCCACCGACATGGGCAGCGGCTGCGTCCGGTCCGCTCGCGGCAGGGGCGGGGCTTTATCCAAGGTTGAACGGTCGGCTTCGATTTGCCGGGCCAGCGTCTCGATGGTCCGGTGTTCGAATAGCATGCTGACCGGCAACTGTAATTTAAGCGTTCCAGCGATCCGCGATATCACGGTGAAAACCAGCAGGGAATGTCCGCCAAGTGCGAAGAAGTCGTCGCGGATGCCAATGCCTTCCCGCTGCAACGCACCTTGCCAAATTTCCACCAGCTTCCACTCCAACTCCGTGCGCGGTGCCTGATACGTCACACCCGTGGCTAATGCAACCGCCTCTTCTTGTTGAATCAATGCCTGCCGGTTCAACTTGCCGTGCTCTGTTAGAGGCAACACATCCAGCGTGACGAACGCGGCGGGCACCATGTAGTCGGGCAACCGCTGCATCAGGTGCGCGCGCAATTCCATCACCGTCGGGGCCTTGTCCTTGGGCACGACGTAAGCCACCAGTTGTTTCTCGCCAAGCTGGTCATCCCGGGCGATGACCACGCTATCGCGCAGGCTTGGATGCTGGCTCAACACCGTCTCAATCTCCCCCAGTTCAATCCGAAAGCCCCGCACCTTCACCTGCTGGTCAATGCGTCCGAGATATTCCAAATCGCCGTTCGGAAGATAGCGACCCAAATCGCCGGAACAATAAAGCAGGTTGTCCGAATTTGCTGAAAAGGGATCTGAAATAAATTTTTTTGCCGTGAGGTCCGGCCGGTTGAAATAACCGCGCCCGACACCGGTGCCGCCGACGCAAATTTCGCCCGGCGTGCCGTCGGGCACGGGCTGGCGATTTTCATCGAGCAGATAAATTTGCAGGTCGGGAATCGGCACGCCGATGACGCTGCTGCTGTCCGTGTCCGCCGCGCGGATGGGGCGATAGGTGACGTGCACCGTGGTTTCGGTGATGCCATACATGTTCACGAGTTGCGGCTGCTCGTCGCCGTGGCGGTTGAACCACGGTTTCAGGCTTTTGAAATCCAGCGCCTCGCCACCGAAGATAACATAACGAAGGGAAAGTTTTTCGCCGGCCGGCGCGAGTTCATCGGCGTGCAGTAACTGGCGGAAGGCCGACGGCGTCTGGTTGAGTACCGTCACTTTTTCGTCGCATAAAAGCCGACGAAAAATTTCTGGCGAGCGGCTGGTGTGAAACGGCACGACCACCAGCCGGCCGCCGTAAAGCAGCGCACCCCAGATTTCCCAGACGGAAAAATCAAACGCGCTGGAATGAAACAGCGTCCAGACATCGCCTTGATTGAAGTGAAACCAATTTTCCGTGGCCTGAAACAGCCGCACGACGTTGTGGTGCGAAATCAACGAGCCTTTGGGCGTGCCGGTGGAGCCGGACGTGTAAATGACATACGCTAGGTTTTCCGGCTTGGTGAAATTGGCCGGATTGGTTTTTGGCTCGCTGGCAATCGTCGGCCAGTCGGTGTCGAGGCAGACCAATTTTGCATTCGGCATCGGATGCTGCGCCGCCAGATTTTCTTGGGTGACGATGACCGCCGCGCCGGCGTCCTGCATCATGAACGCGAGCCGCGCCTGCGGGTATTGCGGATCCATCGGCACGTAGGCGCCGCCGGCCTTGAGGATACCGAGCAGGCCGACGAGCAAATCCAGCGAGCGTTCGACGAAGAGGCCGACGAGCGTTTCTGGTTTTACGCCGAGCTGGCGCAGGTGATGGGCGAGCTGGTTGGCGCGTTCGTTGAGTTGGCGGTAAGTGAGATGCTGTTGCTCAAAAGTCAGCGCGGTCGCGTCGGGAGTGCAGGCCGACTGAACCTCGAACCATTCATGGAGGCACTTTCCCGGCGGAAAAGCGTTGGCGGAAGCCGGCTGGCTGGCCAAAAGCGGGACGCTGCCATTTTTTAATGGTTCGTGCATTTCTTATTCAAATCCGGCGATGGGCAAACATCCATTGAACCGTTAAACACATCCACTGCCGCGTGTTAGTTGAAATCCAGCCGAGAATATCCGACGGTTTGTGGAGATGCTACGATTATTTACGGGCGGCTCCTGAAACGTTTCGGTCGCTTCCGTGGACTGGTGCGGAGAGGGCGCTGGCGAACCGAGGTAAACAACTTGCAGACGCCAAATCCGCCGTGTCCCAAAAATAGGTATTGATGTCCCATTATGTGATAGAGAAAACTTCCGCTAACTGATGAAATGAGCGCAGTTGAAAGTTTAAGATTCGACTGAAGAGCTAACTGAACAAACAAAAACCAAATGTCCGCCGGGCGGTTGTGGCTTGAACGGCGAGCCAAAACAAGAATGCGGACAACCAAAACAAAATGAAAACTCCCAAAATCGTAAAACAGTTGTGCGCCATCGTTGGTGCGGCCAGCCTGCTGGCCACCACGAGTGCGTTTGCCACCATTTCCTACAACGGAACCTATTCCGGCACGCTAACGATTGGCGGTGCCTATGGCGATGCCATCAATGTCAATTCATCGGGTCTCGGCACGTTCACTTCGTTCTGCCTGAACTCGACGGTCTATGCGTGGAACGGCACGACCTATAATTACGTCTCCTCTGACACGGTGACGCCGGCCAACAGCGGCGGCCCGGCCAATGTCACTCTCGGCACGGCTTGGCTCTACAGCGAATTTGGCTCCGGCGATCTGGCCAGCTACGGTTATGTCTATGGCGACCCGAATTCGGCGAACCAGCTCCAGCAGGCCATCTGGTATTTTCAGGGCAGCCCCGGCGGCGTGGCCAATGCCTTCGTGGTTGACGCCCAAACTGCCCTTGGCGCAGGCAACTCCACCAACGCCTCCGGCGGCGCTTACGGCGTGTTTGCCCTGACCCTGACCGATGCCAATCGTGGCTATGCCCAGCCGCTTTTGGGCATGGTGCCGGAACCGAGCACCGTGGTGGCCGGCGTGCTGCTGCTCCTGCCGTTTGGCGTGAGCACGGTTCGCATCCTCCGCAAAGACAAGGTTTCTTAAGCCAGTTTTTGTTTGTTCCATTAGGACAAGCCGGCCAGCCATGGCCGGTTTGTTTTTTTGCGGCGTGGTCGGCTGGCGCTTGAGGCTGACGGAGAAAAAGCGTGGCGCAAAAGACGTGAAGCCCGGCATAATCAGCACGCTCACCTCGTATCTTCACGCGAAGTCCAGTCCGCGCCAGACAACAAAACGCAGGCCGGTCAATTATGACCGGCCTGCGTTTTGATCAAATGAAACAAGCGGCGTGATCAGTTGATCAGTGCCTGTTGAAACAGCGCCTGTTCTTCCGGCAGCAGCTTTATCCGCAGCGCCAGCCGCAGATAAACCTTGGCCTTGTCCGCATTGCCCGTCGCCTTGAGCACGAGGCCGTAATAGCCAGCGACCGCCGGGTTGTCCAAATCCTTTGCGGCCAGCGCCTGCATGACTTTGAGCGCGTCGGCATATTGCTTTTGCAGATAAAGCGAGTAGGCATACGTCGCTGCAAACGCCGGGCTTTGCGGCGATTTGGTGTAAATCTCCTTCGCCAATTCGTGCGGGTTCAACTCCTGCGCCCCCAGCAGCAGCGCCGCAAAGGCCAAGTTGTTTTTCATCTCCAGATCCGCCGGATTCCGCCGGGACAGCAGGCCGAACAACTGCAGCAGCGGCCGCGTGCGACCGCCGTTGATGAGCGACTGCATCAGCACCGGCGGGGCCCAACGTTCCTCGGGATAACGGTTGACCACCAGCCAGAGCAGCGCCTCTGTCTCGCTGTGCCACTGCCACGCCGCCGCCATGCGGGACAGCGAAATCAGCGCGCCCTTCTGGTCGTTGGCGATGTTCAGCGCCACCACCCACTCGCCGGCGGACGCCTCCTGCAAATCCTGGCCGCGCAGCGCCCGCGCCAGGAACGCGTGGCGCACAAATTCCAGATCATTCCAATTTTGGCCCTGGATGCCGACCTGCAATTTTTTCCAGTCGCCCATGCGCAACTGACATTCGGCCATCAGCGGTGCCGCCGGCTGGTTGGTCCGGGTGGGGTTCGGCAAGGTTTGCAGCCAGGCCAGCGCCTGTTCCGGCGAAAGGTTTTTCATCAGCCAGACCGCCATGCCCGACAGCTGGGCCGGACTTTCCGCCGCATCGCGTTCGCACGCGGCCAGCGTGGAATTCAGCTCCGGGTTCTTGTCCTTGAGCAACACGTCCAGCCGCAACAGCCGGTCGGGGAAAAATGCGTTCGTCGGCGCGACCAGATCTTTCGTGAGCGCCTCGGCGGTGCCGAAATCATCGAAGCGGATGGCGTCCGCAATCAGTTCGCGCTTCGCCTGGTGGCGGACGGTGAGGTTCGTCGCCGTCAGGCTGATGCGCTTCAGGTTGTCCCGCGCCGCCGCCGCCTCGACCGCGTTGGCGCCGCGCAATTGCAGCGCCGCCAGGTTCAATTGCGGGATGAAGTTGTTTGAGTCCAGTTTGATGGCCTCGGTAAAATACGCCTTTGCCGCCGGGGTTTGCCCGCCCCCCGCCGCCAGCAAACCGGCGGCGGTCTGGAAAATGGCGGTCTTTTGATCCGCCGCCGCCACGCCGGCCAGCGCGTTGGACGCAACGGCGAAATCACCGAAATTCATGGCCGTCTGCATCAACGCCAGCCGTTCGCCGAGCGACTTGGGATTCAAGTCCACCAGCCGCTGCCGCCAGACCAGCGCCGCGTCGGAATGGGTGGCGTCGGCGAGGTCAGCCATCAGATGGCAGGCATCGGAATTTTGCGGGTTCAAGGTCAGCGCCTGGCGCAGGCAGAGGATTTCGTTGCGGGCGTCGCCCTTGGCCGCAAAGCCGCGGGCCATCGTGAGCCAGTGGTCCTGCTTCCAGACCTTGTAGCCGCGATAGCCGGTGTAGCCCACCAGCAAGAGGACGATGAAAACGGAAATGACGATGGTGATTTTGCGCATTTGGATTGGTAGTTTTTTTGCCGCTGTCAGTTTGCCGGCAGTTTTATTTCATGTTCCGCCGGCTCCCATTCGCTCAACTTCACACCGAACCGCGTGGTGATTTCTTGAATGGCCGCGCGGCTTTCCGGCAATAGTTCGGACACAATAATGACCCGGTTCACGCGCCGGCGTTCAATCAACTGCGGCAGCTCCTTCAGCCCGCCCAGCACGAGGAAACCATAAACCCATTGGAAATACAGCGATTTTTCGTCGTCAATAAAACCGAGCAGATGGCGGCCGTCCGGCTTCTTGGAAATTTTCAGCGCGCGGTCCTTCAAAAAAAGCTGTGCCCGCGTGCCGGCGCCATAAAGCAGTACGCGCTCCAGCTGGCCGGACGCCTCATCCTGCCGCCGCAGCCACAGGACCGCCTCTTCGATGCACCGGTAAATCAGCCGCGAGGCGATGATGACCGGATGGCTCGTGCCCGCAACGAGCACCGCGCGCACGATCCATTTTGATCCGTTCGCCGGGTCGATCACCAGCGCCAGGCCGAGGCTCAAGAGAATTCCCGCCTGCAGCCAGCACAGCACCATCAGCACGTCACGCAAGCGCGCGCGCTGCCATTGCGTGATGTAGGTGCGCGAAAGCGCCAGCAGCGAAAACGTCGGCGTCGCCCATACCGGTAGATCCACGAACCAAATGTGCCAGAAATCCACGCGCAGCCCCTCAATAAACCACATGATCGCCGCCAGCGAACCGGACAGGCAAATCATATCCCACACCGGATACGCCAGCGCCTTGAAAGTCGTGTGCGTCGGCCGGTGCAGGCCCATCAGCAGCGCGCGGCCCGTTTCGCGCAGTTCGATCACGGCGAGCTGCCGCATCAGCACATACACGCCGGCCAGCAGAGCGATGAGAAAAATCCCCGCCGCGTGCGACTGGAAAAACATGATGGACAGCCCGACGGTCACCAGCCCGCCGTTCAAAATATAGAGAAACGTCGCCACGCGCTGCGTGCTCAAGCCGGATTTCGCCAGCCGGTGATGCAGGTGTTCCACGTCCGGCTGCATGATGCCGCGCTTGCCGCCGGTGCCGTTCACCCACGAGCGCACCGAGCGCCGCCAGATCGCCAACAGCGCGTCGTAAATCGGCACACCCAGCACCATGATGGGAATCGTCATGGAAATCAGGAACGTGTTTTTTGTGAAGGTTTGCAATGAAACCACGCCGAGCGTGAAGCCGAGAAACATACTGCCGGTGTCGCCGAGAAAAATGCTCGCGGGATGAAAATTGTAGCGCAGGAAACCGAGACACGCGCCAACAAAACCGGCGAGCAGCAGCACTTCGCCGGACACGTTTTGCATCAGCAAAATGCCCGTCAAACCCACGGCGGAAATGCTCGCCAGCCCCGACGCCAGGCCGTCGAGGCCGTCAATCAGGTTGAACGCATTGATGATGGCGACGAGCCAGATGACCACCATCGCGCAATCCACCACCGGCGGCAGATCGTGGCCCAGCAACTGGCCGAACCGCGTGCCTGAAAACCACATCACCAAAGCCGCCGCGATTTGTCCGCTGAGTTTGACGGTCGGCCGCATTCCGCGCACATCGTCAACCACGCCCACCACCAGCAGCACCAGCGAGGCCAGCGCATATTTCTGCCACCAGCCGAAATCCAGCGCGCCGCCCGACTGCGACCACGGAAACAATACCGCCATCAGGCAAGCCGCGTGGACGCCGATGACCACCGCCACGCCGCCGCCGCGCGCGGTGATGCGCTTGTGCGGCCGCCGCTCGTCCGGCTTGTCCACGACGCCGTATTTGTGCGCCAGTCCACGCACGACCGGCGTGAGCAGGTAGGTCACGAGCAGGCCGGTCAAAAAGACCAGCACATATTTGTCCAGTTCACCAAACATTCGGTAATCGTGGTTGTAAAATCAAAAGTGGTTCGCTTAATTTTTTTGGCCGGCGCATTCAATCGCCGCCACCAGTTGCGGCAGCAAATTTTCTTTGGAAAAACGCCCGTCCAAAGGCACGGCATCCTTGCGCGCAGCTTGGGACACGGCCAGTTTCAATTCAAGGATTGATTTGACCGCCGCCGCTGGGTCGCCGTGCGGCGTGGCTGCGCCGGGCAGCCGGCCGTTCAGCTCGTCCAGAATTTCCGAGATGTGACTGGGACGCGGCCCCATGTAAAGAATCGGCGCGTTCACGCGGAGCAGATTGTAGGCCTTGCACGGATGCACGAGGCCGACGAACAGGTCGCCCATTACGACGAGATGTAAATCCGACGCCGACAAAACGCCGGCGAGCTGTTCCAGCGGCTGATATGGCAGGCAAAGGACGTTCGGCAATTGGTTTTCCGTCGCGAAATCTTTCACGCGGCGATGTTCCGAGCCGCCACCGACGAAACAGAAGAAGATTTCCGGCTCGCTGGCAGCCAAAGTTTTTGCGGCGGCAAGAATGGTGTCGAGCGGATGGCACGGGCTGTGGTTGCCGGCATACATGATGACGAACTTGTTTTCCAGTTCGTGCGTTTTCCGAAATTGCGCGCGGCCAGCGGCATCAAATTTTACTTCCGAATCGTGCGACCACGGCGGAATCACCGCAATTTTTTCGGCGGGAATATTTTTTGCCAGAATCCGCTGCTGCATGAATTTGTCCAGCACCACCACGGACGCCGCGCGCCGCAGGCTAAAGCGCGACAGCCGTTCCAACCATTTCGCCGCGAACGAATCCGGCGACAGCCAGCCGGCGGCGATGGCTTCGTCGGGATTCAAGTCCATGATCCAATAGCAGAATTTCGCGCCACGCAGTTTCGCGAACGCGGCGGCGATAACTGACACCAGCGGCGGTGAGGTCAGTGCCACAATGACATCCGGTTTCGGCAGCAGCACCAACCGGAAACAACATGAAATCAGAAATGTCAGAAAATCCACCGCGCGCCGCCATTTTGCGCGCTTGCCAAAACCGGTGTTGAACACACGGAATATCTTGATGCCGCGCCACGCTTCATGTTTCGGAAAAGTCCTGGTGGAATCATCGTAAGCACGGCGGCTGGTGACGACGGTCACGTCGTGGCCGCGCTCCACCAGCGCGACCGCAAGGTCGGTCAGATGCTGCCCGCTGGAGACAACATCGGGATGAAAGGCCTGATTGACGAGGGTGATCCGCATTTAGTTTTCCACCTTGATGAGCTGGTTCAGCCGTTGTTCGAGCGCGGCTTTTGCCTGATCGGCGTTTTCGTAGCCGGCGAGGATGACCTCCAAAACTTTTTGCCCATGGTTGCCGCGCCCGGCCCAGACACCTCGGACGAGGTTGAAGCGCGCGGATTCCTCGGCGGTGTAGGCGGCGGCGGGCAGGCCGGCTTCCCAGTGGCATTGGTAAACTTGCAGCCGGCCGCTGGACGTCTCAAAAACGTAATGCCGCATCGGCAAAACCACTTTACCAACGGTCATCAATGTCAGTTCGGTATCGCCGATTTGTTTCAGTCCGGCGGCAGTGATGCAGATGTCCGGCGTGTGGCGCTTGGCGAGATAGCCGGCGACGCGGCCGGGATGCCACGCGAAATAAAACGCCTGCCAGTCCGTGCCGTCGGCCTCGCGCCAGCGGCCTTTCTGGCCTTCGTCAAACCGCAACAGCGTGCGGTCGTCGGTCGTGATGGGCACATTTTGGAAAGTCGGATTGGCGCGCGGAAAATTCACCGTCCAGCTTGCGGCAGGTTGCAAATGGGATTCACGGACGTGATACCAAAGCTCCACACCGCACTCGACAGCGACAATCCAGATGACCAGAACCAAACCAAACCAGCTCACGCGCCGGAAAACATTTTCGCTGGCAGTCGCGTTGCTGGAAATATTTTTTGCCACCAGAATTTCGGCGCCGGATTTTTTGCGCAGATTCAGCAGCCACGCCGCGCCCCACAGCAGCGCGGTGCAGACGAGCAGAATGGTCAGGCCGGCTTCGTCGTGATATTCGGCAATCGCGCCGGTGCCTTTTTTCGCCGCGATCCAAGTGAGCAGCGACGCGCGAAAAATGTTCAGCAGCATCGCCAGCGCGAAGCCGAACGGAATCAGGAAGACGCGCCGCCGCCAATTGAATAGATAAAATTCGCCGAGGAACAGCGCGATCATCAGGCTGGACTGGAACGAGCGGATGCCGCTGCACGCGTCGTTGATGCCGACGAGTCCGGTGCTAACCTCGATGACGTTGCCGTGCTGGATGGCCGGCACGTCGAGGAAGCCGAGGACGTTGACGACCATGCCGGCGTTCATGCGACTCAAGCCCTGGATGATTGGCGCTTCTAACAGCGTGGGCCACGGAATCGCGACCAGAAAGAACGCAATGGGAAAGGCCAGTTGCCGCCGCCAGAATTTTCCACCGGCGAGCCGAATTGCGTAAAGCGTCAGGCCGATGGTCTCGATGCCGAGCAGCCATTGAATCGGACGCCATTCCGGAGTGGCTTCCTCAATCAGCCGTGTCGGCAGGTAAAAAAATGCGAGTGCACCGCAGAGCAGCGCCGGCAAAAGAAATTTCCCGGCGGCAGAATCATCGTGCGGAATTTGTTTCGCGTGATGCCAGCGGCGCAGGAGCAGACCGGCGACCAGCAGCGGCACGACGAGGCCGTAGCTGTATTGCGGATTGGACGACCATTCCAGCCGCAGATTGTCAATCAGCCGGAACCACAGGTAGCCGAGCGGCAACGCCAGCAGCGCCCATTGGCGGCAGAAGATTTTTTGGAGCACAGCCATGAATTTTTCAGGAAATGATGCGCGGCTTCACAAACACGGCGGGGTTGCCGCGATAAATTCCATTCGCCTCCAGATTTTTGGCCGCCACGGAACCGGCGGTCAAAACGGCGTGCGCGCCGACCGCGACGCCCGGCCCGACCCAACAGCCCGCGCCAAGCCACGCGCCGTTTTCGACAATGATTTGTTTCGTAATGAGATTGAAACTGGCGCGTTTGTAATCGTGGCTGCCGGTGCAAAGAAACGCGCGCTGCGAAATGCAGACGTGGCTACCGACGGTGATGAGTTCGAGATTCAGCAGCCAGCTTTCCTCACCGAGCCAGACGTGGTCGCCGACGGTGAGCTTCCACGGAAACGTGATTTTCACCTGCGGCTTGATGGTGACATTTTTCCCAACCTTTGCGCCGAACGCCCGAAGGACGGAACATTTCAGCGCCGAAAAACTGAACGGACACAGCCGGAACAAAACCAGGCTGACGACGAGCCAAAGCACCTCTTTCAGCCGGCCCGCGCCGCGGTCAAACCGGCCGGGCGAATAGCTCGACAAATCCACCGTCGGCTGGCCGCCGGGCTGGGATGACGTTTCGCTCATGGTCAAAGGGTAAAGGTTTTCCGCGCGCCGCTTCAAGCGTCCAAGACGCAATTCGGCCTGGCGCCGCCGCCCAAAATCCATTCGTGGACAGCGTGCATCTGGCTGCCAACTTGCGTCCAAGTGAAGTGAGCTTCCACCAGCATCCGCGCACGGTTGCCCATCGCGGCGCGATCTGCGCCGCTCATGGCAAAAAGATTTTGCAGGCCGGCGGCGATGCCCGCTTCGTTTGGTTCGATTTTCAGCGCCGCGCCGGCTGGAAAACCTTCCGGCAAATTACATTCCGGCGTCATCAGCACCGGCTTGGCATTCGCCCACGCCTCGAGCACGACCATTGGCAAACCTTCGCTGAACGACGGCAACACGAACGCGTTGCAATGATGATAACACGCGACTTTGTTGGCGTTGAACTGCGGGCCGAGAAACAGCACGGAGGATGGAGAATGGAGAATGGAGGATGGCTCGCGAATGTCGGCGAAGGGAATTTCCCGGTCGTTACAAAGCTGTTTCAACTCCGCTTCGTGTCCACCTTGCTCCCAGCCGGCGATGGCGAGAACCCAATCACCAGATTGCTGATTGCCGATTGCCGATTGCTGATTTGCCGGCCACGCTTTCAGCAAATTGACCAACCCTTTCTTCGGATGAATCCGGCTCAGGAAGAGCAATACTTTTTTCCCGGGCGCGACAAAATTATTCCATGGTGGCGCGGCGGGCGTCACGCCGGACGGCAAATCAATCCCGTTCGGGATGACCACGATCTCGTTTTTGAGTCCGAGCTGGCGGATGGAATCAGCTTCTGACTGGCAAAGCGCACGGAGGCAGCGCGCGCCGCGCAGGTGCGCCGCTTCAAATAAATACCACGCGATTTGTTTTTTCCAGCGCGAATTTTTCAGCGCCCACGGGTCGAGCATCCCGTGTGGCGAGATGACGCAAGGCCGTTTGGTTTTTCGTCCGTAATTATTGACGGCGACGCTGGGATAAAGCCACAAGCCATGCGTGTGGCAGATGTCCGGCGCGAACGCCTCCAGCTCCGCAAGAAATCCGGGCGCGCGACCGATGCCGTTCGGCCAGCCAGGCGGAAATGCCGCCACCGGTGCCGGTGCCCATGCCGGCAGATCCGCATCGGTGTTTTCGTCGCGCAGGCCGAAGGCTTTCACCGTCGCGCCGAGCTGCTGCTCCGACTGCGCCAACCGCAGCACCGCGTCAAACAGCCCGCCGGCCTTGCGCGAAACCGACGCCGTGAGATGAGCGGACTTGATCATTTCAAAATGGAAAATCGGCGCGCTTCACCGGCGCAGCATCAAACGCAGCAGCGCGCGGTCGAGCCAGCCAAGGCGCGGGTGCGGGTATTTCAGGGCGACGGCCACGGCGTCGCGCAGGCCGGTGGCGAAACGCTCCGGCCCCCACACGGAGACAATTTTGCGGCTGGCCGCGCGGAAATTGGCGAGCGGAAAATCTGGCGCGGAAATTTTGCGGAGCAGTTCCGCGAGTTCATCGGTTTTCCCGGGGTCAAATTGGAAGCCGTTGACGCCCGCCGAAACCAGATCCGCCGCACAACCGCAGCGGTTGGACACCAGCACTGGCAGGCCGGAAGCCATCGCCTCGTTGACGACGAGACCCCACTGCTCGGTCGTGCTGGCGTGGACGAATGCGCCGGCAAGGCCGAAATAAACCGGCAGTTCGTGGTATTGCTTGAAGCCGGGCATCTGGACACAGCCGTCCAGTTTCAAATCGGCAACCAATTGCTTCAGGTCCGGCTTGAGCGGGCCGTCGCCGAGCAAAACGAACGACCAGCGGTCGTTTTTGCTTTGCGCCAGTTCACGGTAACGCGCGTAGGCTTGCAGCAGGCAGAGCAGGTTTTTCTTCCCGACGAACCGCGCGCTCGCCAGAAAATATTTTTCCGGCAGACCAAATTTTTGCCGCAGGTTTGGCGCGTCGGCGCGGGCGGCGTCGGTCTGTTGCCGGAAATAATCGTTGTCCACGACATCGTAGCCGGAAAAGACGCGCTCCGGTTCGAGGCCGAGCTGGACGAGATATTTTTCGTGTGGCGTGCCGCCGGCCAGCCCGGCGGAATTCATCTTCACCAGCCGCGTCTTGATCCACTCCTTCCAAAACGTGCGGCGCTCGTCCCACGCGGTGCTTTCGGACATGACCACCGCCGGCGTGTGGCTGGCCGCGCACCATTCGAGCGCACTCAACGCATCCACGAACGACCAGCCGGGGACGGCGACGACCTGCGGTTTTAATTCATCCAGTGCCTGCCACGTTTTCCGGCGCAACTCCTGCCGCCACTCGCATGTGTCGGTCTCGCGCTCGGTGAGCGTGACGCGCGTGAACGCCGCCGCGCCCTCGACCTTGTCCCAGGCGTAGGTATTTTCCATGCCACACGCCTCGATGCCGCAGACGGACATCAACCGCCCGGCGGCGTTGAGCCGCGCGTGGTGATACGGACCGAAGCGCTGGAACAACACGGCGACGCGCGTGTCCTTGGGCAGGGAAAAATTGTTGGGGGAATTTTGCACGTTGGATTATTTCGGATCAATTCGGCGGGCGTTGAAAATTGTCGCGCCGGACAAAGCCGCCGGTCGCGCGCCGGGCAAAGGGCATTTTTCCGGCAGCGGCTGTGCGGGCACTTTTTTGCGTTGGCGAGGACACTGTGACGCTGGTTTCCGGCGACGTCTTGATGAGTTGATAATGTTCCAGAAACCAGATGGCCAGCGCGCCAAACACGAATGGATACAAGGTGATGAGTGTGATGTCGCGACCCAGGTTGAAAGTCAGGATGAGGCCGAGGCTGTAAAGCGGCAGCCGGCCGAGCTGATGCACCGTCAAGTCCAGCCGCGCGAGCCAGACGATCCAGAGACTCATCAAAATGGACGCTGCCGCCGGGCCAAGCACGCGGCCAAAGTTCACGACGCCCTGGCCGATAAAGCCGGTGGAGATGGTGGTATTGACGCCGCCGTGCGTGTCGTTGGCGTCGCCGTGGCCGCGCGCCATGGCGTAGTCGAGGCCGATGAGCGGCTTGCCGTGCCAGAGGCCGCGCGGAATCGGGTTCACCAGTTCGGCAAAATAGCGCTGTCCCCAGTTGATTTGGTATTGGCCGTTGTCAATGAACGTGCTGACCCAGCACAATTCCTCAAACATGTTCAAACCCTCGTTGTGGACTTTTTCCTGGGCGGCGAGATTTAGACCTTTGTTGTGAAACGCGTCGGTAATGCTCATCGAGGAGCGGTTGGCGATGACGAACTTCATCCAGGTGTTAACCACGACGAAGCACGCAAGCAGCACGAGGACTTTTTTCCACATCCCGCCGCGCAGCCGTAGGAACACCCAACTCAACACCGCCGGCACCGCCATCGCCAGCATCGTGTTGCGCGTGCGGTCGAAGACGAACGCCGGCCACGACAGCAGCACGAACAGCAACGCGAGCCGCCGGACGCGCGGCGTGGTCGCCAGCGCGGCAACCACGCCAAACATCGAGGTTGTCAGCAGTTGCAGATAGACGGCGATGATGGAAAACGCGTCGAAGCCGGAGCCGATGCGCCCGTGCGACCAGGGGTTCGCCTTATAGCCGAGGAACGGGAAAAGGTAATAGGGAATTTCGGCCTTCAGAAGGATCAGTGCGATCACCAACAGGATAAGCCACACCGCCGCGCAGCCGGTGAACAGGATGTTTAGCTGCTTTTGGATTTCCGGAAAACCGACGCCGTGCTGGAACAACTGCATCACGCCGCTGGGCCGCGCGGCCAGCGGGCCATTGATTCTTTCGTGCAGCGGCCGCACCGTCAGCAGAATCACGAGGATGAACCACGCCACCTGCCACCACGCGCCGGACAGGGTCTCCGGCGTAAATATTTTGGCGTGGTTGTTCGCGTAGTCATTATAGAACGCGTCGCCGACATACCAGGCGGCGGTCGTGCCCAGCACCGCCAGTAGCGGGATGCTAGTGGCGTCGTGGATGCGCCGGAACGCCGCGATGCCGCCGCCGGTCAGCAGCGCGATCACGACCCAAAACGAAAAGGGAAATATGAACAACAGGTTCAGCACAAGTTCCGAGCCAGAAGATTATCGGGGTTGAACGGCCAAAGACAACTGGCGAATGGCGCGGAAAAATCACTTCCGCAAATCAGCCTCCAGTTGCGCCAGGTTTTCCGCCAGCCGGTTCAGCGTGAACTGGCGGGATTTTCCCCGCGCCGCTGCCGCCTGCGCCGGCAGCAGTTCCGGCTGCGTGAGGTAGCGCCTAAAAGTTTGCGCCAGCGCATCCGCATCGCGCGGCGGGACGAGGAAGCCGTCCGCGCCGTCGGTGACGACCGCGCCGCAGTTCGGCGTGGCGACGACCGGCAGGCCGTGTGCCATCGCCTCCAGTTGCGTGAGAGCAAAGCCGTCCGAGAGTGTCGGCAGGACAAACACGTCCGCCTGCCGATACCAATCCGCTGCCTGATCACGGCTGGTGCGGCCGTGAAACGTTACGTTGCCGGACGCGGATGAGATGGCCGCCTGCGAAATTCCAACCGGCCCGACGACATCGAAATGGATGTTTTCCTTTTCCAGTTGCCGCGCGGCGGCGAGCAGATACTGGATGCCCTTGCGCAAAATCACCTGGCCGAGAAACAGCACGCGCAGCGGAGCGTCTGATTTATGATTTACGATTTCGGATTCACAATTGGCTTCGCCGGTTTCAAAGCACAGCGGGATGACGACCAGCTTTTCGGCGGGCACGCCCTGCTGGAGCAAAGCCTGCCGGGAGAATTCCGAGTTCACGACGATGCGGTCGGCCAGTGACCACTCCTGTTCGCGCCGGGCGAAATACTCCTCCGGCACCTGCAGGCGGCGCAGGGACCAGCCGGGCCAGTTTGTTTCCTCCGCGCGCACCAGGTCCACTTCCACGCGATTCGGATCCATCTGGTTCAGGACGCATTTGATTTTTTGTGCGCGGCACCACGCGAGCGATTCCAATGCGCCGGTGTCGTAGGCAAAGAAAAGGGAACGGCCATTCAAGTCCGTCCGGCGTTTCAAATATTCGCGCACGCTAGTGGAAAATCTTTTCCCGACCTCGATAAAACCAAGATACGGCTCGCCGGCAAATTTCCGGCGCAGGAGAAATTCCCAGCCGAGCGAACGCAAGTTCCATGAATGGACAAGTCCTGATTGCCGCGTCAAATCGGGATGAAACCGCGCGGCGAGCGGGCGCAGCTTGCCGGCAGCCAGTTTGCGCGTCACCGGGCCGGCCCAAAAATCCGTGCAGAGCGCGGCGAGCTGGCCGTTTAGATGCAATGCGCGCGGGATGGCGAAGTGCTCGCGGGCGCCAATCTGGCTGCAAATCCACGAAGGCAATTTGATTGAGGGGGAAGTCATGGCTTTCCGCCACCGCTGGCGCAAGACCGGGAATTTTTTACCACGCAACCGGGCGGCTTCAATGGACGACGTGGAAACCGGGCGGCGGTGTGTGCACGGGCGTGGCAGGCGGATTGGTGATGGTGATGGTGCCGCCATTGGGCGGCACAATGGCAGCTGTGTTGGTCGTCCATGCGGTGCCGTTCCAATAGAACGTCACGAGCTGGCCGCTGGCGACGGGGATTGGGCTGACCGGGTTCACCGACGGAATCACGATTACATCGCCGCCAGTGCCGCCGTTGTAGGTTGCCCAGCGGTTAGTGCGGTTATCGAATTCCAAATAGGCACCGGCTGGAATCTGACTGGCCGTGGAATCGTCGAGAACAAATATGTCGCCAGTGGGAACATAATCCAGACGCTGTTTCGGCCCGCCGGCGTAGGAAATGAGGTTGGTCCGGACGCTGCTATGATAGAGCGGTTGGGCGGTGTAGGGGCTGTTGGCCGGAACCAACACGAAGGGGGAATTGTTAGCGCCCGGCGCGCCGGTTTGAAATGCGGAAGCCGGGCAATCAATCACGTTGTTAGAGTAGCTGACGTTGATTTGCTGCGGGCCGGCGTTGACAACATTGAAAATCTGCTGCGGCACGGAGACATGGTTATTGCAGATCGTCAGGCCGCTGACGCCGTTGATGCCGCTGCCGCCAAACCCGAACACTGCCGACAGCTTGGCGGGCGCATAGATTGAATTGCCCGCGATGAGGATGTTGCTGTTCATCACGCTGCCCTGGGCGCCGGTCGCGCCGAGATTGAAGACGCTCATATAATCGGCGCAGTGGATTTCATTGTTCAAAACGCTGATGTTGGCGGCCGGCATCGTCTGGATGCCGTTTTGGCCAACACCGGTAAAAAAAAATGTATTGCCCCGCATGATGAAGGGCGGTGCCGTCCACACGCCGCCGTTCCACGCCCAGCCGTTGCCGGTGATGTTGGTGACGAAGTTGTTTTGGAAATACGAGGTGTTCGTGTAGTAGGCCTGAAAGTATTCCGCGACTTGGAACAGGTTTTCAAAACGGTTGCTGGTCACGTCCCACGAGCCATAGATGTTCAGCGCCGTCGCGGCGCCGTCGCGGAAAACCGAGTTGTGGATGCTGATGTTGCCGTTTCGATTCTGGTCAATGGACTTGAACATCTCGCCGCGCCAGTGCTGAACGACAATGTTGGTGAACATCTGGTGTGTCGCGGTCTCCGTGTTGCCACCGCTGGTGTCGTAGCACAACCACGCGCAATGGCCCACGTCCCAACCGAGGCCGTCAATCTCGTTTACGTAAATGCCATGGACATCAAGATTGCCCTGCTGCAGGCCGCCGTCGAGCGTCAGGTTTTCCACGATGATCGGTAAATCATTCGTGACCGGCGCGACGACTTGGAACAAATAACCGCGATACGGATGCGTGCCCCAGCCATAGGCCGAGAAATCCTCCGGGCGAAAAGCCCCGCGCGAAAGCAGCGTGGTGTTGCCGGTGCCGACAAAATGCAGCCCGCCGCGATTCAGACAAATCGCCGCCAGCGTGTAGCCGTCGGCTCCGCTGTGAAACGTCGGCATGCACAGAAACACGCCGTCGGGAAAATTAATCGTCGCGTCCAAGCCGGCAGCGGCGATGGCCTTGCGGATGGCCGACGTGTTGTCGGTGCCACAGGTAGCAAAGGTGTTTTGCAAGGTCGCCTGCGGTGGCACGGAAAGGTAAAGATTCGTCCCGCTGACCACGTTGGTGATCGTCGCGATGAGGTCGAGGCGGTTGGTCGAATTGATGCCGTAAGAATTGATACCGACGGTCTGCACGCCGACCTTGAAGACTTCAATTGTCTTGCCGATGTCGGCGCTGGAAAACTGGTTAGTCGTCGTTACCATGGATGATTTAGCCGTGGTGTTGACGTAAAACTGGACAGCATCGCCCACCGCGCCAAAATCTGTGACGTTGGCCGAAGTCTGCGCCCGAACCGAAACGCCCAGCCCAGCCAAGACCAAGCCAGCCAGCATATAACCTTGGCAAAACCAGCGTCCGCCAGCTTTCTGGAGCCGGCCTCGTTTAAGCGGTTTCTGGGTTTTCATAATTCAGGAACATACGTCCAACTTAATTTTTAGCAAACTTCGCGCCAAACAATTATCCCGGCAGCCGGAGCCAACTCCGGTAGCGCGCCCAAGGAACCGCCCGGCGTTGACGCAGGCAAAACGGCACGCCCGCCAGCGCCTGCCACCACCAAACTGGTTCGCGGACAATCCAGCCTGGCCCGCGTTTGCCAGCATAACGGAGTTGCGAAAATATCCGGTAAAAAACCAGCCCGACACATTGCGGAAACGGACAGCGCAACAGCACGCTCCAAAATTCATTCCGCGAATGTCGGTGATGATTGCGCAATTCGCTCCGCGTCTGACCGGAATAATGATGCCGAATCGTGATGACCGGCGAGTAAAGCACCTCGTAACCCGCGCCCACGCATTGCAGGCCATAATCCGGCTCCTCATACATATGGAAAAATTCCGGCGGAAAACCCGGCAACGCCATATAAACCGCGCGCAGCAGCACCGCGCCGGAATTGGCAAACGACCGCGTCAGCCGTGCCGGCCCGAAATCCGTCTGCGTCAGCGTCGCCGGATATTCGTCCGTCCGCTGCGGAAAATGCGCGATGGCCAGCTTGGGATTTTGCTCGAACAGCGGCGCGATGCGCGCGAGGCAGTCCGACTGTTCGGGATGACTGTCATCGTCCAGCGCCAGCACCAAATCGCCGCGTGCTGCGCGCATCATGCGGTCGCGCGAGGCCACCGAACCGCGCCCGATTTCGTTCACGATGAGATTTGCCCCCGGCATTTCGCGGCGCACCGTTTCCACCGTATCATCCGTGCAGCCGTCGGCTGTGATCAAAGTTTCCAGCGGTGCGGGCTGCAAAGTGCGCAACACCGCGAGCGTGCGGCGCAAGTCCGCCGCGCGGTTCCGAGTGGTGATCATCACCGAAAAAGTCATGCGAAAATTCAGACCGAGAGAGCGCCGGCGGTGTTTTCCGCCGCGCATTTTTTGAAGAACAACGTCAGCCGCACACTGTCGGTCAGCCGGTAACCGAGCGGTTCAAGAAAATCGCTCAGGTTGGCGCGGGCAGTTTCGCTCAAGGCTTCAATGGTGATGAGCTCGGGCGCATAACGGCGGAAATCCAGCCCCTGCAACACCGCAAGGTCATGGCCTTCGCAGTCAATGTTCAGGTATTGAAAATGTTCTCCGCGAAACGGCGACGCGTCCAGAATCTGCGTCAGTGTCATGGATTTGACGGGCGTGCTTTTCAACGGCTGCTCGCCCTGGACCGAGACCAGGTTTTGTTCGTCACGTGGCGCGAGGCGGTCGGTGGTGCCTTCCGCATAATGCAGCCAGATCATTTCCTCGACGGTGTTCGACACGGCGGCGCAGACGTTGTAGTCATGCGGGCGCTGTATTTCAAAGCGCGCAATTTTTTCCGGGTCGCAGTCAATGTTGACACCGTGCCAGCCGAATGAACTCAACAGCTTCGTGTTGGACAGCTTGAACGGATGAAACGCGCCGACATCAATGAACCGTCCGCTGGTGCGGCCCAGGTAGCCAAAGTGGTTGTGTACCACGAGATCCTCGCCGAACTGCGAATAACTCACGCGCATCGCCCGCATTTCTTCCAGCGCGGCGCGCGGCGTCCGCCCGCCGAAGAAAAGCATTCGCAGCCGTTTGAGGTTTCTTAAAATCCGGGAGGCGGAATCTGATTTCATAGTGTGATTTATCGGGCTTCCAGCATGAATTCCCGGCGCACGCCGGGCGTGATGGGCCGCATCCGGCGCACGGCGCCGAGCAGCATCCGCAACGAGTGGATGTGCCACTTCGCGCCGCTGATGCTGTCTGCGTTGCCCATCCGGTAAACCACGGCGGGAAACGGCACGGCGGTCAGCTGGTGGCCGAGATAGGCGAACTGCGCCGCGTAACGCTGATGGCTATCGTTCGCCAGCAGCGTGCTGGTGGCCGAGCCGGGAATGAGCGAATACTGGTCGGCCTTGGCAAAGTTTGCGTTCGCCTCGCTCAACACCACGCCCTCGGTTTCCGTGCGGAACGGCCCCGTTTTTTCCACCAGGTCGCTGCGGGAAATGAGGCAGGAACCGCAGATGCGGTCCAGAGTCTCCGTGCGCTGGAGAACCGGGCGCAGGTTCATCCGCCACAGCCAGCCCTGCGAAATGAGGTAGCCGGGCGCGCCGCTGTTTTGGGCGAGCCATCCCACCAGCTTGGAGCTAATGAGATCGTCCGCGTCCAGCTTCATCACATAACGCGGGTTCCACTTCGCCTTCGTGTGATTCCAAGCGGCGGTGATTTTCGCCAGCTTGTCCAGCACGCCCGCGATGGCCGGCGGCGGATGTGCCGGTGGCGGCGGCACGGACACGAAACAAAATCGCGAGTCCAGCGCCACATCGAAATCCGGCGGCTCGTTGCCGACCACCACCACGCAGAAATTTCCGTCCGCCGAGTTTTGGATGGACTTGAGGGTCTGGTGCAGCAGCCGGCAGGCGAGCTCCCATTTGAACTTCGCGCGGCGCGGGGCGACGGGAATCAAAAAGGCCAGCAGCGGCGCGATTGGTTGGAAATTGTTTTCGCCCATGAAACAAAAATTATTTTCCGAATATCCGTTTCTTCAGCTTGCCGGACAGCACCCGGCGGTCTTCGTTGAGGATGGCCAGCCACGCGACGAATTCACCGTGGTGCCGGCGGTGGTGCGCCAGCCGGGCGATGGTGAACGGTTGCGAATAGGCGCCGCGATCAAACAGGAACGGCTTGCGTCCGCAAAAGTGCGCGACTCGCGGGCGGGAAATATTTTTGGGGAAACGCCAGCCGGCGCCGGCGCAGTCGCGCGCCAGTTCCGCCGTACCATGGTGCCCCCAGATGTGCTGCAAATCAGCCATACCGGATTTGATCTGGCCGCGCTGCGTCAGCGAATGGACGGCGTAGTTCAGCATGCCCATTTCGCCCCATGCGAAAAGCCCCGGCATCTGCTGGCCCCACGCTTCGAGCTTCGCCCACTCGGAAAACGGAATGGCGTTGCGCCGACAGGCAAAGGTGCCGGTGCAAAAATAAGCCCGCCCGCGCCAGTCGAAGCCGGCGTCGAACGGTCGCAATTTTTCCGGGTCGAAATAAAAGTGCGGCAGCCACGCGGGAATTTCCGTGGCGCTGGCCGGGACGGAAATCTCGCTCCACAAAATTTGAAAATCCAAATCGCGGCGGATTTGCGCGGTGAAGTCGCCCCACACGATCGCGTCCGAGTCCAGCCACACAAAAAATTCAAACGGCCCCTTCCACATCGCCGCAAGCTTGGCGCGGTAGTTACTACCGATGAGCCGGCGCATTTCCGCCGAAGGCAGGTCGGGCACGCGCAGGACGATCACGCCGTATTCACGCACTAAATCTTCTACATCAAAGATTCCATCCACCACGAGGCAGATCGGCACGCCCGGACAAAAATATTTGATACTCGCCAATGTGGCCTGAACCATGAACTTGTCGCCGGCATGGCAACCGGTAACGAAACCGAAGGGGGCTTGAATGCTCACGTCACCGCCTCCACGTTTTGATCCGGCAAGCCTTTGACCTGCTTCAGCCAGCCGCGTGAATAGCCGGCAAACAGCCAGCGGTCCTTAAAAGATTTCTTATAGCCGGCCCAGGCCTTGCACGTCTGCGGAAATTTCCGCGCCGGCGTGGCGTGCCACGAGCGGAAATTTTTTAGCGCCGTCTTTTCCAGCGCCGCGCGCCAGAGCCGGTGATGCGGATTAACGAATTCGCCGAGCCAATCCCACGGCTTCGGATAATCCAGAAAATGCACCAGCCGGTCGAGCGGCACGCCGGTGGGACGCAGAGCCGGCCAATGTTTCCGCATATTGGCGATGCAGTTGAATTTTTCGGGCAGCCTTGCGATTTGGCCGTGCAGAACGGCATTCACCGCCGACTGGTCGTGGAACGGCGGCCGGTATTTGGCGATGTATTCCATCGCTCGCTCGGTCACGCGCTGCCGCCGCCATTCCGGCACGTTGACCAGAATCACGCCGCAATTGAAGTAAGGCTCCGTCGCGCTGTTGCCGAGCTGTTCGGCGACAAACCGGTCCACCGCGCCGGCCAGCGGCGCTTCCGGCACGAGCGCGGCGGGCGCGCCGCAAAAATCAAACGCTTTCAGCTCACCCACGTCCACGTCGCACAGTGTGTCGGCGTCCACATAAAGAAACCGCTCCACCGGCAACACCTGAACCGCCATCAGCCGGTAGTAGGTGGCATGGCTGCCGTTCAACGGCGGAAAATTGGCGAACAATTTCGCATCCACGCGGCACAGCTCCAGCGTGAATGGTTTGCCGGTGGCGGAAAGTGTTTGCCTCAATAATTCCAAATCGCCGTCGGCGAAATCGTCGCTGAAAAGATAAAAGCGCGTTTCCGCCACCGCCGCGCCGATGCGGTCCAGCAGCGAATACATCGCGACGTGCAGGCCGGGCAGCACGCGGCGGTCGGCGCAGAAAACGATGTTCATCGGCGCGCTCATTTTTCGGCGATTGCCTCGTGGTAAAGTTCCAGATATTGCGCCGCCATTTTTTCCGCCGGGAAATTTTCCCGCACCCACGCCGCCGCGCGGTCGCCCATCGCCGGCAGATTTCCGGAGCGGGCTTGCGCGCATATTTCCTCGGCCATCCGTTCCGTGTTGCCGAACGGCACCAGATTTCCGGTCACGCCGGCCTGCACCGCGTCGCGCAGACCGCCAACATCGAACGCCCACACCGGCGTGCCGCACGCCTGCGCCTCGGTGGCGACCAGCCCGAAAGTTTCCATGCGCGAGGCGACGATGAAAACGTCCATCGCCGAATACGCGAGGCTTTGCTGCGCCGGCGACGACAGCCGGCCAAGGCCGCGCACATTCACCCGCGCGCGGCTGACCGCCGGCAGGCCGTCGCCGAAAACCAGCGCGTCCACCGCGCCAAGTTTTTGGCCGACTTTTTCCGCAACGTCCCAAAACCGTTTGAAACCTTTGTTAATGTCGGTTAACGACGTGGCCCCAAAACCCAAGACGAAACGGTTCGGGGCGAGGCCGAGTTGTCGGCGGGCGGCCATTTTTTCGTGGCGGATGAACTCGCCGGTTTTCACCGCCGGATGGATGGTCGCGATTTTTTTCACGTCGGCAAACAGCGCGGATTTTTTGATGAGGCCGGTGGTGAAGACGCTGTTGCCGACGGCGAAAATCTTCCGCCCGGCGAGTGCGCGGGAACGGCGGTGCCATTCCCGCGCGGCGAGCCAGCGGTTGAACGGCGGCTTGAACACCGGACAAACCGCGCAGGTCTTTTCCATTTGGTCGCAGCCGAAATCGGTGAAGCAGCCGCCGGCCAGCGCGCTCATGTCGTGGATCGTCCAGACAATCGGAATGTGTTTCGGAATCGCGGCCAGAAAACTCGGCAGGTCGAGCCACTGGCTGACCCAGTGCAGATGCACGATGTCCGCCGCCGCATCGTCCGCCGCCGGCAGCGTGGGCTGCGGCGAGCGGTAACGTCCGAAAAACGACGGCGCATCGGGGCGCATCGCCCAGGTTTCAAAACGCTGCCGCACGCGTTCGCGCTGGAGGTCGAGCCAGCTCCGGCAAAATTCCCGCCGCTCGGCTTCCGGCAGAGCGAGGCTTCCTTTCCGATAACGAACGCGGCTGTCATGGCCAAGTTCGCGCAGCGCGGCGTGCAACCGCAGCATCAAAACTGCCGAACCGCCGTCGGCGTGGGTGTTGTAGTGGGCAATTTTCAAGCGCGATTTTGGACGGGATGCCGCGCCAATAATTTTTCCAGCGCCGACAGCACGTTCGCGACGGAAATTTGCTTCATGCATTCCTTGTCGTAGGGACATGGCGTGCGCAGCCAGCACGGCGCGCAGTCGAGCTGGGTGAAAAGATTTTCGTTCACGTCGTAACCGCTTTCGGCGGGCGAAATAAACCCGCCGAAGATAACCACCGCCGGCGTGCCGACCGCCGTGGCCGCGTGCATCAAATAGCCTTCCTGACAAATCAGCGCGCGGCACGAAGCCAGCGTGGCCGCCGCCCGGCGCGGGCTGATGCGGTCGCGCAAATCCAGATCGTTTTCGATGAGCGGGTCGGACGCCAGGCCGAATTGCGCGATGCGAAATTGTTGGCGCAGTTGCCGGGCGACGGCCTGAAACCGGTCCAGAAACCAGTTTTTGTTGTCCGTCATCGTGGTGATACCGGTGGATTGCATGGCAATCCACGGTTTGTCACCGGCCGGCAGGACGGCGGCGCGCAATTCTTCCGGGCGGAGAAACAACACCGGGCGCACCGGCGCAGTTTTCACGCCGGCCTTGGCGGAGAGAATAGAAAGAATGTGGCCCGGCAGCGGCTGCATTTTGGCGTCCGGCCCACCGGGCTGGTAACTCAAATACACCAGTGAGTCCACCAGCCCGACCAGCCGCATTAATTTGCCGAGCTGATGCGCCAGCCGCTGCGAGGTGGTCGGCAGCGTAACCACCTGCGGCGTGCCGGCGAACAGTTCAGGATAACGCGTGGCGACAAAAACCTTGCCGCCATTTTCCCGCGCGTATTGATGCATGACCGCGTTGACGAGCAGGGCGTCGCCCAAACCGTCGAAACGCAAAAATAGCGGAGGCTTCATCGTGGGCTAAATTCCGGGGCGGCCGGCGAGCACCGCGTGGATGCGGTCGCGGAAAATTCCGTGAATCGTTTCCGGCGAGAAAATCGTGGCGGCGACCTGGTTCGCCCCGGCCACCAGACGTTGATATTCCGCCTCGTCGCGCAGGCGGTTCAAACCTTCAACGACCGCGCCGCTTTCGGGCGTGGTGACGGCGAGGCCGGAGCCGGTCGCCCGTGCCACGCGCACCGGTTGGCAGTATTCCGGCCCCCAAAAAACGACGGGCCGGCCGTATTGTGTATATTCGAGAAATTTGGTCGTGAAGCTGACGCGCGACATGATCTCCAAACTTTTTTCAAAGCTCATCACGGCGAGAAAAGCATCCGCCGAGGCTAGCACGGCGCGGAGCTGGTCGTGCGGAATGAAGCCGTGGAAAATTTTCCGGTCACGCGCCCATTGAACATCTTCCGGCGACCAGTCGGGCGGCGGGCCATAGACCAAGAATTCAAACTGCGGCTGATCCGCCAGCCGTTTGGCGAGCGCCAAAACCATCCGGCCGTAATCGCCCGAAACGGTGCCGGCATACAGAATCCGCGTTGGCCGGCGACCGTCCGGAACTTTCGCCGGCGGCACATTGGCCGGCGGCTGGCCGGGACAGGGAAGCAAGGTCACGGCATTGGGATGCGAGCCGAGAAATTCCTTCATGCCGTCGCTGGTGCAAAACGCCAGCGCGCTGTCGCGATACATCCGGCGGAAGCGCCGTTCCAGCCAGCGCCGCGTCGCGCCGAAAGGCCGTTCGGTGTCCGCCCAAAATTGATTCTGCGGCCACCAGTCCTGAAAATTTGTCACCAGCGGAATTTTCAGCCGCCGCGCGAGCAGCCACGCGCACCAGCTAAAATCATTGTCGGGAATGGTGAAAACCACGTCCGGCTTGAACTCGCGCGCCAGCTTGAGCGCACGCGGCAGCAGCCACCAGCCCATGAGCAACATTTCCATTTGCCGGACCAGCCGGCGCAACCGCGTGCGCATCACGCGCTCCAGCCAGCGGGGACGGTTGACGATGTGAAACGGAACCGTGTCGTCGGCAAAACGCTCGTTGGTGAAAACAAACGTGTCGAAATCTTTGCGCTCGATGAAATGCCGGCGCATGGCGAGGCACGCACCGCTCGCCGTGCTCGGCGGCGTCCACGCGCAATAAAAAATTCTTGGCTTCCGGGTCATTGTGGCGGGGCCTCGCCCGCTGCCGGCGAATCTTTTTGCAGGCGGATGACGCGGTCGCAGCGTTCCAGCGTGCTCAATCGGTGCGCGATGGTGATGATGGTCAGCGTGCCTTGCAGACGATGAATGGTTTCCATCACGGCGAGTTCAGTCTGATGGTCGAGCGCGCTGGTGGCCTCGTCCAAAATCAAAACCTGCGGGCGATGATACAGCGCGCGCGCCAGACCGATGCGCTGGCGTTGGCCGCCGGACAAACGCACGCCGCGTTCGCCGACGGTGGTGTGCATTCCCTGTGGCAATTCCTTTTCAATAAATTCCAAAATCTGAGCGCCGAGCGCGGCCTCGCGCAACGCGGCGGCGTCCACGTTTTTCGGGTCAAGGCCGAAGGCGATGTTCGCCTCGATGGTGTCGTCGAGCAGGTAAATGTCCTGCGGCACGTAGCCGATCATGCGCCGCCACGCGTCGTAATTTTTGACGGTAAGCGGCTCGTCGTCCACGCGGATTGCGCCGGACTGTGGCTGGTGCAATCCGAGAATCAAATCCACCAGCGTGGATTTGCCGGAGCCGGACGAGCCGGCGATGCCGACGGATTCGTTCTTCGCGATCTCGATGGAAAAATCTTTCAGCACCGGAGCCGTCGCGCCGGCGTATTGGAAGGCAATTTGCTCCAGCCGCAATTTGTTTTGGAACTTCAATGGCGCGGCGGATGCAGCGGCAGTGGTGGTCGGAACCAGTTTTTCGATTTCGAGAATTTCCTCTTCAAGCTGCTTCAACGTGTAGTTGTTCGCCGCGATGGTGACGAGCTGGGCGTAGAGCAGTTGCAGCGCGGGCAGCAATCGGTAGCCGGCGAAGGCCATCACGGTGAGGTTGGGCAAAATGTCGGAGAACGAACGTCCGCGCAGCGCGAGAAACACGACGACGGCCATCAATCCGCCGAACGCAATGGGCTCGATGAGGTAGCGCGGGCCGTTGCTGTAGATCGGGATCTTGCTGGAGAAATCGCCGATGCGCGCGGAGTGTTCCAGCGCACGGTCCATGAAGTGCCGGCTTTTGCCATGGACGAGCACGGTCTTGATGCCCTGCAAAAACTGGCTGGTGTTTTTCCAAAATCCCACCGTGTGAAATTGCAGGCCGTTGGAAACGGCCCGGGTGCGGGGACGCAACCAGACAAAGACGAGCAGATAAAATCCACCGAAGATGACGGCGGAGCCGAGCGCCACCCACGGCTGCACCACGAAGACGGCGGCGATGAGCAGCACGACGATGACCAGCCGGGTCAGGATTTCGCCGACGGGCAGCAGGACGTTCTGGATGAACATCTGCACGTCAAACATCCGCTGGTTTAGCTCGGCGGTGTTGCGGCGGAGAAAAAATGAATACGGCTGGCTGGCGTAAGATTCAAACAAACGCCCGCGCAACCAGTGACAGAAGCCGTAGGCGTAGCGGATGCGCAGGACTTCGCTGGCCAGACTGCCGATGCTGGCAATGACGAGCATCGCGATGGCGAAGCCGCCGGCCCAGACCAGCAGTTGATTGGTCGTGAGCGGCGGGAGTTGGTGCAAGATCCGGCTGCCGAGCGCGGATTTTTGCAGGCGTTCCGGGTCGGCGGCGAGCGCGAAGAACGGAAAGACGGACGTGACGCCGACGAGCTGCAGCACGCCGTTGAACAAAATCAATCCCAGCACGCCGAGCATTTTCGCGCGGCCATACGGCAGCGCCATGCGGTAGCAGCGCTTGAGCAGCCGGAAAAATGAAAACAGCATGGACATGGTTCAGGTCAAAAATATTTGCGGGCAGACTTCGTCCCGGTCAATTCGCAGCGCGATTTTGCGCCGGGAATCTACACGCCGGTTATCTGGTTTTTTCATCTGCGTCCGGGAGAATTACCGCCTGGTCTCCCGAAAGCCGGGCAACGGCTTGGTTCGCCCATCGCCGGTTGCCCGGAGTTTGAAGCCCTATTGGCCTCAAGATTTTTTATCGTCCGCCGCCTCGGTATTGACCGCGTAATACTCCGCGTATTTGTAGGAGTAATAATTGCTGGCGGTCGAGTCCGCGCGGTTCAAAATCAGGCCGAGCACGCGCGCCTGCCGTTGGAACAAAAGCTCCAGCGCCTCGCGCACGGCGCGGGCGTGCGTGAACTGGTTGCGCACGACAAACAGCGTGCCGTCCACCTTCGGCGCGAGCGTGGAGGAATCGTCCGCCGCGAACACCGGGCTGCAATCCAGCACGATGTAATCGTATTGCTCACGAAGCTGCGCGAGCAGTTCATCGAACAGCGGCTGTAAAAACAAATCGCCGGGATTGCGGCAGACGTTGCCGCGCGCGATGAAGAAAAGATTTGGCAGGTCGGTTTTTTGGATGACGGCTTCCAGCTCCGCCTGCCGGCGGAGCAGTTCGTGCAGGCCAGGCTTGGATGGCACCGCGAGCCGGTCGTGAATGTGGCCCTTGCGCAGGTCGCCGTCAATCAGCAGCACCTTCGAGCCGCCGAGCGCCATCGCGCGGGTGAGGTTGGTGGCGATGGTGGACTTGCCCTCGTTCGGCACCGCGCTGGTGACGAGCAGCACGCGCGGTCGCTTGCCGTCCACGGTGAGGTAAAGCAGCGCGGAGCGGAGATTGCGATACGACTCGGCAAACATATGCCGGTCGTCGTTGTCGTGCAGCAGGACGAGCGGGCCGGGCTGCGCCAGCTCCGGCATTTCCGGCACCTGGCCGACAACGGTGTCGCCGAAACGCTCGGTGACCTCGCTCATGGAATTGAACCGGTCGTCGCGCAAGGTGATGAGAAAGACGATACCCAGACCAAGGCCGAGCCCAACGATGAAGGCCTGCGTCAGCATCGTTTTGGCCTGCGAATAGGAACGCCTTGCTGGCGAGGCGGGTTCGAGGATGGCCAGCGTTTCCTGATCAATGTTGCGGCTGATGTCCACGTTTTGCAGCAGCGCGGTCAGGCGGTCGTAAAGGCCTTGATTCCGCAGGACGTTTTGCTTAAGACCGTCGGCGACGGCAATGCGCTCGTTGACGCCGGCGATTTTGTTTTCCCAGTCCTTGACGGCCTGGTCGAGGCTGTCAATTTTGATCTGGAGCGCCTCGCGCGCGGCGGCGATCTGGTCCTGGCTTTGGCGGTGATAAACCTCGACGAGCCGCTCGGCACGGTTGATGTCCTGGTCCAGCTTGACCATTTTGGGATGGGTGGGGCGCAGGTTTTTGGCGAGCCGCGCGCGTTCCAGCTTGAGCAGCTTGATTTCCTTGTCCGCGTTCGCCCGGTCGCCGCCGGCATTGCGGGCGGAACTGTTATTGTTCAACGTGTCAAAAATGGTGTCCTTGGAGTTCGCCCGGCTGGCGTCGCCGGAGTTGTCCTCAAGTTCCTTCGCGGCGAGCAGCTTGTATTGTAACTGGTAGTCGGACAGCTCGGTTTTCAGCTTCGTCAGATAGGCGACCTCCTGCGCGCTTTCTTCCGCCATCATCGTGAAGTTGTTGCTGCGCTCGTATTCGTTGAGCGCCTCCTGGCCCTGCTTCATGTCGCGTTCGAGTCGCTGCACCTGCTCGGAGATCGAGGCGAGCGTGCCGGACGAAACGCGGCTGCGGACATTTTTGCGATATTCCAGATACTGCTCCATCAGCGCGTTGAGATAGCGAGGCGTGAACGCCGGGTTGGCGCTCGAGGCCTGCACGAGATAGACCGAGCTTTTGGGGGCGGAATCCACCTCGACCTCGACCGCCAGCGGGTCGCCGTTCTCGTCGAGGATGATGCTGTTGGTATCCGTCGCCCGCAGCCGGGTCAACGTGAGGTCGCGGAGGATTTTGCTGCGGAGCACATCGTTCTGCGTGCCGAGGTAATGGTCCCGATCCTCGGCGAACGCCGCGCCGTCGGGCAACCGCAATTTCTCCGTCTCCCACAGGCTGCCGACGGAAAAAAACACCGGCGGCGTGCGGAAAAAAATCACCATGGCCACGCTCAAACTCAATGTCAGCGCGGCCACCGGAATCCACCAGTATTGGCGCAGAAACATCCACAGTTTCTGGATGCGGAACTTGGGCGCGGCCGGTTCCTGGCCGCCCGCCCGCATCGGCTCCAGCAGTTGCAGGCCCGAATCCGAAGGCGAAATGGGGATCAAATCTTTCATGCGGTTCAAAACCGGATCATCCGTTCGGGCACAAAAATCAAGTCGCCGGGCAGCAACTCCAGGTCGTTCTCGGTTTTGCCCTTCTCAAAAACCTGGGCGACGTTCACGGTGAAAACCTTCTTCGCGTCCGCGCCGCCCGCCGCCGGGGCGCGCGTGACGCGAACATTTTTCTGGTCGGCAAATTCCGTGAATCCGCCGGCGCGCAGGACGGCGCGGCTCACGGTCAGCGTCTCGTCGCCTCCAATGTCCTGCGAGCCTGGCCCGTGAATGGCGCCGACGATGTATATCTTGCCGCTGCTGCGCGGCTTGGCGTCCACCGTCACAATGACCGTGGCGTGGTAGTAATAAGTTTTTTCCAGCTCCACCTTGAGGCCGGCGGCCAGTTGCTTGCACGTCTTGCCCGCCGCCGGAAAACGTCCGATATTGGGCACCTGCAAGTCGCCGGAATCGGTGACGGTGAGCAACTTCGGGTCTTCCTCGTCCTCCATGACCTGAAAGCTCAACTGGTCGCCGACGGACAGCCGGTATTTGTCGTCCATCGCGCCGACGCGGAGCGCCGTGTTGTCCATCGCGAAATTGTTGGTGTCTGCCGCGAACGAATTTCCCGGCAGCAAAAACGCGAGCAGCGCGACGAGGCCGAACCACGTCAAATCGAAGCGCGAAAATTGGCGGAGACAGCGGTTCATTGCGGATGATAGGTGAGTTGCAGTCCGATGAGATTTTGCGTGTAGCCCTGGTTCGATGTTTTTGAGTCTGAAGCGCGCAGGGTCAGGCGATAAATCGCGCCGACCGTAAATCGCTTGGTCAGCCGTTGCTGGAGGAGCAACTGGCCGCCATACCAGTCGAAATTTTCGCGCAGGTTGCCGCCCTTGTCAGCGACGCCCTGTTCGCCGTGCTCGTAGAATAACGCGGTGGTGAAATTCATGTTCTTGATGATTTTCCAAGTGATGCTCGGACGGACATACCAGTCCTCCAGCAAGTCCGACTGGATGCCAAGCTGCACCTCGTGGCCGGCCTCCAGCGAATAGCTCAAGGATTCGCGCGGCTGATGCGACAGGAGGATGCTGCCATACCAGGAATTCAGATTGCCGGTGTGGATTGACGCATTGGTGCCGGACGCCTTGCTGGTATTCTGAAATTGATAAGTCGTGAACCCGCCGCGCACCGTGGCCGCGAACGCCTTGCCCGGATGCCAATCCGCGTAGCCGCCGGCGGTGTAGGCGGCGTTGCCGTTCAAGACCGACTGCTCGTAAGTCGTGAATGCCGCCGTGCCCTCCACGCCCGTGGTCAGGTGCGAACTCACCTTCAAACCAGCGCGGACGTTGAGCATTTCCGCCGAGTGATTGATGCTGTTGAACGAGCTGCTCGTGGCCAGCACGTCCTCGTGGTCGTAGCCAAGCGACAAGACCACCTGGTTCATGTCCCAGGTGCCCAGCACGCCGGCGGTGTTGCGGAACGTGCCGTAGTTGGCCGTATTCGCCGCGTTCGGTGTCTGCGCGGAATCCTGGACGTAACTTATCCAGTCGTGAAAATTAAAATTAAAGTCCTGCACGCCGAGGTCGAAGGAAAGCCCCGTGCCGGAAGATGAATCCAAGGCCAGCGTGCTCAACGCCGTGTGTTGCAAATACCAGTCGTAACCCAGCGAAATATCAATAAATAGAAGGTTGTTCTGCGCAAGCGGATAGCTGGCTACGAGTCCGACCGACGGCCGCACGATGACGTCGCTGATGACATTGTTGCGCGAGAGTCCGACGTTGTCGTTCCAAACCAAGCCGAGTGACGGCTGGAGCAACATTCGGAAATCACCGTCCTTAAAAGTGTAATCTTTCGACTGGTCGGGATCTGTTTGGATGATGCGCGTCGTGGCCGCCGCGTCGCCGGCTTGGACGTTGCGGACGGCTTCCTGCGCCGTCGCGGAAACTGTCGCGAGCACCGGCAGCGACAGCACGGCAATAAGTTTAGCGGTTGATCGCATAAGTTTTTTCAAATTGTCCTCTGATTGCGCCTCCAGCGGAAGCACAATCCTTGCCGAAACACATGGTTTTCATTCGATTGCCCGCGCCGGTCCGGCCGACAACAGGTTCCGCCGTTGCAAATCGGCCAGGATTTCCGGGCCGCCGCTGATCTTGCTGGCGACCGCACCCAGCATGGCCGGCAGCGGTGCCGTAGTTTTGGCGTCGTCCATTTTTTGCAGCGACGCATCCTCGGCCTTCAGGGCGGACTTGCGCCACTGGCCGGGGCTGACGCCGAAGCGCCGCTTGAAACAGGTGTTGAACAGGCCGAGATGGTTAAAGCCGCACTCCTCGGCGACGTTGATGATTTTAGCCTTCGCGTCGCGCAACAACGAGACCGCCTTGAGCAGCCGCATCTCCATGCGCAACGACGCCACGGACACGCCGAAATGCTGGTGGAACAGCCGGTTCAAATGTCGGCGGCTACAACTGAACCGGCCCGCCAGCTCGCCGACGGAAAGGTTGATGAGGTCGGACACCGACAGCTTTTCGAACACCTGGGCGACGTGGTCGTCCGGCCCGGCGTCCGCGCCGCGCTGCGCCTGAATCACCTTGAATTCAGAGGCCAAAACGCTGGCGGCGATGCGGAGCAACTGCCCGCGATGGTCTAGGTTAAAATCCGCCGGCACCTCCGCGAGCAGCCGCTGGCAGTCCGCCGCCAGCGGCGTGCGCGCGGCAAAAAAACGGGTAGCCTTGAGGTTTTCGGCGAGGTGGTGCAGCAGGCTGATTTCGTGGCTGGCGAACAGCGGCAGCAGGTTTTCAAAGGAGACGGAAAAGTTCCAGAATTGAAATTCATTCTTGCCATCGCCCACGCCGCTTTTACCGCCGGTCACGCCATTGAAAACGAGGACATCGCCCGCCGCCAGCCGGTGCGTGGCGCGGGGCGAGGCGAATTTGCCCGCGCCGCTTTTGCCGAACAAAAAATTCAGCGCGTCCCCCTTGAACTCCAGTTCTTCCGGGGATTTCAGGCGCATGAGGCGCAAAGACAAATGGTCGGGCTGGTTCAAGCGTCGTTTTCCGTGATGCTTCCGGCCATCCGGGAACCCACGGCTTCCCAAATCTGACGACATTTAGCCCGATTCCGAAGCAAACACAAGACATTTGCGCCGGGTATCCGGGCGGTTTGCCGGTCCAAATTCCCATCGTTTTCAGCGGATTTCGGCCGCCCAAATCTTGTGTATTTTTTCAGGACAGAGCTGACAGAATTGTCTTGAACACTTTCACCTCCAGACTTCCGCCGCGCCGTCTGAAAAATTTTCCAGAAAATTTCCGACGGCGGAAAACCCCGCAAAACCCCTGAATATGCGCGGAATAATCCGCCCAAATTTTCCACCGCCGTCAACCGGGAGCGGAAAACGCGTTTTTCCACGCCGGCGGAAGTTTATTGGCAGTCGTTATGCAATAGGCCACCTGTGATGCGGCCAGCGACAATCCAAAAAACCGGTGCGAAGAAATCTTCGCTGCGCTGGTTGGCGTTTTTACTGGCGTTCACTGCACTGTCCGCCATCGCCGATGTCTCCGTCCCGCTCGCGTGGAACCCCAGCCCGGACGCGAATGTGGCCGGCTACAAAATCTACTACGGCGGCGCGAGCCGCACTTACACGAACTCCGTGGATGTCGGCAACGTCACCAGCACGGTCATCGCCGGGCTAGCCGACGGCACGACTTACTTTTTTGCCGCAACGACCTACGGCGCGGACGGCGTGGAAAGCGATTTTTCCGACGAGGCCACCGCCGTCACCGCGAATGCCGTCGTCACCCCGCCCGCGCCGCCCGCACCGGTTTACCAGTCGCCGGCGCTTGACGCGCTAAATAATTTGGCCATCAACGAAAATGCCGGGGCGCAAACCATCGACCTCACCGGCATCAGCTTGGGCAGCGGCCAGGGGTTGAATGTCACGGCGGTTTCCAGCAACCCGGCGCTGATTCCGGCCCCGGTAATTAATTACAACAGCCCCGACAGCGCCGGCACGCTGGCATTTGCGCCGGCGACCAACATGACCGGCACGGTGGTCATCACGGTGACCGTCAACAACGGCGCGGCGCAAAACAACCTGGTGTCCCGTAGTTTCACCGTGACGGTCGTGGCTACCAACAATTTGCCGACACTTGATCCGCTGGCGGATGTCACGTTGGGATTGGGTTCGCCCGCGCAGGCGGTGGCGCTCACCGGCATCTCGCCGGGCTCGGTTCTGCAAACGGCCAGCAGCAAAAAATCGGTGCTGACCAAGATGAAAGTGACCGCCAAATCCAGCAATCCCAAGCTCATCCGCGCCCCGAAGGTCGTTTATGCCAGCCCCGACTCCATCGGCACGCTGACCTTCAAACCCTTGGCTAAGGCCAGCGGCACGGCGACCATCACAGTGACGGTCACCGTTCAAAGCGGCCTCAAAAAAATCTCCACCTCGCAAAAATTTACCGTGACCGTCCTGCCGCAAAACCTGGTGCCCAACGCGGTCGCCAAAGCGGCGGTCACTTCCGTCTCGCCCACACCGGCGGCTCCGGCTTACTTGGAATCGGCGGGCGTGGTGGATGGCCATTTCTCCTTCACCGTCACCGGAACCGGCACCGCCGGCAGTCAATACGCCGTGCAATCCTCCTCCGACTTGGCGAACTGGACCTCAGTGCAAACGAACACCGCGCCGTTCGTCTTCACGGATGAAAACTCCTCGGCAACCGACAAAAAGTTCTACCGCGCGGTGAGCCTCAAGCAGCCTTAAGCGCGGAAACAATTCCGCCGCATCAGCTCAATTCCAAATCCGCCGCGTCCAGCTTCACGTCGGCGGCCTGGCCGATGAAGTCTAGCCGTAGCAGGACGGTGTTCACGCCGTGGCGTTTTTCCACCCAGCCCTCGACGCCGCGCAGCGGGCCGGACTTGATTTTCACGCGCCGGCCCTCGCCGATGTCCGGCGCGAGGCGGATTGCCAGATTAGTTTCCAGCGCGCGGTGGATTTCATCGAGTTGGCGGACGAACAATTCCTGATCAGAAATTTCCAGCAGCGCGGCGAGGTGTTTGTTCTGCAAAATCACGTCGCGCTGTCCGGCTGCGAGGTTCAGGAAAACATAGCCTGGAAACAGCGGCTTCTGGAAGATCACCGCCTTGCCGCGATACTGGTGCGCCGCCGCGAAGCACGGCAGGCTGGCGGCGAGCTTTTCCCGCTCGCAAAATTGGAGCAGTTTTTTCTCCCGGCGCGGGCGGGTATGGGCGACATGCCACAGCAACGGACTCACGCCATCAGCTTGTTACGCCGCTCCAGCAAGTCAAGCCTCAGGCACCGCAGTAGCCCACAATTCCGGGACAAGGCTGCCAGCCTCGCGTGAACGAGCGTGCCGATGAAAACCACGCTGACCGCCGTGGCTTGCACGGCGGCCAGCGCGGCAAAAATAAAAACGACGCACTTTGACCTGACCGAGTGGGATCGCATAAGTCAAGCATCACCAAGGCGGTCGCAGGATAAAGCACGATTGGATGCCAGAATTATTTTGGCAAGCGCGGCGACGTTTGCCACCCTTACCCGCAGTTATATTTCATCCATGAGCAATAAAGTCTTCATCGGCACGGACAGCGGCGCGACCACCACCAAATTTTGCGCCGTCTGGGAAAACGGCGAGCCGGTTTCCAGCAAGGTACTCCAGCGTTCCACCAGTTCGGAAAAGGGCCGTGAAGCCGTCATCCATGCGTGGATTTCCGGCACCGGCGAATTCCTTGCGCAAAATAATCTACAATGGTCGCAGGTCGCCGGCGTCGGCCTCGCGGTTCCCGGCCCGTATGAACGCTACGGCGTTTGGAGCAATACGCCAAATTTACCGAAGAGCTTCGCGGGTTGGGACTTTTATACCGACTACAAAAACGCCCTTGCGAAGCAGGCCGGCCGCGAACTGCCGCTCGTCTGCGGCAACGACGGCAACTACGGGGGCGTGGCCGAGGCGCGGCTGGCGCGCGGCGATTCCAAGGCCACCGTGCTGATGCTCATGCCCGGCTCCGGCCTCGGCGCGGCGTTCGTCGGTGCCGACGGACTCTGCCTCGACGGCGACACGCTCGCCGGCATGGAAGCCGGCCATATGCCTGTGCCGTTGCACCTCCTTGGCTTGGGCGGCAGCACGCCCTTCACCTGCGGCTGCGGTCGTGACTGGGGCTGCGTGGAGGCTTACACGACGATTTCCGGGTTGCCGCAACTGCTCGCCGAATTCATCAAGCGCCATCCCGAACACGAACTTGCGAAATCCGCCACGCCCATCAAGGAAAAAGTCCTTTCGCTCCGCACCCGTGCCCAAAAGAGCGACGCGCTGGCGCTGGAAATTTTTGACTTTCAGGCGCGCGTCATGGGCATCCACGTCGCGAATCTTTCAATGGCGTTCGACGCCGGCATTGTGGTCATTGGCGGCGGATTGATGGACCATGAGGCCACCACGCCGGAATTCCGCGATCGTTACATGAACGGCATCCGCGCCGCCGCGCAACCGTATCTCTGGGCACCGCAGAAAAAAACCATCAAGATCGTGCCGGCGGAACTCGGTGAACTTTCACAGGCCATCGGTGCCGCGCTCGTGGCGATGTATCACAGCCGTGGGCAAGCGTAAAAGCCGGCTGACCTTCAAGCGCAACCAAAAGCCGCTGGATTTTTCCAGCGGCTTTTTTATTTTCAGAACCCGTGTTTCATCTGTGGCTGAAAATCAGCCGCCCAGTGAACTGGCGTCCGTCACGTCGCCCTTGTTGAAATCCACATACTCCTCGGTCAGATCGGCGGCATACATCACCGCGTTCGCCTTGCCGAGGTTCAGATTGATGTGCAGTTCAAATTCCCTCGGCGCAACCGCAGCGCAAAGCTGCTTGAACGTCGCCTTCGTCGGCTGACCGCGCTTGAGACTCCAGAGAATCTTTTTGCTGCCGGTTGCGGAATAACCGATGTCAATTTTCTCCTCCTCCACCGTCGCCGGCGAATAGCCGATGGCGTCAATGATGCGGCCCCAGTTCGGGTCGCCGCCGTGCCAGCTTGTCTTCACCAGCGCGCTGTTCGCGACCGCGCGCGCGACGGCATCGGCGTCTTGAATCGTCTTCGCACCATTCACGCGCACGGTCACAACGCGGTGAACGCCCTCGCCATCGCGGACAATCTTCTTCGCAAGTTCGAGGCAGACGTGATTCAGCGCGGCTTGGAAAGTTTTCAGTTCCGGGCTTTTGGCCGTGAGCGGTTTGTTGCCGGCCAAGCCGTTGGCCAAAACGAGCACCGTGTCGTTCGTGCTCATGTCGCCGTCCACAGTGATGCGGTTGAAACTGTGCGCCACCGCTTCCTGCAGCGCCACCTGCAAAACTTTTTGCTCCACGGCAGCATCGGTCGTAATAAAGCCAAGCATCGTTGCGTGCAGGCCGCCGTGCGGCAACGCCGCCGGTCGCGCGCCGGTCGCGCTCATGCCGGGCTGGATCATGCCCGCGCCTTTGCAAATGCCGCCGATGCGAACGCGTCTTCCGCCAAGCTTGAATTCCACCGCGACCTGTTTCGGCTTGGTGTCGCTGGTCATGATGGCTTCCGTCGCACGGTCGGCGTGCGCGGCGGTGGTGCCGAGTTCCATCGCGGCTTCGAGGATGCCGGCGCGGACATTGTCCATCGGCATTGTCACGCCAATGCGCCCGGTCGAGCCGACCAGCGCGCGGCCGGCGGATAGCGCCAACGTTTTTTCGGTGAACAAAACCATTTCGCTCGCATCCGCCATGCCTTGCTTGCCGGTGCAGGCATTGGCATTGCCGGAATTGACGACGACGACTTGCGCCGTGCCTTTTTTCATGCGCTCCACGCAAACTTTCACCGGCGCGGCGCAAACCTGGTTGGTGGTGAACATGCCGGCGACGGTCGCGGGCGTCTCGGAGACGATGAGCGCGAGATCGCGCTTCTGGCCTTTGTTCGAGCCTTTGCCGGTGCCGAGTTTTTTGATGTCGCAAAACACGCCGCTGGCGAGGAAGCCGGTGGGCGCGACGATGGAACCGCTGATTTCTTTGAACTGCATTTTCATTTTCAAAAATTGAACAACAAAGAAACCAAGGAACAAAGTTTTTTCCGGCCTTCGTTGCTTAGTTTCTTGATGGTTAAATCTTCTCCGCCTCGATTTCCAGCCGCACCATGCGGACGTGGATTTTGTTGTCCGCGTCCAGAGGATGTTTGGCGAGGTAACGCTGCGTCACGGCGGCGATAAATTCCTCGCGCAGATTTTCCGGTACGCGCTGGACGAACGGCAGCCACGTCGTGCGCAGCCAGGTCGCTAAACCGTCCGCGCCGGCGTAAGCCGCGTCTTTCGGCGCGAGTTTCAGCGCGTGGATTTTGAAACCGAATTTCGGCAACCATTTTTCGTAATCGCCCGGCGCGTAGAAAAAATATGGCATCGGCATCTTGCGAAAATATTCGCGCCAGTGCTTCAGCCTCATCTCCGGCCGCAGCGCGAGAAAAACGTCGTGGGCATTGCCTTTGCCGCCGCACGAGACGACCAGTCGTCCGCCTGGTTTGAGCACGCGCGCCGCGCCGCTCAAAATCGCCTCGTGGTCGTCCACCCAGTGTAGGGCGGCGTTGGAAAAGACCACGTCGAACTTGGTTTTGGAACTGATTTTCCGCGCGTCGGTGATTTCAAATTTCAGATTTGAAACCTTGGCTGGCGGAAAAGTCTTTTTGGCGAAGGCGATCATTTCCGCCGAGGCGTCGGTGCCGGTCACGGAACCGCGCGGCACGGCGCGGGCGAGTTCCGCCGTCACCTTGCCGTCGCCGCAGCCGATGTCGAGGATGTGCTCGTCGCCGCGCAAGTGTATCCCGGCGATAAGTTCGCGCGCCCAACTTTGCTGCACGGCGGAGTTCGCCGCGTATTCGGCGGCGTTCCACGTGGTGGACGGCGCGGACGGTTTCAAATTTGAAATTTGAGATTTCAAATTCAAACCAAGCCGGCGGTTTCCGGCCAGCCGCTCAGGATGTTCAGGCTTTGCACAGCCTGGCCGCTCGCGCCCTTGACCACGTTGTCCTCGGCGCTCATCACGATGAGCCGTCCGGTGCGCGGATCAAGCCGCCACGCGATTTCGCAGACGTTCGTACCGACGACGTTTTTAGTGTCGGGCAGCGCCTTACCTTCGAGCATGCGCACGAACGGTTCGTTGGCGTAGGCCGACTGGTAACACGCGGCGATTTTTTTGCCAAGCGCCTCCGCACCGGCGGCATCGTTGAAATGTTCCGACGGCGCGAGATAAAGTGTTGTCAAAATGCCGCGGTTCACGGGAATCAAATGCGGCGTGAACTGGATCGTCACTTTCGTGCCGGCGGCGAAGGAAAGCTGTTCCTCGATCTCCGACAAATGGCGGTGCCTCGGCACGCCGTAAGGGCGCACACTTTCGTTGCACTCGCAAAACAGATAGTCCACCTCGGCTTTGCGGCCCGCGCCGCTGACGCCGCTCATGGAATCGGCGATGATGCCGGCGGGCTTGATCAGTCCGGCCTTCAGCAGCGGAATGGTCGGCAGCAAAATGCTCGTCGGATAGCAGCCGGGCGACGCGATGAGTAGGGATTTTTTAATCTCTTCCCGATAAAATTCCGGCAGACCGTAAACGGATTTTTTCAGCAGTTCCGGCGCGGGATGGTCGTGTGCGTAAAATTCCTTGTAGATGTCCGCGTTGCGGAGCCGGAAATCAGCGCTCAAATCAATGACGGTGCAACCGGCATTGATGAGCGGGATGGCGTATTCGGCGGCGACGCCGTGCGGCAGCGCAAGGAAAACGACATCAGCCTGCTTCGCCAGGACTTCGGCGTTCGGCTCAACGAAGCGGAGCGTCTTGGATTTCGGGTGGCTGGCAAATTTTGGAAACACCTGCGCGAGCGTCTGCCCGGCGTTCTGGCGCGAGGTGACGGCGACGAGTTCTGCGTGCGGATGGTTGAGGAGCAACTGCACGAGGACTTCGCCGGAGTAACCGGAGGCACCAACGATGGCGACTTTTTTCATTTTCATTTTCAAAAAATCTTAACCGCGAAACACACGAAACACACGAAATTAACATCATTCTCATCCCCGTGCTCATCGTCATTCTTTTTTTGATATGAGAATGACGATGAGGATGAGGAGATTGCTGACAATAAAAAACCCGCCGGCAATTTTGCCAGCGGGTTTTGAAACTTTCCGTTGCGATCAACGCTTCGAGAACTGGAAGCGGGCGCGCGCACCGGGCTGGCCGTATTTTTTGCGTTCGCGTTCGCGCGGGTCGCGCGTGAGGAAACCTTCCGCCTTCAGCGCGGGGCGCAGCGTGGCGTCAAATTTCAGGAGCGCGCGAGAAATGCCATGGCGCGTCGCGCCGGCTTGGCCGAGCGGACCGCCGCCGACCACGTTCACGCGCACGTCGAGCTTGTCAGCCGTGTTGGTGATGGTGAGCGGCGAGGAAACCGTGGCGCGCTGGGTGTCCAGCGGGAAATAGTTTTCAAACGCGCGGCCGTTGACGGTGATCTTGCCGCTGCCGGTCGCGAGACGGACGCGGGCAATGGCCGTTTTGCGACGACCGGTGCCGAGGAATTCTATGGTTGCTGTTTTAGCCATACAAAAAATTAGTTAGCAGCCTTGAGCACGGCGGGCGTTTGCGCGGCGTGATCGTGTTTCGGGCCTTTGAACACTTTCAGTTTGGTGAGCAGCACGCGGCCGAGGCGGTTCTTCGGAATCATGCCCTTGACGGCGTGTTCGATCAGCTTCTCGGGCTGCTTGGCGCGCACCTGCTCGACGGTGGCGTATTTTTCGCCGCCCTTCCAGCCAGAATAGCTCATGTATTCCTTGGCGGTCTCTTTCTTGCCGGTCAGGCGCACTTTTTCAGCGTTGATGACGATGACAAAGTCACCGGCGTCGAGGTGCGGCGTATAGACGGGTTTGTTTTTGCCGCGCAAAATGTCGGCTACCTGCACGGCCAAGCGGCCAAGGACAGCGCCATCGGCATCAATGACGTGCCACTTGCGCTGGTCCAGATTTACTTTCGGCAAATGCGTTTTCATTTCAAAATCCTAAACAAAGGGACGTGGAAACTATCAAACGGGCGCATGAAGTCAACACGCGATTTCATTTAATTGGATTGGGCTTTACAGCCGACAACAGTTGGGCAAAAGATGTCCGCATGAGGAAAACTCGGATTTTGCTTCTGCTCGCCGGCCTGCTCTGGCTGCCGCTGGCGGCCTCCGCGCAAATCACCGCCGCCGCCAAACCCGCCGATCCGAATCCTGCCGCGAAAAAAGTTTGCGAAACTATTTCAATGGTCACCGGTGTGGCGATCTCGCCGCTGATGGGCGTGGGCGCGGTGGGCGCTTATGATTATTTCAAGGCCAAGACCGATTTGGAAAAGCAGAAGCTGCCGTGGTTCGCCAGCCCGCTGTTCTGGGTGCCGGCGCTGCTGCTCGTCGGCGCGTGTTTTTTGAAGGACACCGTAGGCATCACCGTCCCGACGGTTCTGAAAAAGCCGTTCGACATCATTGAAACCGCCGAGCACAAAGTTTCCGGCCTCATCGCCACCGGCGCGTTCGTGCCGGTAGTGGTGAACATGCTGCACGAGGTCAACGCCACCACCGCGCCCGGCGCGTCGCTGCATTCGCTTGGTTTCGCCGCTGCCACGATGCCGAACTGGCTCTACGATGTCTTGATGACGCCCATCGCGATGGCCGCATTCTTCATCGTCTTCCTTGCGTCGAATGCCATCAATATTTTGATCCTGTTGAGTCCGTTCACCACCGTGGACGCGGCGCTCAAAGGTTTTCGCACGGCGATTCTTGCGAGCGTCGCCGGCACAGCGTTCATCAACCCGTGGCTGGGCGCGGCTTGGGCGCTCATCGTGATTTTGATTTCCTATCTCATCGCCGGCTGGAGCTTCCGGCTGTCGCACTTCGGGCTGGTGTTCATCTGGGAATTTTTCACCGGCAGCAAAGGCCGTTTCAAGCCTGATACGAAGGAAAATAAAATGTTCCTCGGCCGCAAAATTGAAAAGGTCCCCACGCGCACCTATGGCAAACTGTCGCGCAGTGAGAAGGGCGAACTCGTCTTCAACTACCGTCCGTGGCTCGTCCTGCCGCCACGAACGCTCATTTTGCCCGCCGGAAATTACGAGGCCGGGCGCGGCGTTTTCTATTCCGAAATCCTCCGCATCGAGGGCGACTCTGCCAAGACCGTGATCCTCCTGCCACCACGCTACCGCGGACATGAGGAGGAGATTGCGAAGATTTATAATTTCGCCGGCGTCCGTGATATCGGCCTGCGCGCCGCGTGGGCGTGGTTCAAGAGCCTGTTCGCCAGCAAGCCGGTGACGGCGTGATTGGACAGACATTTGCTTGACGGCGGCGGTGGAAAGCGGCATTTAACCGGCCCGATGGAAGCGGTTATTTCCCCATGAAACTTTTCCGACGCAAACACGCTGCCGACTTGCAGGCTGAGGCCAAAAACGACACGCGCCTCAAACGCGCGCTCGGCCCCGTCAACCTCACCGCGCTCGGCATTGGCGCCATCATCGGCGCGGGCATCTTCGTCCTCACCGGCCACGCCGCCGCGAAATACGCCGGGCCGGCCATCGCGATTTCCTTCGTGCTGGCGGGGCTGGCGTGCGCGTTCGCCGGCCTGTGCTACGCGGAATTCGCGGCGATGATCCCAATGTCCGGCTCGGCCTACACCTACGCCTACGCCACACTCGGCGAATTCATCGCGTGGATCATCGGCTGGGATTTGATCTTGGAATATCTGTTTGCCGCCGCGACCGTGGCGGTCGGCTGGTCGGGCTACGTCGTTTCGTTTTTGAAAGATTTTGGCATCGTCATTCCGCCGGAGTTTTCCGCCGCCATTGGCACGCATCTGGTTCAAATCCCCGCCACGTTGGCCGCCTCTCTGAAAATCAACGACGGCTGGACGGCCATCAATCCGGATTTGTTGAACCAAATCAAACTGGCGGGTGCTGACCCGGCCACACTCGTGCAGGTCACCGCCGTTTTGAACGTGCCGGCCATGCTGATCATTTTGGCCGTCACCCTGCTGCTCGTGCTCGGCATCAAGGAATCCGCCACGTTCAACAACGTCATTGTCGCCATCAAAATGATGGTCATCCTCACCTTCATCGCCGTCGGCCTGGCCTTCATCAACCGGCACAACTGGCATCCGTTCGTGCCGCCAGCCACCGGGCCGGGCGAATTTGGGTGGGGCGGCGTGCTGCACGGCGCGGCGGTGATTTTCTTCGCCTACATCGGCTTCGACGCCGTGTCCACCGCCGCGCAGGAGGCGAAAAATCCGCAGCGCGACATGCCCATCGGGATGCTGGCCTCGCTCGGCATCTGCACCGTGCTTTACATCGCCGTCGCACTGGTGCTCACCGGCGTGGTGAATTATCAGACGCTCAATGTTCCCGCGCCCATCGCCGTGGCCGTGGACGCGTTCGGCAAAAACCTCGCGTGGCTGCGGACGCTCGTGAAAATCGGCGCCATCGCCGGCTTGTCGTCGGTGATTTTGGTGATGTTGCTCGGCCAGCCGCGCATTTTTTACTGCATGGCCAAGGACGGATTGCTACCGCAAATCTTCAGCTCCGTGCATCCGAAATTCAAGACGCCGTGGGTCGCGCAAATCTTCACCGGCGTCGTCGCGATGCTCGTGGCCGGACTGTTTCCCATCGGCCTGCTGGGCGAACTCGTCTCCATCGGCACGCTGCTGGCGTTCGCCATCGTCTGCGCCGGCGTGCTGGTGCTGCGCAAAATCAATCCAGGCATCCACCGTCCGTTCCGCACGCCCGCCGTCTGGCTGGTCGCGCCGTTGGGCATTCTTTTCTGCGGCTGGCTGATGTCCGCGCTGCCGGGCGACACCTGGCTGCGGCTCATCATCTGGATGATCATCGGCCTGGTCATTTATTTCACCTACGGCCATCGCCATTCCAAGCTGCACCAAGGGCTTTCAGGCAAAGCCGGCGGGCAACTTTGATTTGACAAACTGCCGCCTGTTACCTACCGTTCGGTAGGTTATGGCCAAAGACGCTTCCGACACACGCCAGTTGATCCTCCACGCCGCGCTCAGACGCTTCGCGAACGGCGGCTATGCGGCCACGTCCGTCCAGGACATTGTGGACGACGCACAAGTTTCCAAGCCCGCGCTGTATTACCATTTCAAGGACAAGGCCGGCTTGTTCAAGGCGCTGGTTCATGAGGCGCACGACGAACGCTACCGCGTCCTCCGCGAGGCGGCGGCGGCGGGCGGCGACATCCGCGTGCAACTGGAAAACATTCTCGCCGGGCTGTTTCTTTATTTCCGCGAGCATCGCGAGCTGATGCGGATTTCCTTCGCGACGATGTTCGCCGCGCCGGGCGAGGTGCCGGAGAATCTTTGCTACGCCGACAAGTGCGAGCGCAATTTTGAATTCATCCGCTCGCTCATCAAGCGCGCCCAGAAAGACGGCGAGCTGGACAAAAGTTTTGACAGCGAGGAGCTGACATTCGGCTTTTACGGCATGGCGAATTTCCACCTCGTCGCACACCTGGTTTGCCCGGACTTCGAGCCGGATCGGTTGACGGCAAAGAAAATCGTGCAACTGTTTCTGGCCGGTGCGGAGCCGAAGGCGGGCGCGAAAAAATTGAGGACTCAATCCAAGGAGAAAAAGTGAAACGAATATTATTGTCAGGCATCATCATTGTGGTCGTCGTCGCCGGCGGGCTGGCGGCGGTGAAGGCGCTGCAAATCAAAACGCTCATCAACACCGTGCTCCCGGTGCCGGTGGAAACCGTCGCGTCCGCCGTGGCGCACGAAGAAAACTGGCCGGACACGCTGCCCGCCGTCGGCTCGGTGAGCGCGGTGCAGGGTGTAACGGTCGCGCCGGAAATCGCCGGCACGGTCACGGAAATCGCCTTTGAATCCGGAGCTTTCGTGCAGCAGGGTGATTTACTGGTGAAGCTGGACACCTCATCCGAGGAGGCACAGTTGCGCGCCGCCGAGGCGCAGACGGAACTCGCGCGGCTAAACGCCGAACGCAACCGGAAATTGATCGAGAACAAAACCGTTTCGCCGGCGGAACTCGACGCGACCGAGGCGACGCTCAAGCAGGCGCAGGCCAATGCCGACGGCATCCGCGCAACCATCGCGAAGAAAACCCTCCGCGCGCCCTTCGCCGGCAAGCTGGGGATCCGGCTGGTGAACCTAGGCGAACAGCTCAACGTCGGCCAGGGCATCGTGTCGCTGCAATCGCTCGCGCCAGTGTTCGTGGACTTTTCGCTGCCGCAGCAGGAGTTTGCGCGGTTGCAGACCGGCCTCCAGGTGCGCGCGTTTTTGGACGCGTATCCGACGAATAAATTTGAAGGCGAACTCGCCGCGATCAATCCCGACCTTGATGCGGTGACGCGCAGCGTGCGGGTGCGCGCGAAGTTTGCGAATGCCGGCGAACTGCTCCGCGCCGGGATGTTTGTGCGCGTGAGCGTGGTTCTGCCGGAGGAAAAACCGGTGCTGGCCGTGCCGTCCACGGCGGTCGTGCGCGCGCCATTTGGCGACTCGGTTTTTGTCATCACGCCGGACGGCAAGCCGGGTTCCACCAATCTCGTGGCGCAGCAGAAATTCATCCGCACGGGCCGGATGCACGGCGATTTTGTGAGCGTGGAAACCGGCCTGCAAGCGGGCGACAAAGTGGCGACCGCCGGCCTGTTCAAGCTCCGCAACGGCGTCAGCGTGCGCGAAAACAACGAGCTGGCGCCCAAGCCGTCGCTCACGCCGAATCCGCCGAACACCTGAACGGACGCGCATGAAATCATTCACGGATATTTTCATCCGCCGTCCGGTGTTGGCGGTGGTGGTCAGCCTGCTCATCCTCATCGCGGGTTTGCAGGCCATCAGTTCGCTCAATGTCCGGCAGTATCCGCGCAGCGAAAACGCGACGATCACCGTAACAACCGTTTACGTCGGCGCGAGCGCGGATCTCGTGCGCGGCTTCATCACGCAGCCGCTGGAGCGCGCGATCGCGGCGGCGGACGGCATTGATTACATGGAATCGGCGTCCAAGCTGGGCGTTTCAACGATCACCGCGCATTTGCGGTTGAACTACGATTCCAAGAAGGCGCTCGGTGAAATCAGTTCCAAGGTGGACCAGGTGCGCAACGATTTGCCGCCGGAAGCGGAAATCCCGGCGCTCACCATCGCCACCGCCGATTCCCAGTTCGCCTCGTGCTACTTGAGTTTCACGTCCGGCATCCGGACCACCAACGCGGCGGGCGAGGTGGAGACCAAGCCGTTGCTGGAGGCGAACCAGATCACGGATTACCTCGTGCGCGTGGTGCAGCCGCGCCTGTCCGCGCTCGAAGGCGTGCAGAAGGCGGACATCCTCGGCAGCCGCACCTTCGCGATGCGCATCTGGCTGAAGCCCGACCGGCTCGCGGCGTTCAACATCAGCCCGAACGAAGTCCGCCAGGTGCTCGCGGCAAACAATTTCCTTTCCGCCGTCGGCCACACCAAGGGTTCGCTGATGCAGGTGAACCTAACGGCGAACACCGATTTGCGCTCCGTCGAGGAATTCAAAAAACTCGTTGTACGCCAGACGGGCGACCAGTTCGTGCGCTTGAGCGACATCGCTGACGTGGTGCTGGGCGCGGAGGATTACGACAGCGAGGTGCGCTTCAGCGGCGAACACGCGGTGTTCATGGGCGTCTGGGCGCTGCCGAACGCGAACTCGCTGGACGTGGTCAAACGCGTCCGCGCGGAGATGGCACTCATCCAAAAAGATTTGCCCGCCGGCCTCAACGCGTATGTGGCCTACGACGCGACGAAATACATCGCCGACGCGCTGCACGAGGTGGAACGCACGCTGGTGATGACGCTGGTCATCGTGGCGGTGGTAATCTTCCTGTTCCTCGGCTCGCTGCGGTCGGTGCTGATTCCGCTGGTGGCCATTCCGCTGTCGCTGATCGGCGCGGTGTTCCTGATGCAGACGCTCGGCTTCACGCTGAATTTGCTCACGCTCCTGGCCATCGTGCTGGCCGTCGGCCTCGTCGTGGACGACGCCATCGTCATCGTGGAAAACGTCGAGCGCCATGTGCGCGGCGGTAAGACGCCGCTGGAATCGGCGCTGCTTGGCGCGCGCGAACTCGTCGGCCCAGTCATCGCCATGACCATCACGCTGGCGGCGGTGTATGCGCCGATCGCGTTTCAAGGCGGCCTGACCGGCTCGCTGTTCCGCGAATTTGCGCTGACGCTCGCGGGTGCTGTATTCATCTCCGGCATCGTCGCGCTGACGCTGTCGCCGGTAATGGCATCGTGGCTGCTCAACCACGACCGCGAGGAGCACGGCCTGGCCGGGCGCATCAACCGCGATTTTGACCGGCTGAAAAATTTCTACGGGCGCGTGCTGGACTGGACGCTGGCGCGGCGGCCGTTGATTTACACGATCTGGATCGGGTTAACCTTGCTGACGATTCCGATGTTCCAGATGGCCTGGCAGGCGAAGGAAACCGCGCCGGCGGAAGACCAGAGCATCATCTTCGGCGTCGTGGAAACGCCGCCGGACGCGACCATTGACCAGGTCTCATATTATGCGGACGCGGCGGGGCGAGAGTTTGCGAAGATCCCGGAGACGGCACAGATTTTTCAGCTCACGATGCCGGATCAGGGCTTTGGCGGCATGGTGCTCAAGCCCCGGGGCGAGCGGAAACGGACGGTTTTCCAGATCGTGCCGGAGGTGCAGGCGATGGTGAACAATATTCCTGGCGTGCGGATGCTGATGGTCACGCCGGCGCCGCTGCCGACCGGCGGGGAAAATTTTCCGGTGAACCTGATTTTGTCCGCCACCGCCGAGCCGGCAGAAATTTTGAAATTTGCGCAGCAGCTTCAGTTGAAATGCGCGACGAACGGGATGTTCGCCTTTCCGCCCATCGTGGACACGAAGGTGGACCAGCCGGAAGTGGAGTTGGTGATTGACCGCGACAAGGTGGCCGCGCTCGGCCTGAACATGCAGGCCATCGGCGGTGATTTGGGCGCGCTCGTCGGCGGCAATTACGTGAACCGCTTTAATTTCGCGGGCCGCAGCTACAAAGTCATTCCACAGCTTCAGCGCGGCGCGCGGTTGAACGCCGAACAGTTGGAAAGCACCTACGTCCGCGGGCCGGCAAACCAGATGATTCCCGTCAGCACGTTCGCGCATCTGGAAAAACACACCACGCCGCGCGCGTTGAACCGGTTTCAGCAGTTGAACTCCGTCAAGTTGAGCGGCTTTGCCGTCGTGCCGCTGGACACCGCGCTGAAATTTCTCGAAGGCGAATGCCGCCAGATGCTGCCAAACGGCTACAAGCTGGATTACACCGGCGACTCGCGGTTTTTACGCACGGAAGGTAACAAGTTTCTGCCAGCCTTCTTGATGGCCGTCGTGCTGATCATCCTGGTACTGGCCGCGCAGTTCAACAGCTTCCGCGACCCGTTCATCATCATTCTCGGCTCGGTGCCGCTGGCGATTTTCGGCGCGCTGGTGTTCTGCTTCTGGAAAATGCCAAACCCGAACATCCCGTTCTGGACGGACGGCTGGACGACTTCGATGAACATCTATTCCGAGGTCGGCCTCATCACCCTTGTCGGCCTCATCGCCAAAAACGGCATTCTCATCGTGGAATTCGCCAACCAGCTCCAGCATCAGGGCCGCACGAAAATGGAGGCCATCCACGAATCCGCCATGCTACGCCTGCGGCCGGTTCTGATGACCACCGTGGCCACCATCGCCGGCAACTTTCCGCTCACGCTCGTCTCCGGGCCGGGTGCGGCGGCGCGCAATTCCATCGGCATCATCCTCGTCACCGGCATGAGCATCGGCACGCTGTTCACGCTACTGGTGGTGCCGTCCATCTACATTTTGATCGCCAAAGATCACGCCGGCGAAAAACCGGTGGGAGCGAAAGCGAGTTTAGGCCATGAATAAAGACCAATCCGCCGCTGCGCCGTCCGTGGCCGCGCCGGCGGGAAAATTCCAATCGCCGTTTTTCGTCTGGCCCGCCGCCCTCGCGCTGGCGGTGCTGCTGTATTTCGGGATTTCCTATCTCGCGGACGTGTTCACGCACGAATCCACCGACGACGCGTTCATCGCCGGCCACGTGGTTTCCATCGCGCCGCGGATTGCCGGCCAGGTGGCCGCCGTTCACGTTCTGGACAACCAGATGGTGCGCTCGAATGATCTGCTGGTGGAGATTGACCCGGCGGATTACGCGATAATCGTCGCGCAGAAAGAAACGGTGGCAGAAGCGCAGCAGTCCAGCTACAAAACCATGTTTGCGGGCTGGCAGTTGATGCAGGCCAAAGTCACCACCGCCGAGGCCGACGCGCGCAAGGCGCAGGCCGACGCGGACGCCGCCGAGTCCACCGCCAAAAAAACGCAGGCCGATTTTGATCGCGCGCGGGATTTGCTGAAGCAAAAAACCGTCTCGCAGCAGGAGTTCGACGCCGCGCAGGCCGCGAACACCAAGGCGCAGGCGGATTTGAAATCCGCGCGGGAAAACGTGGTCGCCTCCGGTTCGCGCGTGGAGGAAGCCAATCGCACGCTCGCCGCCGCCTGGGCGCAGGTCGGCACCGTGCTGGCGCAATGGCAGGAGGCGCAGACGAACATCGCCGCCGCCAAGATTAACCTGGCCTACACGAAGATATTTGCGCCGGCGGACGGCCGCGTCACGCGCAAGGCCGTAGAGACCGGCGACTATTTGCAAGCCGGCCAGCAGATCATGTCCCTCGTGCCGCCGGAAGTCTGGGTGGTGGCGAACTTCAAGGAATCACAGTTGGCGCAGATGTCGCCCGGACAGCCGGCGACGGTGGAGATTGACGCGCTCGGCGGCCGGGAATTCCGCGCGCACGTGGACAGCGTGCAGGCCGGCAGCGGCGCGGCATTCAGCCTGTTGCCGCCGGAAAACGCCAGCGGCAATTTCGTGAAGGTCGTCCAGCGCGTGCCGGTGAAAATCGTTTTCGACGAGCCGCTGCCGGCGGACAAAGTCATTGGCCCCGGCCTGTCCGTCACGCCGGACGTGCAGGTGAGCAAGTTTGTTTTGCCGGTTTGGGCGATTGTGCTGCTGGCATTGGCTTTGGATGCGTCGGCCGTCTTCGCCTTCCGCTTTTTCACTGGCCGCAAAACCGCCGGTAATTGATTTCTCATGCAGCAGGAATGGCATCCGCGCCACAGCCCGTGGCTCATCGCCCTGGGCGTGATGCTGGCGACGTTCATGGAGGTGCTCGACACGTCCATCGCGAACATCGCGCTGCCGCACATCGCC